>NZ_JAQYWW010000586.1:0-327 GCF_036322525.1 Streptomyces sp. BE20 | reverse complement strand
CGGGAAACGCCGGACGGCCTTCCGGCGGCCGAGGGGTGGTCGCCGGAAGGCCGTCAGGGACAGGTCAAGGGTGCCTGTTCCGAAGAGTCGTCCGTTTCGCCGGAAGAGTTCCCGAAGGAGCCCCTCCGGGCTCCCGGCCGGGCCACCGGGAGGAACTCCTCCCGGTGGCCCGGCCGGGAGCCGGGCCCCGGCCGGTCGTCGCCGGTGCGGTTCAGCCGGCCAGCGGCATCCGGAACACCGCACCGACCTCCGCGGCGGCCTCGGCCGCCGCCTCGCGCTGGGCCAGTTCGGTCCAGGCCCAGCTGGCCAGGCCCGACAGTTCGGCGG
>NZ_JAQYWW010000585.1:0-68106 GCF_036322525.1 Streptomyces sp. BE20 | reverse complement strand
ATCGACTCGATCGTGGCCGGCGTGCGCAGCTCCTGCACCTACGCGGGCGCGGCCTCCCTGGAGGAGTTCCACGACAAGGCCGTCGTCGGCATCCAGAGCGCCGCCGGCTACGCCGAGGGCAAGCCGCTGCACTCCAGCTGGAGTTGACGAACCGTCACCTCGTCGCGGTTCGGCGGCGGACGGGGGCCCGGGACGCTCCGTCCGCCGCCGAGACCCTTCACCGGCTCCTGCGGGCGGCGGCGTTCGGCGGCGCATCCACTCCCCGGACCGTCCCGGACCACCCGCCTGGTCGTGGTGGTGGGCCGACCCCTGCCCGGCAACCGCGACGACTGCAGGGCAGGGGAGGAATCCGGGGCCAAAGCCGCCGTCGGCCGGACAACCACGATCGCCGACGGCGACTGCCCCGGAACCGGCCTCGCCGTCCCGCACCGCCGTCCCAGAGGCGGCGAACTGACTGACTGGCAGGCCGAACACGACCACGAACGGGTTCGCGCCCGCGTCGAGCACGCCTTCGCCCGGATGAAGACCTGGAAGATCCTGCGCGACCGCCGCCCGAGAGGCGACGGTGTGCGCCACGCGATGCACGGCGTTGCCCGCCCGCACAACCTCGCTCTCACGGGATGACTCCCGCCGCATGCGGGACCTGAAAGGTCCCCGGGAGAGGGCTCCCCACCTCGCAGTCTCGGAGGAGAAATCAGGCGAGGCAGAACTCGTTGCCCTCGATGTCCTGCATCGTGATGCACGACTCGTTGACGCCATCGGCGCGCTGCGTCAGCACGTGCCTCGCGCCGAGCACCATCAGCCGTGCGCACTCGGCCTCGAGTGTGGCCAGGCGCTCGTCACCCACGAGCCCGACGCCGGCCCGCACATCGAGATGCACCCGGTTCTTGACGACCTTGCCTTCGGGAACCCGCTGGAAGAGCAGGCGCGGAGCCACACCCGCGGGATCAGTGCACGCGAAGTAGACCGCATCCTCGGGCGGCAGCGAGCGGTAGCACTCCTCCCACGTGGCGAAGCCCTCCGGGACCGCCGGCATGACGTACCCCAGCACCTCGCACCAGAAGGCGGCGAGGCGCACAGGCTCCGCACAGTCGAAGGTCACTTGGAACTGTTTGATCGTTGACATTGGCGCACAATAACAGGGGTTCTGCTCATCTCCGCAGGTCAGGTGGTCCGCAGGTGGCCAGGAGGAGGGCTGATACCCACTGTCGTGTCGTGCGGTCGCAGGGGTGAACCGAGGCCACCGCCGCACCGGTCGGATCCGGCTGCCCTCCTGCGCCCCAGGCGACGGCGCCCGCCTCGGCGCCCAAGGCCAACGCCGCCTGCCCGGAGGGGCGTTGGGCGAGCCGGCGCGGCGGCCCGGCACCGCTCCCGGTCGGGCCCGACCCTCCACCTCGCTGACCGCCCACGCTGTGGCGCCGGGCGCCCTCGGGACCCTTGTCCCGACATCAGGGACCAACGGCCCGCAGACCCTCCCGGCACCCCCGGTGCAAGCTGTCGGCAGACGCCCGGGCCGGAGCTCCACAGCACCGCCCGACCCACCGGCCGTGACCCGGCCGCCGCGTGCGCCACCCTGCACCGACGCACCGCAGCGCCACCGCACCGCGCCCCTTGGCACCCCGCCGCCCGCCCCGCACCCGGCGGCGGCACACACGGACCACCGCCCCACCACGTCACCCCACCAGGGCACTTCGGCGCAGCCGCTCGGCGCGCCACCCCACCGAGGAGAGCCGTCATGGCCACCCAGCACACCCCTGCCCCCACGCCCCTGACGCCCCGCCGCACCGGCCGCCCGGAGGGCGGTGCCACCAGCCGGGCCCCGTTCGCGACCGCCGCCACCCTCGCCACCGCCCGCATCGCCCTCGGCGCCGTCTTCCTCTGGGCCTTCCTCGACAAGACCTTCGGCCTCGGCTACGGCACCGCCGCGGGGCGTGCCTGGCTCGACGGCGCCTCCCCGACCGAGGGTTTCCTCGGCCACGTCGCCGCCGGCCCGCTGCGCGGCACCTTCCACGCCATGGCCGGTCAGACCTGGGTCGACTGGCTGTTCATGGCGAGCCTGCTCGGCCTCGGCCTCGCCCTCCTCGGCGGGATCGGGCTCCGGATCGCCGCCGTGGGCGGCACCGCCCTCCTCGCCCTGATGTGGGCCGCCGAGTGGCCGCCCGCCCGCCACCTCGCCGACGGCACCGCCAGCGGCTCCAGCAACCCGCTGATCGACTACCACCTCGTCTACGCCCTGCTCCTCGCCGTCCTCGCCGTCACCGGCACCGGCACCACCTGGGGCCTCGGCCACCGCTGGACCGCCCTCCCCGCCGTCCGCACCCGCCCCTGGCTCCACTGACCCACCCCGGACGGCCCCCGCCCCCGCCCCCGCTCGATGACGGGGGCGGGGGCGGTGCGGTGGCCGGGTGGACACGAGCCGGAACGGCCGATCGACGAGGGGCAGCTCGCCCCCCGTTCAGGTCGCGGGAGTTCCGTGGCTACCGGATCCCTCCCGCTGATGGCCGTTGTCGAACAGGAGGGCGGGTTCGGCGAGGATGTCGCGGCCGGCCTCGCTCTTGTAGATCTCGTCGACGCTGCCGAACCGGGCCTCGGCATAATCGAGTTCGAGCAGCGACGCAGCCTGGCGGACGGATGCCTCGTCGGGGCCCTCGATCTCCACGAAGGTGGCGAGGTCGGGCCAGGTGTCGAAGTCGAAGGCGACCTCACCCAGACGCCACTCCTCTCGATAGTTCTCCTGGTAGCGGACCTCCCGCAGACCGAGGCTGCGGAGGATCTCGGCCATGGACTGCAGATCGGCCACCTCGGTCTCGATCTCGGTGGTGCCGTCGATCGTGGTGGCGTCGGTGACCTGCTTGAGCGTCAACGTGGATCGGGTACCCTCGTCGCGCAGACGGACCCAAGCACCGCCGTCGAGGGCATCGCTCTCGAAGATCTTCCTGGTGAGCAGGGTGCGGGGGAAAGCCTGGACGGCTCCCAGTACTGTCAGTCGCGCCTGGAGGTCGGCCACGTCGACAGCGAGGAACTTGGCCTCGTACTCGTGCTTCATGCGTTCTTCTTCCCGTGCGGGTGAGGGTGGTCCGACGTGCGGGCTGCGAGGAGCAGTCCCATCCGGTGGGTATGGTCCTGGAGCCGGCCGTGGTGGGCCCGCTCGGTGAACTCCGCAGTCCGCAGCGTCAGCAGAACGTTCCAGGCGCCGGTGAAGTGGCGGCTGAGCTTCTCGGGCGATGTGTAGTGGTCGACCAGATGGTGGCGCGCCTCCACCGGCATCATGAACTCCGCGCCGAACAGACCATCGGCGCGCACCAGGAGCTGCATGCGGGCGACGAACTCGGCGAGCGGGCGGCGGTGGTTGACGCTGTAGTGCCAGGAGCAGCTGGTCCAAACCGCGTCGCAGAGCCTGTCGAGCGGCTCGGAGCCGAGGAAGTCCTGCTCCACGACCTGGACCCGGTCATACAGGTCTTCGAGCCTGAGACGGTCGATCAGCCCCGTCGCGTGGGCGTGTGCGGTGCCGGGCAGGTGCACTTCTCCGCCGTGAAGGGCGAGCGGGTCGCGTTCGACCGCGATGACGCGGTAGCCGGCGGCTGCCAGTGGAAGGACGAACTTGCCGTCGCTCGCGCCGATGACCGCGACGGTGGCGTCACGGGGCGCGTGCTCCTTCAGCGCGGCGAGGAACTGGGGGAAGAAGGTGAGGGTGTGCTCCCAAAGGCTCCGTGTCTGCACGGCAGTGGGATCCTTCCGCGTCGATGGCGAGGATGGACTGGACTACCTGCTCCGGTTCGAGGCCCGTGGTGTCCACCCGGCGCATCGGGAACTGCGCGTAGGCGGTGGTGATCCGCTCGACCACGTCCTCACCGAGGGCGTCCCACCGGGAGATCGGCTTGTGCCGCCCGGCGAGGCGGCGTTGGCGCTCGTCCTCCGTGCAGAACAGCTGGTAGGTGACAGGTTGGGGGAGATCCGGTGGCAGTATGACGCCGAGATTCGCGCCCAGGGCTCGATGGTTGGCCAGGCACCGGGCGAAGTAGCTCTCCACGACGACCGGGACGTCGGCGGCGAGGTGGTGCCGTATCTCGTCGACGGCGGTGAAGAGTGCGGAGAGGTAGAAGCTCATCCGGGCTTCGATGTTGTCCCGCATGTCGATCTCGCGCCGCAGTGGCTGGTAGAAGACCGGCACGGTGGGGACGAGAACGGCTTCGCGGGCTGCGGCGAGCATCGGTGCGACGGTCGATTTGCCGGTGCCGCGCAGCCCTTCGAGGCTCTCGAACAGCGGACGGTCAGACACGGGCGTACACCACGTCCGGAACGGCGAGGGTGAGTTCGTCGGTCGCGGAGGGCCGGTGGACGATGTGACCGGCGAGCTTGTCGTACCAGAAAGCATGCGAGTCCTTGCCGACGGCCTTGCAGGACATGGTGAGCGCACCGCGCGGGTCGGCCTCGATCCGCTCGATCTCTCGCGGTCCGTCGATGTGAGCGCAGATGTCCGGGGCACCGTCCTCGGACAGGTCCTCGTCAACGATCACCTCGATCGAGAGCTTCGCGCCCTTCAGCCGTTCGCGCAGGCGGGCGTACGCGGCGGGCTCGGTCACGAGCAGCTCGGGGTGGTCGGCCGCGTTGCCGACCGGGCGCATGCAGTGGAGCTTCAGTTGTCGGGCCCCGAAGTCCTGGAGGGTACGAGCCAGCGGGACCACCTCGTCGATGTTGCGGGCGGTCACCGTCATGGTGGCCCCGGTGGCGACACCGAGCTCCCGCGCCAGGTCGAGCGCGCTCAGCGCGCCCTGGTAGCTGCCGAACCTGCGGACGTGGTCGTTGGTCGCGCCGATGCCCTCCAACGACACCCTCAGCAGGTCGAGGTAGGGGGCGATCTCCGCGAGCCGGCGCTCGATGCGGTAGCCGTTGGTGCAAATCTGGACCTGCAGACCGAGTTCCTGTTTGGCATGGCGGACGACCTGCGGCAGGGCCTTGTAGATGAACGGCTCGCCACCGAGCAGGGTGACGGCCTCGGTGCCGTACCGGTCACGCATGAGGGTGAGGAGCTCGATGGCCTCCTCTGACGAGAACGCGTCCGCGTGTTTGAGCCGCTCGCCGTGGAAGCAGTGCAGGCACTCGAAGTTGCAGCGGTACAACAACTGCAGGTAGAGCATTCGGATCCGCTGGATCCCGGTCACTTCGCCGATCATACGAGTCTCCCTCGGCCGGTCGCTCGGCTGGTGACCTGATGGTGGCGAAGGGTTCCGGGATGGCGGCACCGCGTACCGGGACGGCTCGGGGACGTCTTGGGACGTTCTCAGTCGGACGCGAATGACCGCAGGAGTTTCAGAAGAGCCGGGGTGTCGGAGAGGTCCGGCAGCACGGTGCTCGCGCCCGCCGCAATCAGGTCGGCTTGGCTGTCGACACCCGTGGCCACGGCGATGACCCCGGCCTCGGAGGTGAGCGCCGCCTCGACATCACGAGGAGTGTCCCCCACCAGGACCACTGGTACGTCAACAGGCAGGCCGCGGTGTCGGCGAGCACGTTCTCGCGCGACGGCCACCAGCTCACGGCGCTGAACGGCATCGGCCCCGTAGGCTCCGACGGCCAGATCCAGCAGGTCGTCGAGGCCGAAGGCCGCGAGCTTCACCCGCGCGTTGGCCGCAATGTTGCCGGTCAGTACCGAAGAGACCCAGCCGGGCCGGTCGGCTGCCGCTTCGAGTGCTGCCCGGACGCCCGGGAGAGCCGTGCCGCGTCGGCGGAGGTCGTCGAACCGCTCGATCCCCGCCACTTCGAGGGCCGTCTGGACTGTCGGCCAGTCGGGCTCCGGCCGATCGTTGCGGCGGAACATCTCACGCATGATCAGGCGGTCGGTTCGGCCTTCGGTCCGGGCCGCATGGTTCGGTGGATACCCCGCCAGGGCGGCGAAGGCGGCCGCGTAGATCTCCTTGCTGACCCCCGCGTTCTCGATGAGCGTGTGGTCGATGTCCCAGAGGATGATCAGCGGCATGGCGCCAGCGTAGGCACCCTGCCGATCCGTGAGCCCATGAGGTGTCCCCCTACCTCCTTGCAAGCCGACGCCTGCCTCGGCTTATATGGTTTCCGTGAACGAGCGACTTCGCTCCGTACTCGCTCAGCGCGGCGTCTCTCCCGAGTTGCTCGCCGCCGCGTGCGAGGTGGACCCCAAGACCGTGGGCCGCTGGATCGGCGGACGAGTGCCGCACCCGCGACACCGCTTCGCGGCCGCCCAGCACCTACGAGTGGAGGAGACCTTCCTCTGGCCCGCACCGGCGCCACTGGCGGGCAGGCCGCTCGCGGCCGGCACCGAGCTGGTCGGCACCTACGTCAACCGAGCGAGCGTGCCACGGGAGATGTGGTTGTCGTTGCTGCGGGAGGCCGAGACCCAGATCGACGTGCTCGTGTTCTCCGGGACGTTCTTCGCACAGACCAACCCGCACGTCGCCAGGATGCTTGCGGAACGGGCCTCGGCCGGTGTTCGCGTCCGTCTGTGCTTCGGAGATCCGGCTGGCAGGGCGGCCGTTGTCCGGGGGCGTGAGGAGGGTATCGGTGACGCGCTCGCCGCGAAGATCCGTGCCTCGCTCACCTACTACCGGATCCTGCCGGACAGGGCCGGCTGCGAGGTGCGCCTCCACGACACCACGCTCTACAACTCGCTGTTCCGCTACGACGGTGACCTCCTGGTCAATCCGCACGTGTGGGGCCAGCCCGCGAGTGCCAACCCTCTGCTCCACCTCAGGAGGGTCGACTCCACAGGATGGTTCGACAACTACGCTCAGAGCTTCGAAGCCGTCTGGGACGGCGCGAAACCCTGGACACCCGTATCGGAGGGGAACACCGCACATGGGCAGGACTGAGTATCTCGACGACCCCGACGCCCCCAAGGCCAACACCCTCGTTCCTGCGAGCAACCTGCTCGTGGCCGACCACAACGGCGCCATCCTGATGCAGCGCCGACGTGACACCGGCCAGTGGGCCCTGCCCGGCGGGGCGCAGGACATCGGCGAGACCGCTGCCCAGTGCGCCGTGCGCGAATGCCTGGAGGAGACCGGCGTGATCGCCGAGGTGACCGGATTCCTGGGCGTCTACAGCAACCCGCACCACATCGTCGCGTACACCGACGGCGAGATCCGCCAGCAGTACGAGAACGCGTACATCGGCCGGCCCGTCGGCGGCGAGCCCACGATCAACGACGAGGCCGACGACGTCCGATGGATTCGGCCCGCCGACCTCGACCGGTACGACATCCACCCCAGCATGCGCCGACAGATCGGCGACTACCTCGCCGGCACCTACCCCTACCTCGGCTGAGCGGCCAGCGCGGCCTCCACCCGCGCCACCGCCGCGAAGATCGGCGGTGCTGCCCGACGGATGAACCGCCCCACCACGCTGTCCGCCCCGTAGCGCCCCACGATCTCCGCCACTCGTTCTCCGGCGGTCGTCAGGGCCCCGTCGGGCGTCGTCGTCATGTCGCAGTAGACCAGCGCATCCACCGGCCGCCGGTCGTCCAGCAGCGGGAACTCCGTCTCCAGAACGTCGCGGAGTCCCCGCTCCTCGGCTTCGATCAGCGCGAACGAGTGGTTCGCCACCAATCGGGTCAGCCGATCATCCACCCCGTGGACGTCTCGGAGGAACCGGGCACCGTCGAGCGGGTGGAAATGGGTCATCGCCAGTCTCGGTGCATAGCCGATGTCATGCAGTAGCGCCGATGCGTGGACCACATCGGCGCTGTCGCCCAGCACACTGGCGAGACCGGCGGCCCGTGCAGCGACGCCTTTCGAATGCGCCCAGCGACGGGGCAGCACCACGGACAGTTCCGCTTCGGTGAGCCGCCACGCCCACTCGGTCAGGACCTCACTCATGTCCAGGTGCCTTCCCTCGCGGTCGAGAGGACAGTCCTCCGGCAGCAGCGCGGTCGCGTGTCGAGTGGTCGTCGCAACCCTCCGCGCCGACGATGCGACAGCCACCTGCTGCGGAGAGCTGCACACCCGGCTGTCCCCGGTCGTTCGACGGGTGTCCGAGGGATCGACGAGACGGCGACTCGTCGATCCCTCGGTGCGGTGGCCGGGTGGGGTCCGGGGGGTGGTCAGCGGCGGGGGCCGGTGGTGGCGTAGGCGGTGGTGCCGACGGCGGCCAGGGTGAGGGCCGTCCAGGTACCGGCGGCCGTGCCGGGCGGGAGCAGCATCCAGGTCAGGACCTGCGTCGCCGGGTCCGTCGCGGGCGGGAGGACGAACGCGAACGACAGCCACACGAACGGCAGGACCCACGCGAACTGCGCCCCCCAGCAGGCCGCCCCGACCGCCACGAGCCCCATCAGCCCCGCGATGTTGCGCACGACGAGGGCCGGGGCGGCCGGCTGCCCGCTCACCACCTGCACCGCCGGCACCACCGCGCCGACGACGACCCCGCAGAGCAGGACGTGCGCCGCCCGGCGCGGCCACCAGCGGATCGCGGCCGTCCGGTCCAACGCGTGGTCCTGTCCGGCGAGGCCGGCCGAGAACGCCGTCGCCCCGGCGGCGAGGACGAGCGTGGACGGCAGGGGGTCCCCGGGCAGCCCGCCGCCCAGCCGGGCGAGCGTCCACACCGCCACCGCGCCGACCGCCACCACGGCGAGGGCGGCCGGTACCCGCCGCGAGCGCGCGTACAGCGTCAGCCACCTCACTGGACCCTGCCGGCGGTCAGTGCGGCGAACGGGAAGTCCGTGCAGGAGACCGCGGCGGCGTGCAGGGCGCCGATCCGCTGCCGCTGCTCCGGCCCGGGCAGCGCGGTGAGCTCCTCCCACACCGGGCGGGCCATGGCGTTCCAGTCCTTCAGGGTGTACATGGTCCCGTCGAGGGGCCGGAGCTCCCCTCCGAGGACCCAGGCCGCCGCGACGCTCTGGGCGACGGCCTCCTCCAGCGTGCCGCTCTCGGCGGAGCTCCGGGCGTGGCACAGCGGCACCAGGCCCTGGCCCGTCAGGGCCCGGGTGAGCCGCTCGCCCGACGCACCCCCGAACACCTCGTCGCCGAAGTCGACGAGCAGGGCGTCGCGCGACCGTTCCGCCTCACCGAGGAGCTCCCTCGGGACGGTGGTCTCACGGACGGTCACGGGCGCCGCTTCGCCCAGGGCCCCGCGCAGCAGGCGCAGCGCCTCCCGGCCGGGACCGGCCATACCGGCGAGCCGTGCCTGCCTGGCCGCCGTCACGCACACCGGGCCGTCGCAGACCTGCGTCACCGCGGCCCGGTCGACGACGTACGTGGCGCGGGGGTCGGCCGGCAGCAGGAGCAGGGCGACGGCGCCGCCCGCCAGCAGCGGGGTGAGGGCGAGCAACCGGGCGCGCGGGCCGGCGGCGGCCAGCAGCGCGAAGCCCGTCGCGGCCAGGCCGAGCAGCCAGAGCGTCTGTCCGAGGTGCACGGACGCGGACAGCGTGAAGACCGTCTGGCGTACCTCGGACACCGCCGGCGACAGCAGCGCGAGGCGGTTCGGCGCGGCGGACGACGGCACCGCGGCGTCCGTGGTCTGCCGCAGGAGGCTGACGGCCACGAAGGCGCCCACGGCCAGTGCGGGCGGCGTGAGGACGGAGGGCAGCGCCCGTCCGACCCCCATGCCCAGGACGGCCCCCGCGACCAGCGCGAGCGCCCCCACCAGCGAGACCGGCAGCCAGCCGAAGTGGGTGTACGCGGCGTCTCCGGCGAGCACCCGCACCGCACCCACGAGGAGGACGAGCCCGAAGGCCGAGACCAGCGCGAGCGCCGTCGTGCCCGCCAGGGCGGCCGCGCGGTGCCGTGCGGGTCTCGGGGTGCTGGCCAGCAGTTCGGCCATCTTCGAGCGGTGGTCGCGCAGCCCCTGGAGCGCCCCGAGACCCACCGCTAGCGGCCACAGGAACAGCAGCAGGAACCGGGTCCACAGGGCCATCGAGGTCCACTGGGCCGTCCACAGCGTGGTGCCCCTCGACCACGCTCCGGGCACGAGGTGCAGGAACGCGAGGGCGAACGCCACCACGACGGCGCCGGCCCACGGGGCGACGGAACGCCGCAGCTCGATGCGGAGGATACGGAGGTTCACCAGGCGCCCCTCGTGCGTGCGGGGTCGACGAGCAGGGCCGAGTAGCCGCGCTCCAGCGGGCTGTCTCCCACGTGTTCCGGGCCGCCGGCCGCGGCCAGCTCGTCCGGGGTGCCCTGGAAGACCAGCCGCCCCTCGGCGAAGAGCACCACGTCGGTGCAGGCCGCGGCCACGTCCTCCACCAGGTGGGTCGAGACGACCACGCAGGTGTCCGTCCCCAGCTCCTGGAGCAGCCCGCGGAAGCGGAGCCGCTGCGCCGGGTCCAGACCGACCGTCGGCTCGTCGAGCAGCAGGATCGAGGGGTCGTTGACGATCGCCTGGGCGATGCCGGCCCGCCGTACCATCCCGCCCGACAGGGCCTTCATCCGCTCGTCCGCGCGGTCGGCCAGGCCGACCCGTTCCACGGCCCGCTGCACCGCCGCGGGGATGTCCGCCGTCGGCACCTCCTTCAACCAGGCCATGTACTCGACGAACTCGCGCACGGTGAAGCGCTTGTAGTAGCCGAACTCCTGCGGAAGGTAGCCGATCCGGCGGCGCAGCGCGCGGTGCTCGCCCGGTCCGCCCGCGGGCTCCCCGAGCAGCTCCAGTGCGCCCCCGGTGGGGCGCAGCACGGTGGCCAGGGCCCGGATGAGCGTAGTCTTGCCGGCCCCGTTGGGACCGAGGAGTCCGTGGACGCCGGTGCCCAGCGACAGGTCGAGCCCGTCGACGGCCATCCGCTTCCTGCCGACCCTGACCTTCAGTCCGGTCGCCCGGATCTCCCAGGCGTAGGCCGTGGGGGCGATGTCGGCCCTGCTCACTGCGGGCATCGTGCGTTCCTCGTCTCTCGGGGGTGCGGGGTGGCTCGGGGGTTCGGGGGGTTCGGGGTGGCTCGGGGATGGGGCGTGGCTCGGGGGCGGGGCGTCTCGCGAACGTTCACCGGTGGGCGCCCAGCACGGTGTAGGCGCCCCTGCGGGCGAGGACGACGCCGACGCCCAGCAGGAGGATCAGCCCCCACACGGGCAGGCCGTCCGTCCGCAGGGCGAAGGCCGTCCGGCTGGTGGCCAGGGTCGGTGCCACCACGACCGCGGCCCACGCGGCCACCAGGACGACGGCGGCGCGGGTCACCCCGATCATCCCGCCGAGCGCCAGGGTCATCGAGGTGAAGGCCAGGCAGGGCAGCAGCCACTGGGCGGCCGTCACCCCCGTCACCCATCCGCCCGCCAGCAGCGCGGGGATCACCACGACGAGCACGGAGGCGGTGCGCCGCAGCACCAGTTGCAGCCCCGCCCTCGGGGTGGAGGCCGTCAGCTCGTACGCCGGGTCGAGGCCGCGCGACCACGAGGCCGCGACACCGCACACGGGCAGGACGGGGGCGAGCAGCAGCATCAGGGACACCTGTCCTGAGCCGGGGCCCGCCAGGTCCAGCAGCAGGGCGAGCAGCGTCACGGCCACGACCATGGCCAGCCACGGCGTCATGGCGGGCGTCGTCCAGGCCGACAGCCGCGCCCGGCGCCGGCGCGGGGCCGGCGGGGCGGTCGTCGCCAGCTGGTGTTCGAGATCGGACCAGACGGTGTCGGCCAGCGCCGCCAGGGCAGGTGCGGCGGCGGGGACGGCGGCCGACAGCCGGTCGCGGCAGGGGCGGCACCCCTCCAGGTGGGCCTCCAGGGCCCACACCTCGTCCGCGACGAGGTCCGTGTCGCCGCGCGCGTATCCGTCGATCAGTCGTGCCGACGCGTGTTCCACGTTCATCCCAGTGCCTCCCGCATCGCGATCCGGGCCCGGCGGGCGCGGGTCTTGACCGTTCCCTCGGGCAGTCCGAGGACGACGGCGGTCTCCCGGACGGACAGCCCGTCGAGCACCATGGCCTGCAGTACCTCCCGGAGTTCCGGTGCGAGGCGCCGCAGCGCGTCCCCGACGTCGCCGCCGACGGTGGCCACCAGGGCCTCCTCCTCGGCCGCGGGCGCCACGGGGTGCGGGGCCGCGGCGGGCGGGGGCTCCGCGTGGTGGGCCCTGCGCCGGAACGCGTCGACGAGGCGGCGGGCCGCGATCGTCCACAGCCAGCCGACGGCCGTCCCTCCGGTCCGGCTCCCGGCGAAGGAGCCCGCCGCGCGCCACACCGCCAGGTACGTCTCCTGCATGACCTCGGCGACGATCTGCTGATCCGTGCAGCGGCGGTTCAACCGCACGGCCAGCCACGGCGACGTGCGCCGGTACAGCTCCTCGAAGGCGGCCCGGTCGCCCCGGGCCACCCGTCGTAGGAGGTGTTCCTCGTCCAGTTCCTGCGGCGCCGCCGCCCCAACCCGTTTCACACCTACTAGACGCCCCGTCGGGCCTGCGGGTTTTCTCCCGGACGTGATCCGGGTCACGTCCGGGCCGACGGTGCGGACGGGCCTGCGCCGACGGCGCGCGGGGACCGCCGGCCGCCGCGGCCCGGGAACGCCCCGGCGGTGCCCGCCGGGATCACGGGTGGGGCGCGTGGGCTGCGCGGGGCGCGCCGAGGGCGTGGAGGAGATGGCGGAGGGCCGGCGCGGGGCGACCGGCCGGGCGGGCGAGGGAGGTGGTGACGGTCGGCCCGGCCAGCCGGCGGACGGCCACCCGGGGGAGGTCGGGGAGGCCGTTGACCTCGTAGAAGACGGTCCAGGAGGGGGTGGTGGCGGAGCCGATCTCGGCGAGGGTCTCGCGGAGGGTGGTGAAGGGTTCGCCGGGCGGCGGGTCGATGCCGGCTCCGCGGCAGGCGTCGGTGACGAGGGCGTGGAAGGCGGGGTTGCGGTCGCGGGCGGCGAGCCGCAGGGGCAGGTGGGCGAGCCGGTCGAGGCGGAGCTCGTCCTCGGCCGCCAGGGGGTGGTCCGCCGGGAGCGCGACGTGGAGGGGGTCGCGCCAGACGGGGACCAGGTCGAGGTCCGGGAGCGCGGTGACCGCGCGGAACAGGGCGGCGTCCAGCCCGCCCGTCCGCAGGGCCTCCAGCCGCTCGGCGGGCGGGCCCTGCCGCAGTCGCACCCGGAGGCCGGGCGCGCGGTCGGCGAGCCGCGCCAGGGCGTCGTCCAGGCGGGTCCCCGGGGTCTGGACGGCGCCGAGGCGGAGGACGCCGTCGACTCCCGCGCGGATGCCGGCCGCCGTGCGCCGGACCTGCTCGGCGGCGGCGAGTGCGGCGCGGGCCTGGGGGAGGAGGCGCTCACCGGCGGCGGACAGGCGGGTCCCCCGGGTGGACCGGTCGAGGAGCACCACCCCGAGTTCGCGCTCCAGGCGGCGGACCTGCTGGCTCACGGCGGACTGCACGATGGTCAGCCGTTCGGCGGCCCGGCCGAACCCGCCCTCCTCGGCCACGGCGACGAAGTACTGCAGTTGCCTGAGCTCCATGCGCGGACCCCCACTCATCTCGATCGGTGATCACCGCCCGCTCCGACTGCTTCTGGTCCGGTGGTCGCTCCCCGGGTCGAATGGTGCCGTACACGTGGTCCCGAGGGGAGAGGGGAGAGCCATGACCGCGGATCAACCACGCGCCCTGGTCGTCCGGTCGCAGGAGGCGGAGCGCCTCGCGCTGCCGGCGGGCGGCGCGTTCGGCCTGCTGGTCGACGCGGACGCGACCGGCGGTTCGTACGGCGCCAACCGGCTGACGCTCGGCGTCGGGGCCGACGGCGCCCGGCCGCACCACCACGCGGTGTCCTGGGAGCTGTTCTACGTCCTCGACGGCGTGGCGGAGTTCCTGCTCGGCGACTCCCTGGTGACCGTGGCCGCGGGCGGGGTGGTGTCGGTACCGACGCTGCTGCCGCACGCCTTCGGGGCGGCGGCCGGCAGCCCGACCGACCTCCTGGTCGTCGCGTCGCCGGGGGTCGAGCGCTTCGGGTACTTCCGCGAACTCGCGGAAGCGGCCTGGGGGCGTCAGCCGTTCGACCGGCTGACGCCCTTGCAGGACCGGTACGACGTCCACTTCGGGTCGAGCGAGGTCTGGGACACCGCTCGCCGCCGACAGCCGCCCGCCCGACGGTCCGTCGGCGTTCTTCCGTGAAATCCAGCACCCGTGCCGGATTTTCCCCGGACCTTCGGCCGCGGCGGGGCCGCAACCCCGTCCCCCCGGCCACGACCGGCCGGAACACCCGACATGTTCCTGTACGGACCATGCTTTTGACGATCCATCAGGAATCCGGACCGGGCACCCCACGCGAAACGGAGGGCGGTTCGGATCGTGTGCGCACTGGAGCGTTCCACCGCCGGAGCGCCGAACACTCCCCGCATCCGGACGACTACCACTCGAAGCCACTCGGACCCCAGCAACCCGCCCAGGTGGACCGCGTCACGTTCACATGTCAACCACACATCCTTGAAGCGACATCCTCAACAAGCATTGTGGCCACGCATGTTCGAAGGTAGAGTCCCGCTCCGCCGAGCACCGACAAGTGCTCGCACGGCATTCTTTGGGGCGGGCATGACAAATAACCGCAACATCAACGGGGCCACTTCCGACCTGATTGACGCGTTCACGGAAACCGTCGGGCGATTTCCCGAACGGCCGGCGATCGTCCACCACGGACGCGTCCTTAGTTATCGCCAACTCGACGAGTTGGCAAGCAGTTTGGCCGTCCGGCTGGGGGCCGGGCCCGGTGTGGTCGCCGTCCCGGCGGTCCATGCGCCGGAGACGGTCGTCGGACTGCTCGGTGTGCTCGCGGCCGGCGGCGTGTACTGCCCGGTCGATCCGGCCTTTCCGCCGCAGCGCCAACAGGCGATGCTGTCGGCGGTGGGGTGTCGCACCGGGCTCGCGGCGCCGGTCACCGACCCCGACGCCCGATCCGGGCCGTCGGGGTCGCCGGGGTCGTCCGGGCCGTCGGGGCCGTCGGGGCCGGAGATCGTCGACCTGCCGCGATTAGCCGCACCCGACGCAGCCGCGCCGGGTCAGGCCGATCAGGCCGATCAGGCGGCTCAGGCGGATCCGCGCGGTCGGTCGGGGCCCGCAGCGCCGGCGGGTCCCCCGCGTCCGCCGGCTCCGTCGCCGCCCGAACGGCCGCGACCGGCCGACCCCGAGCAGCCGGCCTACCTCCTCTTCACGTCGGGTTCGACCGGGCAGCCGAAACCCGTCGTGACGCCCCGCCGGGCGATCTCCGCCACCGTGCACGCGCTGCGCGGACTGTTCGGCCTCACGGCCGACGACCGGGTGCTGCAGTTCGCGTCGCTGAACTGGGACACCTGTTTCGAGGAGATCCTCCCGGCGCTCACCACCGGCGCCGCCCTCGTCCTCGACGACGAGGCGCACTCGGGGTCGTTCCCCCGGTTCCTGCGGATGGTCGGGCGCGAGCGGATCACCGTCCTCGACCTGCCCACCGCGTTCTGGCACGAACTGGTCCTCCACCTCACCGAGGAGCAGGCCGGCCTGCCCGACTCGGTCCGGCTGCTGGTCATCGGCGGCGAGGCGGCCAACCCGGCCAGGCTCGCCGACTGGAGCCGCCTCGACACCGGGCGGATCCGCCTGCTCAACACCTACGGCTGCACCGAGACCACGCTGATCACCCACGCCGTCGACCTGCACGGACCAGGAGCACCCTCGTCCGGCCCGGACTGGACGGCCGGCGAGCCCGCGCCGATCGGGCGGGCACTGCCGCACGTCGTCGAACAGATCAGCGCGGAGGGTGAGTTGGTCATCGGCGGCCCGGCCGTCGCGGCGGGCTACCACGGGCTGCCGGAGGCCACTGCGGCCCGGTTCACCGTCGTCGACGGCGAGCGCTGGTTCCGCACCGGCGACCGGGTGAGCCGCGCGCCGGACGGCGTGCTCACCCACCGGGGCCGGCTGGACGGCGAGATCAAGGTGCGCGGCATCCGGGTCGACCCGGCCGAGGTCGAGGCGCACATCGCCGGCCACCCGGGGGTGAGCGCGGTGGCGGTGGCCGGGGCGACGGTGGCCGGCCGGTCCGCCCTGGTCGCGTACCTGGTGCCGCGCGCCGGAGCGGTGGCGGGGACGCTGGGCGCCGACGTCCGGGCCTACCTGAGCAGTCGGGTTCCAGGCCACCTCGTGCCCAGCCGGATCACCGTCGTGCCCGAGCTGGTGCTCACCGCCAGCGGCAAGGTCGACCGGGCGGGCTCCCACCGCCGCCACTCGGCCGCCCCGGCGCATCCACCGCATCCGGTGTACCCGGCGCAGCCGCTCCGGGCGGCACGCGCGACGCCTTCCCCGCACTAGACGCGCCGACGCGCCGGCGGGCGGGCCCGCAGAACCGCGGGCACCCAGGCGCACCCCCGCACACGGACACACCCCGCACGCGGGGCGGGCCCCGGGCAGATCCCCGGGCAGGACCCGTCCCGAGGCCCCTCGCCGGGCCCCTCACCGACACCCCACCAGGTGCGCCGACAGGCGGCACCTGCCGGTCCATGAAAAGGAGAGCCTCGATGAGCGTTGACACCACCTCCGCCGACGCCGAGGACGTGGTGGCGATCTTCCGCCGCGTCCTGGAGACCACCGACGTCGCCGCGGACTCGGACTTCTTCCTCCTCGGCGGTGACTCGCTCATCGCCACCCGCGTACTGAGCGCGGTCGCCCGGACGTACGGCGTCGAGCTGTCCTTCGAGGACTTCGTGCTCGCACCCACCCCCGAGGGCCTCGCCGAGCTGATCGCGGCAGCGGGATGAGCGGCCGGGACACCGCCGCCGGGCAGGACGAAGCCCCCCAGGACTCCGGGAGACAGCACGACGCCCCGCAGGGCTCCGGCCCGGCGGGCGTCCGCTCCGCCGTCGTCGTCGGCGCCGGCCTCGCCGGCCTGACCGCCGCGAACGGGCTCGCGTCCCGCGGGGTCGAGGTCACCGTGCTCGAAGCACGCGAGCGGGTCGGCGGCCGGATCCACGGCCACGAGGTGGCCCCGGGTTCCTGGGTCGACGCCGGCGCCGCCTACCTGGGCGACCGGCACACCGAACTCCTCGCCCTGCTCAAGGAGTCGGGCCTCGACACCACGCCGACCACGATGCTCGGCGCCAGCCGCTTCGCGCTCGGCGGACCCGAACACGCCACCCGCGACGGGCGATTCCCACCCCTCAACGCCGTGGCACTCGGCGACCTCTTCGACCGGCTGGCCGAACTCGCCGCAGCGGTGAGGCCCGACGCGCCGTGGCTCACCCCCGACGCGGAGCGCCTGGACACCCTCACCGCGGCCGAGTGGGCCGACCGGCACCTGACCCACCCGGACGCCCGGCTCTTCTTCCCGCTCTTCCTCGGCGAGATGATGGCCGCCGACCCGGCCGAACTCTCCGTCCTGCACATGGCCTTCTACCTCCGGTCGGGCGGCGGTCTGCGCTATCTCAACGCCTTCGAGGGCGGCGCCCAGCAGGACCGCGTCGCGGGCGGCGCCCACCTGCTGTGCGAGCGGCTCGCCGAACGGCTGTCCGAGCGACCGGACGCGCGGCTGCGGCTCGGCGAACCCGCCGTGGCGGTCCACCAGGACGCCGACGGGGTCACCGTCCGCACCGGGCGGGGCGTCCACCGGGCGGACGCGGCGGTGGTCGCGCTGCCCCCGGTGCTGGCCGACGGCCTCGACCACCGGCCCGCCCCGCCCGGACCCCGAGCCGGCGCGCGTACCGGGCGCGGCTGCGCGGTGAAGGTCAACCTGGTCTATCCGTCGCCCGGTTGGCGCGACCACGGACTCTCCGGGTGGTCGGTCAACGCGGAAGGCCCGCTGCTCTCGACCGTCGACGACTCGCCGACGGCCGACGGGGTCGGGGTCCTGACCGGTTTCGTGACCGGCGCCGAGGCGCACCGGTTCGCCGCGCGCAACCCGGAGCAGCAGCGGGCCATCGCGGTCGCGCAGGCCGCCCGGCTCTTCCCGATGCTCCCGGAGCCGATCGGGTTCCATGTCACCGACTGGGTGAACGAGCCCTACAGCAGGGGCTGTTACGCCGCGCTGTTCGGTCCCGGCGACTGGCTCGGGCAGGGCCCGGCACTGACCGCACCGCACGGCCGGGTGCACTGGGCCGGCACCGAGACCAGTACGGAGTTCTTCGGGCTGATGGAGGGGGCGATCCGCTCCGGCCACCGCGTGGTCGGGGAGATCCTCGGCGACCACCGCTGAGCCGCGGCCCGCCGCACCCGGACCACCCCGAACCGCCCCGTACCCACCCCACCACCCCGGACCACCCCGCACCGCCGCGCTTCCCCGTACCACCGCGATCCCCGCTCCGCCCCGCACCACCGCCGCGCCACCCCGCCGGCGGAGGGGACCACCTGCCGCGGAGAGCCCGACCGGACGAACGCACCACCGGCGCACAGGACCCGCACCACCGCACGAACCCGTCCGTCGAGCACCAGTTCTCCCACCCCCCGTCGGCCCGCCCCGTGTGTTCCACAAGAACCGCGGCGGGCCACCCCCTCAGGAGACGCCATGAGCGACCAGAGTTCCATCCACCCCGCCGGCGAGAGCCCCGTCGCGCCCCTCGCCGCCCGGGAGCGGCTGATGACCGAGCCGGAGCTCGGGGCCGGCAACTTCCTCGAACACGCCATCGCGGTGAACCCCAACCGCGCGGTCCCGTTCGCGTTCAGCCACCACACCGACCACCGCGGCGCCGTGGTGCTGCGCGGCCACAGTCTGCTGGACCTCGCCGCCCTGCGCGACCGGTACGCCGCCTGGTACCACGCCAACGGCGTGCGCCCGGGCGAGCCGGTCGCCGTGGTGGTCGGCGAGGGTCTGGAGCCGCTGCTGCACTTTCTCGCGCTCACCGCGCTGGGCGCCGTCCCGGCCCTGGTCAACGACGCCATGCGGCACGACGTGATGGTCCGCTACCTCCACCACGTCGGCGTGGTCGGCGTGGTCGCCGACGACACCACCCGGCTGGCCGCCGCCTACCGTGGGGACCCGCAGAGCCGGCCCCGCTTCCTCGCGCTCGCCGCCGAGATCCAGGCCTTCGACGCCGCCGCGTCCGGCGGACTCCCCGAGGCGTACCCGTACCGGCACGCGGCGGACGACGTGGTCGGGCTGATCCACTCC
Source organism: Streptomyces sp. BE20 (assembly GCF_036322525.1). NCBI lineage: Bacteria > Bacillati > Actinomycetota > Actinomycetes > Kitasatosporales > Streptomycetaceae > Streptomyces > Streptomyces sp. BE20. Next base: position 49,150 of record NZ_JAQYWW010000585.1, on the reverse strand, counting down.
TCCGGCACCACCGGCACGCCCAAGTCGACCATGCTGGCGCACCGCCAGTTCTGGGACGGCAAGCAGCCGCGGATGGTCCGGTTCCCCGCCGAGCCGTACGACCGGCTGATGTCGCTGATGCCGCACACCCACGCCGGCGGGCTGAGCTACTTCCTCACCGCCACCCTGCTCGGTCTGCCGACGGTCGTCATGTCCGACTGGCGGCGCGCGGTGGTGGAGCCGGTGATGGAGGCGTTCCTGCCGACCATGGTGGCCTCCTTCCCGCGCACGTTCGTCGAACTCGCCACCGGGGAGCTGCCGGTGGCGGGCGCAGCCCGGGTCCACTCCTGGTTCAACACCGGCGACAGCGCGCACTACGGGCACATCCGCCGGCTGGTCGGGCTGGGCGAACGGCCCGCCGGGCTGATCCGGCCCTGGCTGCTGCCGAGCGAGAAGGCCGAGCAACCCGCCCTGCCCGGTTCGCAGTTCGTCGACGGCCTGGGATCGTCCGAGATGGGCATGGCGCTGTTCGGCCAGGTGACGACGCCGGAGAGCACGCGCAACGACCGGTGCGTCGGCAAGCCGCTCGAAGTGGTGCTCAAGGCGGCCGTGCTGGACCAGGACGGCGCCGAGGTCCCGAACGGCACGGTCGGGCTGCTCGGCGTGGTCACGCCGTCCCGGACACCCGGCTACTGGAACAACGCCAGGCTGACCGGCAGCTTCGAGCTGAACGGCTACTGGCTCACCGGGGACGTCGCCCGGCGGGACGCGGACGGCTCCTTCTACCACCTCGACCGCACGGTGGACGTCGTCGACACCGTGGCGGGGCCGGTCTACAGCCTGCCGATCGAGGAGGTACTGCTGGCCGACTGCGCCGAGCTGGTGCGGGACTGTTCGGTGATCGGCGTGCCCGGCGGCGCCGGGAAGGGTCAACTCCCCGTCGCAGTGGTTCAGTTGCAGCACGAAGCCGGTCAGGTGGGCGCCGAGGAGGTCCAGGAGGCCGCCAACAAGGCGCTGGCCGGGGCCGGACTGTCCGCCCTCGCCGCCGTCCGGATCGCGCGCACCGCCGAGGAGTTCCCGCTCGGGCCGACCGGCAAGGTGCTCAAGCGCGAGCTGCGGACCCGCCTCGCGACGCTCTTCACCGGCCGGTAGTGCCGGATGGACCGCCCCGTACCCCCCGCACACCCCGTGACGGGGCAGCCGTACCAGTACGTCCGGACCCCGCTGGTCGAACCGGACTGGCGGAGACTGCCGGGCTGGCGCGACGTCACCGAGGGCCAGTGGCGGGACGCCCAGTGGCAGCGGGCGCACTGCGTGAAGAACGTCCGGCAGCTGCGGGCCGTCGTCGGCGACCTGCTGACCGACCGGTTCTACGAGGAACTCCTCTCCGACCAGGCCGAGTTCGCGACGATGCCACTCCTGATCCCGCCGCAGATGCTCAACACCGTGGCCCCGCGCGCCCCGACCGTGCCGGAGGCGTTCACCGAGGCGTTCCTCGCCGACCCGGTCCGCCGGTACATGCTGCCGGTCCGCTCCGACCGGCACCCCCGGTGGCCCAGCCATCCCCGGGCCGAGCGCGACTCGCTGCACGAGGCCGAGATGTGGGTGGTCGAGGGCCTGACCCACCGCTACCCCACCAAGGTGCTGGCCGAGCTGGTCTCCACCTGCCCGCAGTACTGCGGGCACTGCACCCGGATGGACCTGGTCGGCACCTCCACGGCCCAGGTCGCCAAGAAGCGGCTGGTGCTCCGGCCCGCCCACCGGCAGGAGCAGATGCTCGACTACCTCAAGCGCACCCCGGCCGTGCGCGACGTGGTGGTCTCCGGCGGCGACCTCGCCAACGTGCCCTGGCCGCAGCTGGAGTCGTTCCTGCTGCGGCTGCTGGAACTGGAGTCGGTCCGCGACATCCGGCTCGCCAGCAAGGCGGTGGTGGGACTGCCCCAGCACTGGCTCCAGCCGCAGATCCGGGAGGGCGTGGCCCGGGTGGCCGCCGTCGCCGCGCGCCGCGCGGTGAACCTGGCCGTCCACACCCACGCCAACCACGTCCGGTCGGTGACCCCGCTGGTGGCCGAGGCGGCCCGGGGGCTGCTGGACGCGGGCGTCCGCGACGTCCGCAACCAGGGCGTGCTGATGCGCGGCGTCAACGCCACCCCCGGCGACCTGCTGGACCTCTGCTTCGCCCTCCAGGGAGAGGCGAACATCCTGCCGTACTACTTCTACCTCTGCGACATGATCCCGAACGCCGAGCACTGGCGGACCTCGGTGCACGAGGCGCAGCGGCTCCAGGAGGCGATCATGGGCTACCTCCCCGGCTACGCCACCCCCCGCCTGGTCTGCGACGTGCCGGACCTCGGCAAGCGCTGGGTGCACCAGGCGGTGGGGTACGACCGCGAGCGCGGCATCTCGTACTGGACCAAGAACTACCGCACCGAGCTGGAGGTCCGCGAGGGCGGCCCGGACGGCGACGACCCGCTCGACCGGCGCCACCCGTACTACGACCCGGTGGACACCCTCCCGGAGCCCGGCCGCCGCTGGTGGGCCGGGCACGCCGGGCACCCGACGACCCCGGAAGGAGCACGGTGAACCCCACCGGCCCCGCACACCCCACAGACACCGTGCACCCCGCAGGCCCCGCGCACGCCCCCGGTTCCGCGGACGGCTCCGGCCCGCTGCGCCGGATGTGCTGGATCTTCCCCGACCGCGAGTCGAGCCGGATGTCCGCGACCTGGCACCACTTCTTCTGGGACCTCTACGCGGAGATCGCCGAGGAGCTCGGCCTCACCTGGTGCCGGCACTCGCCCGACGCGGTGACCGTGGACGCCTCCGACCCCGCCCGTCCGCTGGTCTACGTGGACGAGGAGCCGGTGACCCCGCAGGACACCCTGTTCATCACCGCGCTCTACTCGCTGCCCTACCAGTCGATGGACGTCTTCAACCAGTACGCGCTGTACGCGGTGCTCGAACAGGCCGGCTTCTACCTGCCGTTCCCGCCGCACGTCTCGCTGATCGGCAACGACAAGGTCGCCACCGTCCTGCACTTCGCCGACTCCCCCGTGCCGGCGATCCCGTCGGTCCGGATCGGCACCGGCCGGGACATCAGCAAGCACCTGTACGAGGTGGCGCTGGGCGGCCTCACCTACCCGGCCATCGTGAAGCCGGCCGGCTGGTGCGGCGGCGGGGGGATCAACCTGGCCCGCGGTCCGGAGGACATCCGGGGCCTGGCCAGCCTCGCCCAGGGCGGCGACACCACGCTCGTCGCCCAGCCGTACCTCGGCGACGGCACCGTCGACTACCGGGTCTACGTGGTCGGCGGCGAGCCGTACGCGGTGATGAAGCGGATCCCGGAGCCCGGCTCGCCGGTGGCCAACGCCAGCCGGGGCGGGGCAATGGAGTTCCCACCGGTGCCGGACGAACTGGCGGCCGCCACGGCGTACTTCGCCGAGAAACTGCAGATCCCGTTCTTCTGCGTCGACTTCCTGTACGACGGCGAGCGGTACTGGTTCTCCGAGCTGGAGCCGGACGGGGTGATCGCCCCGGACTGGTCCGACCCGGGCCGCACCCTGCAACGGGACGTCACCCGAGCCCGGTTCACCGCCTACCGCGACGCACACGCCAAGTGGCTCGCCAACGCCACGGCCCCGACCGGCAGGGCCACCACGGCCACCACGGCCCCGATCACAACACCTACGCCGACGCCGACCACGACCCCCCGAACGGACCCCCGATGACCGCCGCGTTCTCCCTGCCGCCCGAGGCGGCCGAGCCGCACCTGACCGTCGCCGGCCGGACCCTCGACCGGCTGCGGACCGTCCCCGCGCTGGCACCGCGCTACGCGGACCACCCGGGCAGCGTCCGCACCCTGGACGAGCTGGCCGCGCTGCCCCCGCTGGTCAAGGACGACCTGAACACCGCCCTGGCCCACCTGGACCCGCGCTCCGAGTCCGGCGCCACCTGGCTGTTCCAGAGCGGCGGCTCGACCGGCGCCCCCAAGGTCGGCTACGCGCCCACCGGCTTCTACATGGCCGGCGTCCACGCGCACTGGCAGCCGCTCGACCGCGAGGACGTCTTCGTCAACGCCTGGGGCGCCGGGCGGATGTGGGGCGCGCACTTCCTCGCCGCCGGACTCGCCGACCTGTCCGGCTGCCGGATCATCGCGCTCGGCTCGGTCACCCGGGAGGAGTACCCGGACTGGCTGGCCTTCCTCGCGGACCGCCGGGTGACCGCGATCGGCGGCACGCCGAGCGTGCTGCGGCTCTGGTTCGCCCACGCCCGCGCGGCCGGGATCAAGCTGCCCACCCTGCGCAAGGTGCTCTGGCTCGGCGAGGCCTGGCAGCCGCAGCTGGAGGAGGACATGGCGGCCGTCGCACCGGACGCCCGCCGCTGGGGCATGTTCGGCTCCACCGAGACCTGGGTGGTCGGCACCAACACCCCGGACTGCCCGGCCGACACCTTCCACCCGCTGCCCGCGCAGCTGGTGCACGCCGGCCCGGACGGGCTGCTCGACTTCACCACGCTCGACCCGGAGATGCTCAACCCCGTACTGCGCTACCGCACCGGCGACGCGGGCGAGTTGACCGCGTGCCCGTGCGGCCGGCCGGGCCGGGCGATGCGGGTCCTGGGGCGGCGGGACAGCGTGGTCCAGGTACGCGGCCTCGGCCTGCACGTGGACGAGCTGGTCGCCCGGGTGGAGCGGGAACCGGGCGTCTCCCGGGCCCAGGTCGTGATCACCGAGAACGGCGGGCGCGCCACCGGCGTGGACGTCCTGCTGCTGACCGACCCGGGTGCGGCGGTGGACGCCGAGGGGCTGCGCGCCGAGCTCCTCTCCGCGACGTTCACGCTCAGCACCGCCTTCCAGCACGACCCGGAGAACTTCCGGGTCCGGCCGGTCGACGAGCTGGTCAGCAACGACCGCACCGGCAAGACGGCCACCTTCGCCGTCCGGGAGGGCTCGTGAGCCCGCAGCGGCCGGGCGGCCTGGGCCGCGGCTTCAACCTCTTCTGGGCGGGCCAGACGGTCAGCGTGGTCGGTGACCGGATCACCGTCTTCGTCGTCCCCACCCTGATGATCTTCGTGCTGCACGCCTCCGCGCTCCAGGTCGGCGTGGTGGCGATGGCGCAGTACCTGGGCATCCCGCTGCTCGGGCCGGTGGCCGGTGTGCTGGTCGACCGGTGGGACAAACGCCGGACGATGCTCGTCTGCGACCTGGTCCGGCTGGTGGCGGTCCTGGTGATCCCGCTGGCGTACTGGCTGGACTTCCTGTCCACGGCGCTGCTGTTCGGCTGCGTGGCGGCGATCAGCGGCGCCACCATCTTCTTCAACGTCGGCTACCTGATCGCCGTCCCCGCCGTGGTGGAGAAGGACCGGATGGTCCGCGCCTACTCCCGGCTGGAGGGCAGCAGTTCGGTCTCCGAGGTGGCCGGTCCCTCGATCGCGGCCGGTCTGTACAGCGCGCTCGGCGTGGCCGCCCTGCTGGTGGACGCGGCCAGCTACCTGGTCTCCGCGGCCTGCTTCCGCTCCATGAAGCCCTGGGGCGGCCGGACGGTCGTCGAGGGCACGGTCTGGGAGCGGCTGACGGCCGGCTTCCGGCTGAACTGGGCGGATCCGGTGCTGCGCCGGGTGGTGCTGGCTGCCGTCACCCTCAACGCGGGCGGGCCGATCTTCGTCACCGTGCTGCCGGTCCTCGCCTACCGGGGGCTGGGCATCTCGGTCGGTGTCTTCGGTGCGGCCATGTCGGTCGGCGCCGTCGGCGCGCTGGCCGGCGCCGTGGTCGCGCCGCGGATCAGCGAGCGGCTCGGCCTGGGCCGGACCCTGGCCTGGTCGCTGCTGCTGCACTGCCTGGTCGGGCTCGGCGTGCTGGCCGCGCCGGCCCTGCCGCCGGGGCCGGTGATCGCCGTGACGATGGGCTGCTACGGCTTCTTCATGTCCTGCATCAACGTGTGCAGCGCCCCGACCCGGCAGGCCCGGATGTCCGCCGAGCACCAGGGCGTGATGCACGCGGCGTTCCGGACCGTCACCTGGGGGGTGATCCCGCTGGCCGCGCTGGTCGGCGGCCTGGCCGTCTCCGCGCTCACCGACCCGCTGGGGATCCGGGACGCGGCACGCTGGGTGATGGCCGGCGGCACCCTGCTGGCCGCCTGCTCCTTCCTTCCCGCGCTCGGCATCCAGCCGTTGCTCGACGCGGCCGCCCGGGAGAAGAAGCGGACCGGGGACGCGGGGGGCGCGGCCGGCACCGGCGGCACCGGGGACGCGGGCGGCACCGGCGACGCCGCACCCGAGCTGACGGAGACGGCGTCATGACCGGGCCCGTCGTGCTGATCACCGGCACCTCCTCCGGCATCGGCCTGGCCACCGCCGTCGCCGCGGCCCGCGCGGGGTACGCCGCGGTCGCGACCCTGCGCGACCCGGACCGTGCCGGGGAGCTCTCGGAGGCGGCAGGCCGGGCAGGCGTCGCCCTGGACGTCCGCCGGCTCGACGTCACCGACGCCGCCTCCGTCGCCGCCTGCCTCGACGGCGTGGCCGGGACGTACGGGCGGCTGGACGCGGTGGTCAACAACGCCGGGGTCTCCAACTCCGACCCGACGCTGGAGATGTCGACGACGGCGGCGCTGCGGGCCAACCTGGAGGTGAACTTCTTCGGCGTCGTCGAGGTGAGCCGGGCCGCGATGCCGCTGCTGCGCGCGTCCGGCGGCCGGTTGGTCACCGTCGGCAGCGTGCACGGGGTGGTCGGTCAGCCGTTCAACGAGGCTTACTGCGCGGCCAAGTTCGCTGTCGAGGGGTTCATGGAGAGCCTGGCCCCGGTCGCCGGGGCGCACGGCGTAAGGGTCTCCGTCGTCGTCCCCGGCTTCGTGCCGGACACCCGGTTCGGGATCTTCCCGGACATCGACCGCACCACCATCCAGGCCGCCTCCGGCCCGTACGCGCCCACCTTCGCCGACTACCTCGCCTGGGTGGGCGGCCAGGGCTGGGAGGCGGCCGGGCAACCGGCCCGGGAGGTCGCCGAGGTGGTCGTGCGGACCCTGAGCGCCGAGCGCCCCGCCTTCCGCGTCCCCACCAACGACTGGGCCGCCGCGTACCTGGCGCAGAAGCTCGCCGACCGGGACGGCGCCGCCGTCCAGACCCTCGCCCGCACGTGGATCGGCCTGCCCGGCGCCGACTGAGGCCCCGCCCGCCCCGGTCCCCGGCCCCCGGCCCCCGGCCCCCGGCCCCCGGCAATGATCCCGCCCCCCGCAGTCAGGAGAAGTACCGTGCCCGCCAAACCGCTGCCCGACCTGGTCGACTTCGCCCGGAGGAACTCCCCCTTCTACGCGGAGCTGTACCGCGGTCTGCCGGACCGCATCGAGCACCTCACGCAGCTCCCCGTCATCGAGCAGACCGCCTTCTGGGCCGCCAACTCGTGGCCGGAGAACCGCCTGCTGACCGGTCCGCTGCTCGACGCGGGCGTCTACAAGACCGGCGGCACCACCGGCGTCCCCAAGTTCTCGCCCTGGTCGCGCACCGAGCACGCCGACTCCGTCACCGCCTTCGGCGCGGGCCTGGTCCAGGCCGGCCTCAAGCCCGGCCACCGGGTCGCCAACCTGTTCTGGGCCGGCGAGCTCTACGGCGGCTTCCTCTACATCGAGAACGCCCTGCACCACGCCCCGGTGGACAACGTCCGGCTGCCCGTCGGCGCCGCACCGGACGCGTACGTGGCCGGACTGATCGAGGACTTCGGCGTCGACGTGCTGGCGGGCGAGCCGATGAAGCTCAGCTCGGTCGCCGAGTACCTGGTGAAGCACGGACAGGTCGCCGAGCGCGTCGAACTACTGCTCTTCGGCGGCGACCTGCTCTTCGCCGACCTGCGGCCGATCCTCTCCCGGGCCTTCCCCAAGGCGGCCGTCGCCTCGATCGGCTACGCCTCGGTGGACGCCGGGCTGGTCGGCGCGCCGGTGCCGGGCGACGACGTCCGGGTGCACGAGGCGTTCCCGAACCGCACGGTCGTCGAGCTGGTCGACGACGTGACCGGCGAGCCGATCACCGCCCCGGGGGTGCCCGGCCGGGTGGTGGTCACCAACCTGTTCCGCACCCTGATGCCGATCCTGCGCTACCCCACCGGTGACCGTGCCGAGTGGGTCGACCCGGAGCGCGGACGGTTCCGGCTGGTCGGCCGGTCGGTCGAGGGCGCCCGGATCGGCACCGTCGCGATGCCGACCGAGGAGATCCGCGCGGTGCTGGTCGCCGCCGACCCGGACCAGGTGATCTCCGGCATCCAGCTGGTGCAGCGCCGGTGGGACGGCAAGGACGGCCTGATCCTCCGGCTCGGCTACACCGAGGAGCTCCCCCCGGCCGAGCTGGGCGAGCGGCTCATCGGCGCCGTGTACGCGGCCCGCCCGCTCTACCCGCACGACGTGGCGGACGGCGCGATCCACCACCTCACCGTCGAGTGGGTGCCGCGCGCCGAGCTGGTCACCAACCCGCGCACCGGCAAGCTCCAGCAGGTGGTGGACGAGCGCCCGCCGGCCTGACGCCCGGCCAGGCCGGCCGGGCGGTCCCCCCGCCAGGTCGGCCCGTGCGCCGTCAGCCCGTCAGCGGCTTCCCGGCCAGCATCACGCTCTGGCCGCGGAACTCCGCGACGGTCCTCCCGGCCGAGGTCCGCACCGTCACGTCGTAGACGCCGGTGCGCCCGGACCGGGCCCGTTCGAGCGCCTCGGCGACCAGCTCGTCGCCGACCGCGGCCGGCGCCAGGAAGGTCACCTGCGCGGCCTGCGCCACCGTCACCGGTCCGTAGCTGTTGCAGGCGTAGGAGAACGCCGCGTCGGCGAGCAGGAAGAGGTAGCCGCCGTGGGCGGTCCCGTGGCCGTTGACCATGGCCGGGGCCACCGTCATCCGCATCAGCGCCCGCCCGGTGGCCACCTCGTCCAGCGTGATGCCCAGCGACCGGCAGGTCAGGTCCCGCTCGTACAGCGCGGCCATCCGGGAGTTCAGTCCGACGGATCCCGCCGCCACCGCAGTCTCCGCACCCATGACATCCTGCCTTCCCCCCGGGCGAGCCCGAAGCGGTCGGTGTGCCGCGCAGCCACGTGGCAGCCCTCGTGACGCGCACCCGGCACACACCCGGCACACACCCGGCCACCGCATTACACCGAGGCCCGCGACGGGCTGTCAACGGTCCGCCGGATGAACGGAATCCACGTCAGAGCAGACGCTTGATGTCTCCGCGCGCCCGGTAGAACGCGCCGTTGCCCGACTCCAGCACCTCGGCCACCAGGTAGCGCGCGCCCGGCACCCGGATGTCCTTCGGGAACTGCACCCGCCGGCTCGGGTCGAAGCCCGCCGAGACCACCCGCACCCGCAGCCGGACACCGTCCTGCACGCACTCCACCTCGACGCCGCCGGCCGCGCCCGCCGATCCGGCGGTCACCGCCTCGATCTCCGCCCCGGCCACCGCGGCCGTCCAGCCGTCGCCGTCCACCTCGGCGGCGTGCGGCAGCCGGCCCTCCTCCGCCTCGCGCACCGCCGTCTCGCTCGCGTCCAGGCAGACCAGCGAGCCGTCCGTGGTCACCAGGTACAGCCGGCCGTCGCGGTACTGCATGCTGTACGCCGAACCGCAGCCGGTGCCCAGCTTCCACAGCCGGGTGCCGTCGGCCGCGAAGCAGTACACCGAGGAGTGGTTGTCCCCCGCGAAGACGTACCGGCCGTCGGGCGAAGCGGCGCAGGAGAACACGGCCGCGTCGCAGCGGTAGCGGGCGACCTCGGAGCCGTCCGCCTTCCGCAGCCGGTGGACCGAGCCGCGCGACGTCCCGGCGAACACCTCGTCCGGCTCCTGCCAGCCGAACAGCACGGCGCCGTCGGTGCGGGCGTGCCAGACCGGCTCCCCGCCGCGCGCCGCGTACCGGGCCACCCCGCGCGAGTGCCCGTGGTAGACGCCGTCCGCGTCGCAGCGCACCATCCAGCCGTCGGTGCCCTCGGCCTTGCGCCGCCACTGGAACTCGTCCTCGTGGTCGACGGTGGTGATCCCGCCGCGCGCGTCGGCCACGCCGAGCACGCCGTCGTGGATGTCCAGCCAGTAGATGTCGACGTCCTCGGCTATCTCGTACGCCACCCGCGGCACCTTGCCGCCGAGGTCGTACACCTTGCCGTCGTCGCAGCCCGCGTAGATCCACCAGTCGTCCGCCACGATGCACTTGACCCCGTCGGGCAGCCCGTAGCGGCCGGTCACCCGGCCGTCGTGGGTCAGCGTGTAGACGTCGCCGCGCTCGTTGCCCACCCAGGCGTGCTCCTCGCCGACGAAGATGCCGAACGCTGCCGCGCCGGAGCGGAACCGCCACAGCACCGGCGCCTGAGTGGCCGTCGAGCGGGAGCTGACGATCGCCCGCCGCGTCACCGCCCGGGCCTGGCGCACCCCGCGCACCGCCGGGGCGTAGCCCTTGCGGACCTTCTCCCCGATCTTCTTGGCGGCGGCCGCCGCGGCCTTCTCCGGCGACGGGTAGGCGGTGGTCTTGGTCTGGCCGCCCTCGCCGATCCGGCCGTAGGTGACGGTCACGTCCACCCCCGCGACCCGGACCTCGTAGAACTTGTGGGCGCTGCCGGTGTCCTCGGACAGCTCCAGGTAGGTCGACTGCTCGGCGGCGGTGGCTGGCATGGCGTGGGCCCCTTCCGGGCGCGGTGTGGCGCGGTCCCGCGCGAGGCCGCGCGGTCGGTGCGGCGGCCTACGGCGGTCCGCCCCTCGACACCCCAGAACCTAGAGGACGCCTCCGACAGCCCGACCGGAGGGGCCGGTCTTCCTGCCCGAACGGACCTTCCGTTCCGTACACGGATCTGACAGCATCGTCCGCTATCCGGTGGTCCGACACCGGAATCGGTGTGGCGTCCGTGCACGGGAGCGGGGCGTACGGGGGCAGGAGACGCGGGATGCAAGGCCAGACCCTCGAACCGGTCCGCGTCGAGCACCTGCCCGCGCCGTGGGTCCGCACCCGGCTGCGGTCCGCACGGTCCACGGCCGTCCTCAACGCCGTCCTGGTCCTCGCCGCCGTGTTCCTCACCGCGGCGCTGCCCCGGGCCGTGGACCTCGGCGCGGACGCGGCCCTGCGCGACTTCCTGCACTCCCGCAACGCGAGCGGGACCAGCCTGTACACCACCTCCGAGATCCGGGACGGCGACGACACCGCCGCCCTGGCCGCGGTCGCCGCCGACCTCGCCTCCCGGACCGGCGGAGAGTTCCGCATCGCCGACAGCGGCCCGGTCTACGGCGTGTTCGGCGCCAAACCCACGCCCCTCGGCAACCCGGGCCTCGCCCGCCCCGACGGCCTCTCGCCGTCGCTGCGGCTGCTCAACCTGGCGAAGATCTCCGAGCACACCACCCTGGTCGCCGGCCGGTGGCCGACCGGCGCCCCGCGCGACCGGCCGCTGCCGATCGCGGTCTCGGCGCACGCCGCCGAGAAGCTGAGCATCCACCTGGGCGACGTGCTCACCGAGGAGTTCGGCAACCCCGCGCCGGAGCTGGGTGTCGAGGTCGTCGGTTTCTACTCCGCCCACGACGAGGCCGACCCGTACTGGACCGACCTTGGCTGCGTGACCCGCGGCTGCCTGGAACTCCCCCTCACCAACGAGAAGCTGCGCGCCTGGCAGACCACCGGCGTCGTCGGCGACGAGTCGCTGACCCGGCTCGTCGAGTGGGCCCGGGGCGGGCACGCCTTCTGGCGGCAACCGGTCGACCCGGACTCGCTGCGCGTGGACCGGCTCCCCCGGGCCGAGACCGAGATCAACTCCTACCTGACCGGGCCGACCGCCGCCGGCCTGATGACCACCACCGGCCGGCCCGACCTGCGCACCGTCTCCCTGCTGCCCCAGCTGTTCACCCTGGCCAGCGAACGCCGGGAGGCCGCCGCCCCGCTGGCGGCGATCGGCCCGGCCGGGCTCGCCGGGGTCGTCGCGGTGGTGCTCCTCCTGGCCGCCGCACTGGCCGCCGACCGGCGCACCGCGGAGATCCGGCTGCTCCGGGCCCGCGGCGGCTCGCAGGGCGGCGTGCTGCGCCGGCTGCTCGGCGAGGGCGCCGTGACGGTGCTCCCCGCCGCCGGCCTGGGCCTGGCGCTCGCCCTCCTGCTGCTGCCGACCCCGCGCTGGGGCGCCTCCGTGCTGGCCGGCACGACCGTGGCGCTGGTCTCCCTGGTCGCCTTCCCGCTGCGCGCCGCGATGCTGCTCTCCGGCCCCCGCCCGACCGACGGCCGGCGCCGGCTGGTCGGCGAACTCGCCGTACTGGCCGTCACGGTGGCGGCCGTCGCCGAGGTCAGGCGGCGCGGCGTCACCCCGGCCGGCAGCGGCCTCGATCCGCTGGTGGTCACCACCCCGCTGCTGATCGCGCTCGCCGCCGGTCTGCTGATCGCGCGCATCCAGCCGCTGCTGGTCGGCTCGCTGGCCCGGCTGGTCGGACGGCGGCGCGGCGTCGTCGGCTTCCTCGGCCTGGCCCGCGCCGCGCGCGGCACCGGCGACCGCCCGCGCCCCACCGTCCTCCCGGTGTTCGCCCTGCTGCTCGCCGTCACCACGGCCGGCTTCGGGGCCGACATGATCGACGCGGTCGACTCCGGCCGGGTGCGCAGCTCGCGCGTCGCCGTCGGCGGCGACGTCATGCTGAGCGGACCGACCGGCGTCACCCTGCCGGACTCCTTCACCGCCGCCGCCGGCGCCCTGCCCGGGGTCACGGCCGCCACCGCCGTCTTCCTGGAGACCGACGCCGTCGTGCTCCGGCCCGGCGACCGCCCGCTCACGATCACCGCCGTGGTGGTCGACCCGGTCGCCTACGCCGCCATCTCGCGCTCGCTCGGCCGGGGGGTCTTCGACCCGGAGAGGCTCGGCGGCGCCGCGGCGGCGGCCCCTGCGGGCGGGGTCCCCGAGCCGTCCGGCCCACCGGACACCCCCGTCCCCGCGCTGTACTCCGCCGGCCTGGTCGCCGCGCTCGGCGGCGACGCCGACGCCCGCCGGCTCCGCTTCGGCAGCAACGGCGAGATCTCCGCCGCCCGGACCGCCACCGTCGACGCCACCCCCGCGCTGCGCGACTCGACCCGCCCGTTCGTGGTCCTCCCGGCCGGACCGGCCGTCGCCCTGCTGCCCGAACTCGCCCGCCGCACCTACTGGTACGCCGTCGGCGACATCGACGCGGACGCCGTGCGGCGGCTGGCGCACCAGCTGCCGGTGACCGAGATCGTCGCCGACACGGCGAGGCTCACCGGCATCCGGCCCGCCGGACCGAACGCCGACTCCCTCCCCGAGGGGTACCTGATGTACACCAGTGAGGAGTTCGTCGCCGAGCTCACCACCGACCCCCTCCAGCACGCCGCCTCGCGGATCTTCCGGGCCGCCACGGCCGGGGCCGGGGCGTTCGCCCTGCTCGCCGTGCTGCTCACCCTGCTCCGGGCCGCCCCCGACCGCGCCGCGTCGCTGGCCCGGCTGCGCACCATGGGCCTGCGTCCCCGGCAGGGGATGGCCCTCATCCTCACCGAGACGCTGCCCCAGACGCTGCTCGCCGCGGCCGGCGGCGCACTGGCGGCGCTGACCGCCGTCGCCGTGCTCGGGCCGGTCTTCGACCTCTCCGCCCTGCTCGGCACCCGCGTGCCGCCGGGCCTGCCGGTGAGCGGCTGGGCCGTGGTGCCGCCGACGCTCGGCCTCGCCGCGCTGGTCGCGGCCGGGGTCCTCGCCGAGGCCCTGGTCGCCGGGCGCCGCCAGATCGCCACCGAGCTGCGGGTCGGCGACGGCAACTGACGGGCGGGACGGTCGGGCTGCCGGGGACGGCCTCCCAGAGCAGGATGTCGCACGGGCCCGACAGGGTCAGCGCCGGCTGGAGGTACAGCTCCCCGACGCCGGGGACGGCGTGCATCCGCGCCCTCGGCCCGGCCGACGGATCGGGTGTGCCGACCCCGTGCGCGTACAGCGCGGCCAGCGTGCGCTGCGGCGCGTCGAACGGCGAGCGGGCGGTGTCCGGCGCGAAGATCCCGGACAGTCCGCCCCGGCCGACGGCGACGACCGTCAGCTCGTGCGCCTCGGCCACCCGCCGCAGACCGGGCCGGTCCAGGCTCCGGTACTCGACCCGGCCGCCGCGCTCGGCGACCAGCTCCAGCCAGCGCGCCATCTTCAGCCGCTGGTCGACCGACTGCGCGGGCTCGGTCAGCGTCATGGTGAACTCCAGGGCGCGAACAGCCGGTTCGGGCACCAGTACGGCGTCCACGCTCCGGACGGCCGGGGCCGCTCCGGCCTACAGGTCCAGTCCGGCCGCCCGTTCGATCCGCAGCGCCGGACCGAACATCGCCTGCGTCGAGAGCACCGGACCGCCGCGCAGCTGCCCGGGCGTCCGGGCCGACACCACCGTGACCTCGTACCCGCCTGCCGCGAGCAGGCCCAGCGCGAGCTGGAGGCCCGCCTGACCCGCTCCGGCGATCGCGATCCGGCGCATGGCGTCCTCCGGTCCTCGATGTCCACCGCGTGACGTCCACACTACGTCAACTCGTGCTCCCGAGAACCGGGATGACCGCTCCGTGTCGATCCTCCGCAGACCGCCGCACACCGCGCCGCGCCCGCGCCGGTGATCAGTACGCTGGCGGGACCGGGCGCGCCGAGCGGGCGCGCACGGACACCGGACCGGGCAACCGGTCCCCGTCGACGACGAGGGAGGCCCGGCGGATGACTCGGGTGGTGGTGGTGAGCGGCGGAGGCACCGGGATCGGGTACGCCGTCGCGGGGGCCTTCGCGGGCGACGGCGAGCAGGTGGTCCTGGTCGGACGGCGCACCGAGGTGCTCGACCGGGCCGTCGACCGGCTGCGCGCCGCACATCCCGGCGCACCGGTGCCGGTCGGGCTGACGGCCGACCTGTCCGACCCGGACGGGGCCGGGCGGGTGGCGCGGAGCATCGGCGAGCGGTGGGAGCGGGTCGACGTGCTGGTCAACGCCGCGGGGGGCAACGCGGCTCTGGGCTCACCGGCCGACCGGCCGGACGCTCTCGCCGGGGCGGCCCGGGAGTGGCAGGAGAACTTCCGCGCCAACACCCTCACCGCCGTGCTGCTCACCGAGGCGCTCAGGGAACGGCTCGCGGCACCCGGCGGCCGGGTCCTCCTGATCGGTTCGATCGCCGCGTACCGGGGATCCGGCTCGGGCTCCTACGGCGCCGCCAAGGCCGCCCTCCACCCGTACGCCTACGACCTGTCCGCCCAGTTGGGCCCCCGGGGCATCACGGTGAACGTGATCGCCCCCGGCTACGTCGCCGACACGGAGTTCTTCCGCGGCGAGCTCTCCGCCGAGCGCGAGACGACCCTGGTCGCCCAGGCCGACACCCGCCGGGCCGGGCGCCCGGCCGACGTCGCGGAGACCGCCCGCTGGCTGGCCGCGCCGTCCGCCGGCCATGTGACCGCCCAGATCATCCAGGTCAACGGCGGTGCCGAGCACGGCCGTTGACCTCGGTCCAGCTCTCCGGCCCCGGCAGGGCCAGGCGGGCAGGGCGGTGCGGCCGGACCGGTCTGCGGTCGGCCCCGGGTCCGGTCCACACCGGACCCGGGGACCACCCCGGCCCGGTCCCACACGGGGCCGGGGTCCCGCCCGGGGGCCGGGCTCAGCCCGAACTCGCCCGCACGACGAGTTCGGTGGGCAGTTCGAGCCCGGCTCCGGTCACCGGTTCGCCCCGCACCTGGGCCAGGAGCAGCCCCACCAGCGCGGCCGCGATGCCGCGCAGCGGCAGCCGGACCGAGGTGAGCGGCGGAAACAGGTGCCGGCCGAGCGGAGTGTCGTGGAAGCCGGTGACCGCGAGGTCACGGCCGACCAGCAGGCCCTCGGCCCGGGCGGCCTCGTAGACGTCGAGGGCCGCCAGGTCGTTGTCGGCGGCGAGGGCGGTGGGCCGGTCCCGGCCCCGCAGCAGGGTGCGGAGCGACCCGGCCTCCGGCACCGGCACGACCTCCAGGCCGAGCCGGCGCGCCTCCCGGTGGAAGCCCGCACGGCGCGCCACCAGCCACGGCAGCTCCGCCGGCGCCCCCGCCACGGACCCCGGACCCGCGTCCGGGCCCGCCTGCGGACGCGGGGACGACCCGGCCCCGTCGGCCGGCCCGTCGGCCGGCCCCCCGGGTGTCCGCACCACCGAGCCGACGAAGCCGACCCGCCGGTGGCCGCGCTCCGCGAGGTGGCGGGCGATCTCCGCCGTGGCCGCCGCGTTGTCGATGTCCACCCAGTGCTGGGGCAGCCCCGGCGCGGTGCGGCCGAAGGAGGCGAACGGGACGCCGACCCGGGCCGCGTGGGCGACCCGGGCGTCCTCGGGGAGCACGTCCGCGAGGACCAGCCCGTCCACCTGGCGGGCCGCCACCAGGTCGTCGATCGCGGCCCGGGTCTGCGTCTCCCCCGGTGCCGCGCGGACCAGCAGGACCCGGTGACCCTCCGCGCCGGCCGCGTCCACCAGGGCTTCCAGGAAACCCGCCATCAGCGGGTTCGGGTCGAACGGGTCGTCCACCGGCGCGAGGTAGCCGATGGTGCGCCGTTCGCCGGTCCGCAGCGAGCGGGCCGACTGGTCCGGCCGGTAGCCGAACCGGTCGATGGCCGCAGTGACCCGGGCGAGCGTGTCCGGGTGGACGCGGTGCGGGGCGTTGAGCGCGTTGGAGACGGTCTGCCGGGACACGCCGGCCGCGCGGGCGACGTCCGCGATGGTGGTGGCGCGGCGCGCGGGGCGTGTTCCCTCGGTCATCGGTGCTCCGGTCGCTGGATCAGTGGTCGCCGTGCGGGTCCTGCGCCGGGCGGCGCAGCGTCAGCAGTCCGCCCCGGGGGACGACGACCGTGACCCCGCCCTCCACGAGGTCGACGGTCCCCTGGTGGACGGTCCGCCCGCGGGCGTCCTGGACGGTGGCCTCGGCCGTGCCCCGGCCGCCGACGAGGCGCACGTCGGGGTCGGCGTCGGCATTGGCGACCAGCAGGCTACGCCACGGACCGGCACCGGCGCCCGCGTCGACCGGCAGCGGCGCGTAGCGGGCGACGACGGTGGTGCCCGTCCCGGAGCCGGTCGCGGTGACCATCGGGTAGCCGAGGTCGGGCCGGGCCGGCCGCAGGTCGCCGAGCTGCAGGGTGCCGACGTGCTCGCGGACGACACCGAGCCAGAAGGCGAGGGCCTCCCGCTGGGCGGGCGTCTGGACGGCGAGGTCGACGGAGATCTGCGGGACGGCGAAGAGGACGTTGATGAGGTGGACGGCGAGCTGCTCGGGGGGCTCGGCGGGGTGCCACATCAGCATGTCGGCGTGGACGGCGAGCGGTCCGGCGATCAGCCGGGTGTCGATGGTGCGCTGGCGGTTCTCCTGCGGGCTGAGCGGGCAGTCGGTGGCCCGGATCATGGTGGCGTAGGGCCAGAGCCCGGGGCTGACGTACGGCTGGCGGTGCTCGATCATGCCCTCGGAGCAGGCCGCGTCGACCCGCCGGCGGATCTCGGCGAGCAGCAGGTGGAGGCCCTCGTCGACGGTCGTGCAGTCCGCCTCGGGTCCGGCGGCCGGCGGGTCCTGGACGCCGAACCAGTCGACGAAGTCGACCTTCAGCCCGTCCATCCCCCACTCCTCGACGGCGCGGGCGAGGCTGTCGGCGAGGTGCCGGCGGACCTTCGGGTAGCGGGGGTCCGCGACGACGGCACCCATGTGGTCGGCGCTGGTGAGCGCGTAGCCGGAGAGGGCGTCCCAGACGGCGCTGTCCTTGCCGATGAACGGGAGCGCGTACCAGAGCAGGTAACGGACGCCGAGGTCGTGGACGCGGCCGACGTGGGCGGCGGTGTCGGGCAGGGAGTGGGGTTCCCAGTCCCCGCAGTGGGCGTAGCCGCGGGTGCGGTCGGTGGTCATCCAGCCGTCGTCGACGATGATCGTGTCGAGGCCGAGTTCCTTGCCGAGGGCGGCCTGCCGTTCGACCGCCTCCGGGGTGATGTTCTGGTGCAGCGAGTACCAGGTGGAGTAGGCGGGGCGGCGGGCGACGTCGGGGACGTTCGCGGTCCGGCCGGACCACCACCAGCCGGCGATGGCGGCCAGGCAGCGGGCGTAGTGCCGGCCGGAGGTGTCGATCCGGACGGTCAGCCGGCCGGTGGCCTGGACCCAGTACCGGAACTCCCCGGTCTCCTCCACGACTCCGGCGCCGGCCAGGACGTCCTCCCGGTCGGCGGCGAAGGCGCAGACCGCGGTGTCACCGGTGCCGATCAGGGCGGCGACGGGGGCGCCACGGGAGAGGGTGACCCGGCGCGGGGCGCTCCAGGCGGCGGGCAGCCAGCCGGTGCCGCGGGCCTCGGGGGTCCAGAAGGCGGTGGCGTCGACGCAGGGCGTGCGCCATTCGATCCGGACCTCGCCGAGGTCCTCGGCGGTGACCTCGATGACGCCCTCGTCCACCGTGCGGACGCTCGCCTCGCCGGTGACCAGCAGGTCGATGCCGTCGGCGGCCACCCGGCGGGGACGGGCGGTGGTGGCGGGGGCGTGCGGCTCCCAGATCTCCTCGTGGTCGGTCTGCTCGGTCGTCTCGGTCTGCTCGCTCGTGGGCGGTTCCATGGTCAGCCTTTCGTGGCGCCGGCCAGCAGGCCGGAGATGAACTGCCGCTGAAGGGCCAGGAAGAGGACCATCATGGGCAGGGTGGACAGTGCGGTCCCGGCGAGGATCAGGCCGTAGTCGGTGTTGCTCTTCATGCCGTGGAGCGTCGCCAGGGCGACCGGCAGGGTGTGCATGTCGGAGCTGCGCAGGGCGATCAGCGGCCAGACGAAGCTGTTCCACGAACCGAGGAAGAGGAAGATGCCCAGCGCGGCCAGGACGGGGCGCATGACCGGGACGACCACCCCGAACAGCACCCGGAGTTCGCCAGCGCCGTCCACCCGGGCGGCGTCGAGGAGTTCGTCCGGCATGCCGGCCAGGGCCTGCCGCATCAGGAAGATCGCGAAGGGCACGCAGAGGCCGGGCAGGATGAGGGCCTGGTAGCTGTCCATCAGGCCGAACGACATCATCATCTTGAAGAGCGGAACCAGCAGCACCTGGTCCGGCACCACCAGGGTGGAGAGCAGGACGACGAACAGCACCGTCCGGCCGGGGAACCGGAACTTGGCGAAGGCGTAGCCGGCGAGCAGCGCGACCACGAGCGCGCCGAGGGTCTGCACACCGGCGACGAGCAGGGAGTTGAGGAGGACCCGGCCGAGGCCGATCTTCGCGTTCAGGTGCGAGAGGTTCTCGCCGAGGTGGGAGCCGGGCAGCAGCTTGGGCGGCCAGGAGAAGATGTCGGCGTCGCTGTGGGTGGCGGAGATCACCAGCCAGTAGAAGGGGGCGACGGACACTCCGGTGACGGCGGCCAGGAGAAGGGTCGTGGGCCAGCCGCGCATCCGGTCGCGGAGCCCCTTCCCCGATGCCGCCGGGGCCGGGGGCGCCACGCGGGTCGCTCGCGTCGTCAGGGTCATTCACGTTCTCCCATCAGGCGCATCTGGACCGCGCCGAGCACCGAGACGAGCAGGGTGAGCGCGTAGGCGATGGCGGAGGCGTAGCCGAAGTCGAAGTAGCGGAAGCCGTTGTCGTACAGGTACATGGAGACGGTGAGGGTGGCGTTGTCGGGGCCGCCGCGGGTGAGGACGTACGGCTCGTCGAACAGCTGGAGGGTGCCGATGGTGGAGAGCACCACGGTGAACAGCAGGACGGGCCGCAGCGCCGGCACGGTGATCGAGAGGAACCGGCGCAGCGGGCCGGCGCCGTCCACCATGGCGGCCTCGTACAGCTCCTTCGGGATGCCCTGCAGGCCGGCCAGGTAGATGACGGCGTTGTAGCCGGTGTAGTGCCAGGTGAGGACCATGACGACGGCCATCCGGGCCCAGAAGCCGTCGCCGAGCCAGTCGACGCCGGACAGGCCGACGGCTTCGAGCAGGCTGTTGACGGCGCCGCGGTCGCTGTCGAGGAGGAAGGCGAACACCACACCGGTGGCGACCAGGCCCGTCACGGCCGGCATGAAGATGCCCAGCCGCCAGACGGTGCGGAAGCGGACGAGCGCCGCGTGAAGGGCGACCGAGAGCCCGAGCGCGAGCGCGAGCATCAACGGGACCTGCACGACGAGGATCCGGGCGGTGTTGCCCAGTGCCGTCCAGAACAGCGGATCGTCCAGCAGCTTGCGGTAGTTGGCCAGCCCGGCGTTGCGGGTGTTCGCGCCGGATCCGGTGGTCAGCGACAGCAGCAGCGAGGAGACGATCGGGTAGGCCTTGAACACCCCGAACGTGACCAGCGCGGGGGCGAGGAGCAGGTAGGGCAGGGCCCGGCGGCGGAGCATCGCGCGGCGCCGGGAGGGCGGCGGCGCCGCGGCCCGGGGCGGGGCGGCGGGGCGGAGGGCGGTCGTCACTTGATCTTGCGTCCGGTCTGCTGGGCGAGCTGCTTGGCGGCGTCCTGGAGGGCCGCGGCCGGGTCGGCGCCCTTGGTGAGCACCTTGGCCTGGGCGTCGTTGACGAGCTTGAGGGCGCGGGCGAAGTCGCCGGAGTAGTTGGTGGCGTCGCCGCCCTCGCCGAGCAGGTCGGTGAAGGTCTTGAGGACGGGCTGGCCGCCGTAGTAGGCGTTGGGCGCGGTGTAGATCGGGTCCTGGTAGGCCGCGGTGAGCGCGGGGAAGACGCCGCCGGCGGAGAACATCGAGTTGACCGAGGCCGGCCGGGTGAGGGCGTACTCGACGAACTTCCAGGCCGCGGTGCGCCGGGGGCTGGTCGCGGAGACGGCCAGGTGGGTGGAGTTGACGATGGCGGTGCGCTTGCCGCCGGGGGTGACCGCCGGCGGCCGGGTGAGGCGCCAGTTGCCGCTCTGCTCGGGGAACTTGGTCTCGATCCAGTGCGCGCCCCAGGACGCCAGCGGGTTGGCGCCGATCTTGCCCTCCTTGATCTGGCTGCGCCAGATGGTGGCGCTGGCGGAGTCGAGGATCAGGCCGGCGTCGTCGAGGCGCTTGAGCAGGGTCAGCGCCCGGACCGCCTCCGGCGAGGAGACGGTGATGTCGCCCTTGAGGTCGAAGTAGAAGGCGCCCTGCTGCTGCATCAGCGACTGCAGGAAGTCGAGGTCGGAGGAGGGGGTGCCGGACTTGTTGATGCCGATCAGGGCGACGCCGGGGTTGGCGGCCTTGAACTTTTCGGCCACGGCGAGCACGTCGTCCCAGGTCTGGAACGTGGTCGGGTCGATGCCGGCCCGGTCGAACATGTCGTTGCGGTAGAAGAAGCCCTGCGCGTTGACCTCCCAGGGGAGCGCACGGGTGCGGCCCTCCTTGTCGGCGACGGCCGGCCAGAGGCCCTGGGCGAACTTGTCCTTGTAGCCGTCGGCGCCGAGGGCCGACAGGTCGGCCAGGCCGCCGGGGAACTTCTCCAGGTAGCCGGGCAGGTAGTCGCAACCGATGTGGAGGACGTCGGCGAGGCCCTGGCCGCCGGCCGCGAGGCCGACCGTGATCTTGTCCCAGATCGCCGGGTTGCCGACGTCCTGGACGTCGACCTTGATGCCGGGGTTGTCCTTCTCGAACGCGGGGACCACACCGCGCAGCGCCTCGGCCGCCGTCGTCCAGGACCAGACGGTGATGGTTCCGGTGGCGGCGTCCCCGCCGGAGGAGCCGGAGTCGGAGCCTCCGCAGGCGGACAGGGCGCCACCGGCGGAGAGGGCCAGCAGGCCCGCGCCGGAGGCCCGCAGGAGGTCACGACGGGAGAGGTGTGACATGGCATGCCTTTCAGGAGGGGGGAACGGCATCGAGCGGGAACAGCGGGTGGGGTGGGCGGAGAGCCGGGGTGGGGGCGCCCCACCCGGTCCGGCGGCACGGATCGTCCGCGAGTCGGGTGGCGCGACGGCCGTTCGCCGGTCGGGCGGAACGGGCGGTGCAGGCGGCGCGAGGCCCGGCCCGGGGTGGGGGGCGGCGCCGGGGGTGGACGGACGCGGTCGGACGGTGCCGACGGTCACGCGGTCGGGCGGTCGGGCGGTCGGGCGGGTGCCGGCGATACCGGCGGTCAGGCGGTCAGGCAGGTGCCGACGGTCACGCGGTCAGGCGGTCAGGCGGTCAGGCGGGTGCGGGCGGACCGCAGCGCGTCGCCCAGCAGCCCGGCCGCCGCCGGGCCGGTGCTGGCGTGCGGCGACAGCCGGATCCAGCCGCCGCGCAGGGTGGCCGAGAGGCCGGCCTCCGCGAGTGTGCGGTGGACGGCCGCGGGGTCGGCGCCGGGCAGCCGGACCCGCGCGATCCCGCTCACGCCGGGCATCTCGCCGCCCGTCCGCTCGCCGCCGAGGGTCTCGGCGCCGACGGCGCGGGCGGCGCCGAGCAGCTCGTCGAGCGCCTCGCCGATCAGCGCGTTGATCCGGCCGACGCCGACGTCCCGAACCAGGGCGAGGGCCTCGCCCAGGGCCGCGACGGCGGGGCCGTCCGGGTTGGTGACGGTGTGCGCGACGGCTCCCGGCCGCGCGGGGCAGGGGTGACCGGGGGCCTCGATCGGGTCGACGACGCCGGACCATCCGCCGAGCCCCGGGGCCAGCCGCCCGGCCACCCGGTCGCGGACCATCAGGACGGCGGCGCCCCAGCCGGCCCGCAGCCATTTCTGACCACCCGCCACCAGCACGTCCGCCGCGTCGGCAGCGAACTCGACGGCACCGAGCGCCTGGATGGCGTCCACGACCAGGACGCGGTGCGGGCCGATCGCCTCCTTGATCGCGGCAAGCGGCGCCCGGATCCCGGTGGCGGCGTCGACCGCGCAGACCGAGACCGCGTGCACCCGCTCGTCCAGGGCGGCCCGGACGATGTCCGCCGTCAGCGGGCCGTCCAGCTGACGGACCGCCAGCCCACCGTTGCCCTCCGCGCGCAGCCAGGGGTAGAGCGCGCCGGGGAAGTCGGACCGGCTCATCAGCACCGTGCCGCCGGCCGGCCCGGCGGCGCCGAGCGCGTGGGCGGCGGCGAACATGCCGTGCGAGGTCGAGCTGACGAACGCGATCTCGTGCGGCGCACAGCCGAGCACCTCGCCCGCCGTCCGCGCCGCCGCCTCCGTCTGCGCGTCGAGGCCCTCCAGGACCTCCCAGCCCTCGCGGTGGAGCCGCCCCGCGGTTCGGGCCAGCACCTCGGCGACCCGGGCCGAGACCGGCCCGAACCTCGCGAAGTCGACGTAGCCGGACGGCTCGGCGAACTGCCGCAGATACTCCGGCACAACCAGCACCGTCATGGCCTCACCCTCGATTTGAACGTTCAAATACACACAAACAAACAGAACCAATCAGTTCTGGTTGAGCGGGTGCCAGCAAACGCCCGCCGTGGAGTCCGCGTCAAGACCTTTGCGCGACGAACCCGCAGTCCGAGACCCTCTCGTTACCCTGCGCCCGAACTCCTCACAACACCTACTTGCGCAATGCAATTTGACATTACTATTTTACTTATCGATGAGTCGACGCCCCAACGCCGGCTTCCTTCACCCCCACCTCGGACCCCGCTGCGCCCCGGTTCCGGCACGGCTCCGCCGACCGCCACCGACCGGCCCGCACGGGTATGTGCACGGCCGCCTCCCCCATCCCCCGGCCCTGCGCGGTGGTTCGCGCACCCCACGGCACCACCCCATCAGCACGCCCTCACACCTTCAGGAGTCCCGGTGACCCCCACCGCTCCACGTCTGCGCACGGTCCTGCTCTCCGCGGCACTCGCCGTCACCCTCGCGGCCCCGCTCATCCAGAGCGCCCGGGCCGCCACCCCCTCGACCACCGCCCTCCCCGCGCCCGCCGCGGCCCCGGCGCCGCAGCCGGCCACCGGCCCCCACGGAGAGGTCGCGCACGCACCCGGCCAGGCTTCGCCGGGCGCCCCCGGCCCGGAGGGCGCTCCGGGCACCGCCGCGATGCAGCCGACGACGACCGCCGGGCAGCCGGTCGCCGACCCTGCGAGCGCCCCCACCCCCCTCGCCGCCGACCAGGGCGCGGCCTGCTCCCCGGCCGCCTTCGCCTCGCTCGGCCCGGCCGCCCTGGCGGACTTCCTCGCCGACCCCTCCCACGGCTACGACGACTGCCTGCGCCCGCTGCTGGGCGGCTGGCGTCCGGAGCTCGCCAAGGTCTTCACCACCGCGCACGTCCGCGCGGTCGCCGACCGGATCAGCACCCTCGCGCCGCGCTTCGACGCCGCCAACAACCTGAACCAGCAAGGGCTCTGGTACTACCTGCACGTCGCGGTCCTCTTCGACTACGGCCACGACGAACTCGACTTCAACGACGACACCACCACCACCGCGATCGAGCGGGCGATCGCCGCCTACACCGCCAACCCGCGGGTCTTCGAGCCGACCACCGCGAACGGCCTCGCCATGGGCGAGCTGCTCCAGACCTCCACCGCACCCAGGCTGCGCCCCGGGCGCCTGCCGCTGACCGAGCGGGTCCTGAAGTCCTTCGCCCCCGGCGGCCCCGCCGTCGGCGACCGCGGCTGGAACTGGGCGGTGCAGAGCGCCCTCCAGATCAACTTCCAGGGCATCAACAACGTCGTCGAGGACCAGGGCCGCTACCGGGCCGCCGTGGCCGCCGCCCCCTCCTTCCGGGAGGCCCTCCGCGCGTACGCCGGCTACACCCACCTCAAGGGCACCGAGAGCGAGTGGGCCGTCCGCGACGCGATGTCGGAGTACTCCCGGCTCCACGCCGTCGAGTCGATCAGGCCCGAACTGAAGGCCAGCGCCGGTGCGATGATCACCAGCCTCCGGAACACCTTCGGCCGGCTCAGCGCCCCGTGGAACAACATCGCCGTCCTCGTCAACGACACCGGCATCTGCGGCGGGCACGACGCCTGCCGGGCCGACCTCGAACGGGAGGTCTTCCCCCACACCTACAGCTACGACAACGGCACCCTGATCGTCCGCACCCCCCTCGACCGCGCCACCGCCGACCAGCTCTACTACGCGACCAAGCAGGTCAAGGCGCAGTTCTTCCGGGTGATCGGCACCGACCGGCCGCTCGCCGACGACGACCACCCGGTCCTCACGGTGCGCCTGTACGACACCAAGGCCAACTACAAGTCCCTGCAGTACCTGCTCTTCGGGATCAGCGACGTCGAGAACGGCGGCATGTTCCTGGAGGCCCCCTCGACCTTCTACACCTACCAGCGGACCTCCCTGGAGTCGACCTTCAGCCTGGAGGAGCTGTTCCGCCACGAGTACACCCACTACCTCAACGCCCGCTGGGCCATCCCGGAGACCGGCTACACCGACCGCTGGCCCTCCGACGCCACCTTCACGATGAACGAGGGCACCGCCGAGTACTTCGCCGGCTCGACCTCCAAGGACGGCGTCAGGGCCCGGCGGACCATGGTCGACCAGATCGCCGCCGAGGACCGGGGCGGCCTGACACGCCTGACGGTCGACCAGATCCTGCACGCCACCTGGTCCGGGTACCAGTTCCGCGCCTACCCGTACGCGGCCACCTTCTTCAACATGCTCGGCGAACGGCACTCCGACCAGCTCGCCGAGATGTACCGCCTGCTGCGCGCCGACGACCTCGCCGGCTACAACGCCTGGCGCGACCGCCTCGGCCGGGACACCGGCCTCCAGCGCGACTACACCGCCTACCTCGACGCCGCCATCGGGCGCCTCCCCGGCCTGTACGTGCCCGTCACCACCTACACCTCCAACGGCCAACTCAGCTACGCCTGGGCCTCCGAGGTGCGGGACGCCTTCACCCGGTCGACCCAGAACGCGCCGGTCTGCAAGGACAACGCCGACTGGAACAACACCATGCGGTTCACCTGCTCCGGCCGGATCACCGCCAACCTCACCAACCCCGCCGACGCCGGGCAGACCCGCAAGGACATGTCCGGGACCATCGACTACTACCTCCTCGCCCGCGGTGGCGGCGCGGCCAACAACCTGGCCGACATGAACTGCTGGTTCGGCAAGGTCGACGTCTGGCCCACCGGCCGGGCCGGCACCACCGACTACACCTGCGAGGGCCCGCTGCGCCGCTGACCGGGCGGCACCCGCCGCGAAGCCGTGAACGGGAACCGGGCCGGTCGGCCCGGTTCCCGCCGCGTCGCTCCGGAGCCGCCCGGGGCGCGCCCGGCCGTCAGAGCCGACGGAACATCACATGCTGGCCGACCAGCCCGTGTTCGGGGTGGTCGAAGGTCCCCGGGACGGTGCCGACCACCTCGAACCCCAGCGACGTCCAGAGGTGCACCGCGGGCTCGTTGACCTCCACGACCGCGTTGAACTGGATCCCGCGGAACCCCTGCGCGCGGTGCCAGGCGACGACGTACTCGCCGAGCGCCCGGCCGATCCCCCGCCCCTGGTACGCCGGGTCGACCAGGAACGAGCCGGTCCCGATGTGCGCGCCCCGCCCGGGCTTGTTCGGCCCCATCTTCGCCGAACCCGCGACCACCCCGTCCACCACGGCCACCACCGTCCGCCCCGGCGGCGGCTCCATCCACCACGGCCTCGCCTCCTCCAGGCTCTGCCGCTCGGGGAACGCGTACGACCGGCCCTCGGCCATGATCGCGGAGTAGAACGGATAGATGGTCGGCCAGTCCTCGTCGGAGGCGATACGGATCTCCATCCGCGACAGGGTACGCGGCCACCCGACGGTGCACGACCGGTATACCCCGGCCGCCGCGCGACGTGAGGTCGCGCGGCGGCCGGGGCACCGGACGGGGGTCCGTTCCAGGGGTTGGCGGGCTGGTCGTCGATCGCGACCCGGAAGCGGGTGTTGTCGGGGATGGTGCCGTAGGCCCAGAAGGTCCAGCCGCCGGTCCGGGCGAAGTCCGGTCCGTAGTGGCCGTCGTGGTGCTCGGCCTCGCGCCGGCCCGCGCCGAAGGAGGACCGGCGGACGGTCTCGGCCGCGGCACGGCCGTCCCGCCCGGCACGGTCGCCGGGCAGGACGGTCACGGTGCTGCGAGGTCGGACGGGAGCTTCGGTTCCCGGTCGGGGCGGTGCCCCTCGCCCCGACCGCTGCGGCCCTCCTCGATACAGCTCCCCCGTTACCAGTAGTGACGGCGTCCGCCGACCTCGTGGCCGACTGCGCCCATGATCCAGAGGACCACACCGATGAGAACCAGGACGAGGCCGATGGTCCACAGGATGGAAACACCGGTGACGAACCCGATGACGAGGAGGATGACTCCGAGGACGATCACGACGGTCTCCGTTCCACCCCCCACGTTGTCGCTCTCCGCCGGTGCGGAGGCCCACCCTGCGCCTTTCCCGATCCCGGCCCTTCAATCGGCGATCCCGCCACCGGTTGCGGGGCGGCGGCGCCCGCCGGGTCCGGCCGGGCGGGCGGGCGCCGCCCCCCGGGTGGGCGCTCAGGTCAGCCGGACGCCGACGACGCAGATGTCGTCGTCCGGGTTGGGGGCCCGGAGCCGGCGCAGCACGTGGTCGAGGCAGCCCTGGAGCCCCGGCGCCCGGTACTCCTCGACCGCCCCGAGCAACCGCCCGAGTCCTCGGTCGAGGCCCTCGTCGCGCCGCTCGACCAGTCCGTCGGTGAAGAGCAGCACCAGGTCGTCCGGTTCGAGCGTCAGCACGGTGCTGCGGTGGACGGCGGCCGGGTCGGACCCGAGCAGCGGTCCCGGCGGCGGGTCGAGGTAGCGGGCGACGCCGTCGTGGACCAGCAGGGGCGGCAGGTGCCCGGCCCTGGCCCAGGTCAGGGTGCGGGCGGCGGGGTCGAGCCGGCCGCAGACGGCGGTGGCGACGAAACCGCCGCCGAGGTGGCAGAGCATCCGGTTGAGGAGCTGGAGCAGCCGGTCCGGTCCGGCGTCGGTGAAGGCCAGGCCGCGCAGGGCGTCGCGCAGCTGCGCCATGCCCGCGGCGGCCGGCAGGCCGTGCCCGGAGACGTCGCCGACCACGGTGAGGACCGTCCCGTCGGGGAGGGTGAGGACGTCGTACCAGTCGCCGCCGACCTGGGGGTCGCTCCCGGCCGGCACGTAGCGCGCCGCCACGTCGAGGTTGCGCGCGGGCGGGCCGCCGGGAACGTCCGTGAGCGCGTGCCGGAGCGCCCGGACGGCGCGGTGCTCGACGGCCGTCCGGCGGACCTGCTCGGCGAGCCTGGCCCGGGTGTCGGCGAGCGCCCACTCGGTGTGCCGCCAGGCGGTCACGTCCTGGATGACGCCGCGCACGGCGAGCACGTCGCCGTCCCGGCTCCCGGGGACGGTCTCGGCGATCGCCCGGACCGTCCGGACGACGCCGTCGGCACGGATCACCCGGAACTCGAACGCGGCGGAGGCGAGCCCGCCCAGCAGGCGTTCCGCGAGGAGCCGGACGGCGGCGCGGTCGGCCGGCGCGACGGCGGCCTCCGCCTCGGCCGGGGCCAGCGTGCCGGGCGCGGGCCGCTCCGGCAGGCCGAGCAGCCGGAAGACCTCGGCCGAGCAGTCGAGCCGCGCCGGGGAGACCTCCCACTGCCAGGTGCCGAGGCCGGCCAGCCGCTGGGCCTGGGCCAGCTGCTGCTCCCGGCGTTCCTGCTCGTCGTGGGTGCGCCAGCTGACCAGGATCCCGTCGAGGAACGGCGTGGCGTGCAGCGTCATCGTGGAGCCGTGGACGGCGCCGCCGACGATCTCGACGTACTGCTCCGCCTCCCTGCGGTAGGGCACACCGGAGGCCGCGACGTCGAGCAGGTGCTGGAAGGCACCGGAGGCGACCATGCCCGGGTAGAGCTCGCCGAGCAACCGGCCGGTGATGTCCTGGCCGGTGCGGCCGGCCAGGTCGACGGTGGCGGCGTTGGCGTGCACGACGCGCAGGTCGGTGACCTTCCCCTCGGGCGCGCGGACGGTGTGCAGGATCAGGACCGGATCGAGAAGGGCGTCCAGCACCGCCCGGAACCACGGCTCCCCGGCGGGCACCGGCGCTCCCTCCCCGCCGGGGACGAGCACCCGCAGCAACTGGGCGGCGCACAGCCGGGCCAGCGCGGACAGGTGGTGCTCGGTGGCCCGGTCCGCGCGGAACGTCCCGGGCCAGCCGAGCTTCATCGCGCCGATCAGCCGCTCGCCGGTGCGCAGCGGCAGGGCGCAGACGGTGTCGCCGGGGACGAGGTCCTCTCCCTTCAGGTCGGGGTACCGCGCGCCGAACTCGGAACGCCTCACCCAGACGGTGGTCCCGCCGCGCGCGGCGTCGGTCAGCGGCAGGGACGTCTGCGGGGGGATGCGCTGCCACTGGCTGAGCTGGTGGGAGGGGACCCCGTGGCTGGCCACCAGCCGCAGCGCGCCGTCGGGCTCCAGCACGGTGAGGGCGACCGCACCGACGCCCAGCGGGGCGAGGGCCACCTCGGTGAGCAGGGCGGCGAGCTCGTCGGGCGACTCGGCCGAGGCGAGCGCGGAGGCGGCCATGTGGTACCGGGCGGCGAAGTCGCCTCGGACCGCGGGAGCCCCGGGCCGGGCCGGGGCCGGGGCCGGGCCGGGCCTCTCCGGCGGGGCCGACGGCCCGGCCGGGGGCGGCCCGGCCGTCGGCGGCGGCGCGGCGCCGGTGGTGTGCCCGTCAGAGGTGTGCCCGTCTGAGGTGTGCCCGCCGGCGTCCGGGACGTGCTCGTCGTGGTCCGGCGGCGCGACGCTGCCGACGAGGTCGGCGGCGAGGTCGGCGAGCTTGCGGTTGCTGTCCTGGGAGAGTCGGACCAGGTGGCCGAACGCCGCGTCCGGGGAGCACGAGATCCGCTCGATCAGGATGCCCTTGGCCTGCTCGATGACGGCGCGCGTGCGCATGGCACGGCGCTGGCCCTCCACCTCACCGCGCAGCCGGTCGATGGTGGCCCTCAGCCGGGCGCTCTCGCTCTCCGGTTCCGACATCCGCGTCCCGCTGGTCCGATCTGCCGAGGCCCCGGTCCGCGCGCGGGCGGCCGGGGCGCGGTGCGAGGCACCGCGTGGAGATTCCAGCGTAGGACGGGCGCGTACTCCTGTCCTTCCTGCGGCCGGGGGCCCGCACCCGGTGACCCGGGACGGGCACCCCGACGACCCGCAGGGGCGGTCAGTGCTTGGTGGCGTCCTTGAGCTTCTCGGCGGACTGCTTGACGTCACTCTTCGCCTGGGTGGCCCGGCCCTCGGCCTTCAGGCCCGGGTCGTCGGTCGCGTTGCCGACCGCTTCCTTCGCCTTGCCCTTCGCCTTCTCGGCGACGTTCTTCATCTTCTTGCCGGCGCTCATGGTGTCGCTCCTCCGTGGTCGGGCCGGCCCTGGTCACGCCGGCGTCCCTGGGCGTCTGCTCCCGTCCGCGGACCTGAAACCGTCCGACCGGCACCGTCTCGGTCCGTCCCGGCCGACACCGTCCCCGTCCGACTGGACACGCCCGCCGTGGGCAGACGCTCGCCCGGGGGCCGTCGAGGGGCCGTCGAGCCCGGAGGAGTGACCATCATGTCCGACCGCGTACGTACCCCGCGCCGGCGCCGGCTGCTGATGTGCCCGCCCACGTACTTCTCGGTGGACTACGCGATCAACCCGTGGATGGTCCCCGGGCAGCCGGTCGACCGGCCGCGGGCGGTCCGCCAGTGGGAGGCGCTGGTGGGCGTGTACCGCTCGCTGGGGCACCGGGTGGAGTTCGCCGACCCCGTACCCGGACTGCCCGACATGGTCTTCAGCGCCAACGCGGCGACGGTGGTGGACGGCCGGGTGCTGGTCTCCCGCTTCCGCCACCCCGAGCGGGCACCGGAGGCGTCCGCGTTCCTGAGCTGGTTCACCGGCCGCGCGTTCACCGAGGTCACCACGGCCTCGCACATCAACGAGGGACAGGGCGACATCCTCGCCGCAGGCCGCGTCCTGCTCGCCGGGACCGGCTTCCGCACCGAGCCCGCGGCGCACGACGAGGTCCGCCGCCGCCTGGGCCGGCCCGTGATCACCCTGCGGCTGACGGACCCGCGCTTCTACCACCTCGACACCGCGCTGTGCGTGCTCAGCGACACCGAGGCGGCCTACTACCCCGGCGCGTTCGACCGGGCGGGCCGGGCGGCCCTGGAGTCGCTCTTCCCGGACGCCCTGCTCGCCACCCGGGAGGAGGCCGGGCGCTTCGAGCTGAACGCCTTCAGCGACGGCCGTCACGTCGTGCTCCCCTCCACCGCGGACCGGCTGGCCGCCCACCTCTCCGGACGGGGCTTCGACCCGGTCGGGGTCGACATGTCGGAGTTCCGCGGGGCCGGGGGCGGAGCCAAGTGCTGCACCCTGGAACTCGAAGCGGACCGGCCGGACGGCGCCCGCGACGGCGGCGCCCGGCCGGTCCGCACCCGCCCGGACGGAACCCGCACCGACCGCACGCGCACCGACGCGACCCCGCCCGGCACCACCCGCACCGACGCGGCCTGACCGCCGCCCGCGTCCGAAGGAGGTCACCGTGATCGAGACACCCCGACCGCCCGGCCCGCCCGCCGCGCGCGGCCCGCTCTCCGAAGCCGTTCTGACCGCCCTCTCCTCCGGCCGGCCCAGCGGGACGGACCGGCTCCGGCCGCCCCCGGACCGCACGGACGACCCGTGGGGCGAGGACCTGCACCTGGCCCTCTACGTCTGCTACGAGCTGCACTACCGCGGCTTCGAGGGCGTCGACCCCGACTGGGAGTGGGACCCCGAACTGCTGCGGCTGCGCCGCGAGCTGGAACGCCACTTCCTCACCGCCGTACGGGAGGAGACCGGCGAGCCGCCCCCGCTGGACGACCTGCTCGACCTGCTGCTCACCGAACCGCGCACCGGCACCGGCCCCTCCCACTTCCTGCTCGCCCGCGGCGAGCGCCGGCAGGCCCGCGAGTACCTGGTGCACCGCTCGCTCTACCACCTCAAGGAGGCCGACCCGCAGCTGTGGGCGGCGCCCCGGCTGGGCGGGGCGGCGCAGGTGGCCTTCCTGGCCGTCGAGTACGACGAGTACGGCGCCGGACACCCGGACCGGGCCCACTCCCGGCTCTTCGCCGAGATGATGGCGGACTTCGGTCTGGACCCCACCTACGGCCGCTACGTCGACGCGGCGGCCGGCCCGGCGCTGGCGGTGGTCAACCTGATGTCGCTGTTCGGCCTCCACCGGGCGCTCAGGGGTGCACTGGTCGGACAGTTCGCCGCCGTGGAGATCACCTCCTCACCCGGGTCCGCGCGCCTCGCGCAGGCTTTCGGGCGGCTCGGCGCGGGACCGGCCGGCACCCGGTTCTACGAGGAGCACGTGGAGGCCGACGCCGTGCACGAGCAGCTGGTCCGGCACGGCGTGATCGCCCCGCTGCTCGCGGCGGAGCCGGGGCTGGCCGGCGACGTCGCCTTCGGGATCGCCGCGGGTTCGCTCGCCGAGGACCGGCTCTCCGCCCACCTGACGGAGGCGTGGGCCGAGGGGCGCAGCTCCCTCCGCGGCGGGCCGCTGCCGGAGGGGTGAGCCGCTCACCCCTCCGGGGGTCACCGCTCCGGGGGGTGCGCCGGGGGCCCCTCGACGGGAGCGGGTGAGCCGCCGGGACGGTGGCGGCGGTGGCTGGTGTCGCAGAACGGGTAGCGGCGGCTGCGCCCACACGTACAGAGGGCCACCAACGGGCGGTCGGAGCGGACCGTGGCGCCGTCCGGCAGCACGATCTCCACCGGGCCCTCGATCAGCACCGGTCCGCGCTCGACGGGCCGCACCTGCCGCACCCGGTCCGACCGGGCCTGCGGGGCCGGAGGAACCGTCCCGCCGGTCCCCGCCGGCTCCGGCGGTCCGGGCCGCTCAGGCCGGCCACGCACCGCGGATCACCACCAGCTCCTCCTCCCGGTCGCCCGGGTCGATCAGGCCGCGGCTCTCGAACCACGCCGCCCGCCCGGTCATCACCGGCCCGAAGACCTGGCGCCGCCGGGCCACCACCTCGGCCGACAGCCCGGACCGCCCGAGGGCGCGTAGGGTCTCCGGGACGTCGGCGAGCGAGGACTGCACCAGGAGCAGCACCCCGTCGCGCGCCAGCAGGCCGGGGGCCTCCCGGCAGATCCGGTCGAGCAGCAGGCGCCCGTCCGGACCGGCGTCCCAGGCCCGCGCGATGCCCCGCCGGGGGCTCCCGGCCCGCTCGGCGGGCACGTACGGGGGATTGCTGAGCACCAGGTCGAACCGCCGCCCCCGGACGGGTCCGGTGAGGTCCCCGTGGCGCAGCCGGATCCGGTGCCGGTGGAGCCAGGCGTTCACGCCCGCGGTCGCCAGGGCCAGCCAGGACACGTCCACCGCCGTCACCCGGGCGCCCCGGTCGGCCGCCGCGAGCGCGAGGGCCCCGGTGCCGGTCCCCAGGTCGAGGCAGCGTGCTCCGCGCAGCGGTCCCTCGCGGGCGAGGCTCTCCGCCAACAGGGCGGTATCGCCCTGGGCCGGGTACACACCGGGTGGTCTGAGCAGCAGCATGCCGCGCGCCTGCCCAGGATCGGCCTGCCCAACCGGACAGCCGCCCGACCGAGGCCCGCCGGGGTCCGGCAGGGTCCGGCAGGGTCCGGCAGGGCGCTCGTCCGCCGGGCCGGGACCGAACCCGACG
The DNA here is from genome assembly GCF_036322525.1 of Streptomyces sp. BE20. Classification (NCBI taxonomy): domain Bacteria; kingdom Bacillati; phylum Actinomycetota; class Actinomycetes; order Kitasatosporales; family Streptomycetaceae; genus Streptomyces; species Streptomyces sp. BE20. The sequence continues at coordinate 15,838 of NZ_JAQYWW010000585.1, read as the reverse complement.
GCGCGGGGCCGTGTCGACCGGCGCACCCCGGGTAGACGTGGAGCCCCGGCCATCGGCGACCCGCCGATGGACGTCCTGAAGGGAACCAGAGACCATGACCGTCCCCGTCCCGCCCGGCCCGGACACCCACCCCCCGGCGCCGGGGCCCCCGCTGCCCGGACCGGGTGATCCGACCCCGGGCGGTCCCCGGCCGTTCCCGGCGCCGCCGGACCCGGTGCCCCCGGTGCCGTCGCCTCCGATCCCCGGACCAGGCCCCGACCCGGTGCCGCCGCCCGCACCGGCCCCCGGGACGCCCCTGACGCGCTGACCGCGCGGCGGGCCGGACACCGCACGGAACCGAAGGAGGCCGGCCGTGGCGCTCGTACTCTTCCTGATCATCGTCGCGATCGTGCTCGGACTCGTCGGCGTGGTCGCCGACGGGCTGCTCTACCTGCTGTTCGCCGGCATCGCGGTGCTGGCCGTGGCCCTGATCGTCGCCGCGGTCCGGTTCCGGCGCGGGGGCCGGCGGGCGCCGCGCTGAGCCGGGGCTCCGAACCGGGGCGCCGAACCGGGCGCGGCCTGGTCCGGGCCCGCCGGGAGGAATCCCGGGCGCGCGACGCGGGCATCACCACCGCGAGAGGAGACGGCACCATGAGCGGGTTCGACGCGTTCACCGCGCTGCTCGACTACCCGGTCCACGTCGTCACCGCGGCGGCCGGCAAGGACCGGGCGGGCTGCCTGGTCGGCTTCGCCGGACAGTGCTCGATCGAGCCGCCCCGGTTCACCGTGTGGATCTCCAAGGCGAACCACACCTACGCCGTCGCGTCGCGCGCCACCGTCCTGGCGGTCCACGCGCTGCCGCGGCGGCGTCACGACCTCGCCGAGCTCTTCGGCGGCCGTACCGGCGACGAGGTCGACAAGTTCGCCTCCGTCGCCTGGACCCCCGGCCCGGGCGGCGTCCCCGTCCTCGCGGACGCCGCCGCCTGGTTCGCGGGGCGCATCCGCGACCGGGCCGACTGGGGCGACCACGTCGGGTTCCTCCTCGACCCCCTCACCGCCGGTGCCGGAGCCGGCGGCGACCCGCGGGCGCTCTCCTTCCGCGACGTGCAGGACATCGACGCGGGGCACCCCGCATGAACAAGGCCGGGCCGGAACATCCGGCAGCGCCGGAGAGGCCCCCCGTGACCACGGACCGCGACACCGCCGCCCCGCGCTCCGGCCGAGACGAGACGCCCGCAGAGCGGGCGGACCGCCTCTGGACCGACATGCTCCAGGAGGTGCGCGTCACACAGACCGGCGCCCAGATCCTCTTCGGCTTCCTCATCGGCGTCGCCTTCACCCCCCGCTTCGCCGCCCTGCCCGACTTCGACCGCAACCTCTACGTGGCCACCGTCCTCCTCGGCGCCGTCTCCACCGGCGCACTCGTCGCCCCCGTGGCCTTCCACCGCTTCCTCGCCGGCCGCGGCCTGAAGCCCGAACTGATCCACATCGCCGGCCGCCTCATCGCCGTCGGCCTGGTCACCCTGGCCCTGACCATGGCCGCGGCCCTGCTCCTGCTGCTGCGCACCGCGCTGGGTGACACCACCGTCGCCTGGGCTCTCAGCGCCGCCGTCCTGCTGTGGTTCACCACCACCTGGCTCGTCCTGCCCCAGCTGGTGCTCCGCCGCGCCGCCACCCGCCGTAAGGGCCCCGACGACGACCCCGACGACGGCGACGGCCGCAGGGCCTGAGCCCGCCCCCGGGGAGCCGGTCCTCCAGGGCCGCGCCGGTGGTCGATCCGGCACCGGCAGGCAGGTAGTCCGCGACCCTGTCGGACTCGGCCTCGTCCAGGCCCGTCGCGAACCGCGCCAGGATCGCGACCGCCGCCCCCAGAGGCCGATGACCGCCCAGGGGATCGGCCGGTCCGGGGATCGGCCGATCCGGGGTGCTCAGGGCCTCCGCGGGCCCGCGGGCACGAAGGCCAACGCCGTGTTGTGGCCGCCGAATCCTGCCGAGATGCTGAGCGCCAGGCGCAGTCGCTGCCGCCGCGGCCGGCCGTGGACGACGTCGATCCGGGCGGTGTCCCGGTCCGGCACCGCGAAGCCCGCGGTGCCGGGCACCGTCTGGTGCTGGAGGGTGAGCACGGTCAGGGCGGCCTCGACGGCACCGGCCGCGCCCATGGTGTGGCCCAGGACCCCCTTGGCGGACGTGACGGACGGGGGGCGGCGGGCGAAGAGGCGCTCGATCAGGCCCGCCTCCGCGCTGTCGTTGAGCCGGGTACCGGTGCCGTGCGCGTTGACGTGGTCGACGTCGTCCGGGCCCGCGCCCGCCTCGGCCAGCGCGTTCCGGACGGCCGCTTCGAGGCCGCGGGCCCGCGGGTGCGGTGCCACGGGGTGGTGGGCGTCGGCCGCCGTCCCGACTCCCACCAGCAGGGCCCGGACGGGCGCCCGCCGGTCCACCGCGTCGGCCCGGCGTTCCAGGACCGTGAAGCCGGCTCCCTCCCCGAGGACGAAACCGTCACGGCCCGCGTCGAACGGACGCGAGGCACGGGAGGGGTCGGGGTTGCGGGAGAGCGCCCGCATCCGGGCGAACGCGGCGACGCAGACCGGGGTGACCATCGCGTCGGTCCCGCCGGCCAGGGCGATGTCGCAGGCCCCGGCGTGCAGCAGCAGCGCGGCAGTGTGGACGGCCGCGGCGCCGGAGGCACAGGCGGTCGCGGTGTGCAGCACCGGGCCGGTCACGCCCAGGTCGATGGCGAGCTGGCCTGCCGCCATGTTCGGCAGGAAGGCGGGCAGCGCCAGCGCGGAGACGCCGGACGGCCCCTTCGCACCGAACCGTTCCGTCGCCCGCTCGTAGCTGCCCACGCCCCCGGCGGCCGACCCGAGGACCACGGCGACCCGGGCGCCGTCCCAGTCGGCGGGGCTCAGCCCCGCGTCGGCGACCGCCTCCCGCGCGGCGACGAGCGCGAAGTGGGTCGCGCGGTCCAGCCGCCAGGAGTCGCGGCCTCCGATCAGCGCCCTGGCGTCGAACCCCGGGACCCGGCAGGAGATGCCGACCGGCAGTCCGGTGAGCGCCGGGTCCGGGGCGGCCGTGGCGCGGGCGTCGAGGACGCCCTGCCAGGTCGGACCGGCCCCGGCGCCTGCCGGGGTCACCAGGCCGATCCCGGTGACGGCGAGCGGCGGGCGGGCCGCACTCACTCCGGTGCCCCGGGCTGCGCGGTCGACTCGGCGAGCAGCTCGTGGACGCGGTCGACGAGCCGGCCCACCGTCACGTCGGCCGCGGAGTCGCCGTCGTCGTCGAGGCCGACGCCCCAGTGCTCCTGGAGGTTGACGACCAGTTCGACGCGGGCGAGCGAGTCGAGGTCCAGCTCGCCGAGGGCGGCGTCGTCGCCGATCGCGTCCCGGGGGACCTCGAACTGTCCGACGAGCAGGGCGACCAGGTGTTCGCGTACGGGGTTCACGGGGCACTGACCTCCTTGTCGGCGAGCTCGTTCCCGGGCTCGCCGTCGGGCTGGGTGTCGGGTGGTGGGCCGGCGGGTGGTGGGCCGGCGGGCGACGAGGTGTCGGGCGACGGGGTGCCCGGCCGGGAGCCGGGCCCTGCGTCGGGCCGGCCGTCGAGGGGGCGTGGGCGGGCCTCCGGGGCGGAACTCCGCACGGGGACGTCGGGCCAGAGCAGAGTGGCGGAGGCCCAGGTGAGGCCGCCGCCGAAGGCGGTGAGCAGGGTCGGCGCGCCCGGCGCGCAGACGCCCCGGGCGGCGGCGTCCGCCAGCGCGAGCGGCACGGAGGCACCGGCCGTGTTGCCCACGTCGCGGATGTTCCCGAAGCGGTGCTGCGCCGCGATGCCCAGCCGGTCGGCGACGGCGTCCAGGATCCGCTGGTTGGCCTGGTGCCCGATGAAGGCCCTGACGTCCCCGGGCCGCCATCCGGTCGCGCCCAGGACGGCGGCGGAGGATGCGGCCATCCGGCGCACCGCGTGCGCGTAGACCTGCCGGCCGCGCATCCGGAAGTAGCGCTCCTCGCGCCCGAGGCCGTCGCCGGGGGCGGGGAGCCGCGCCCCGCCCCCGGCGACGGCGATCAGGTCGCACCCGCCGCCGTCGCTCCCCCAGTCGGTCTCCAGCAGCGCCCCGGGCTCGGCGACGTCGCCGGGGCGGAGCAGCACCGCTGCCGCCGCGTCGCCGAAGAGCGGTGCCGTGTCGCGGTCGAGCGGATCGGTGATCGCCGAGTACTTCTCGGCCGCGACGACCAGGGGCGCCCGGCAGGTCCCGCTGCGGAGCAGGGCGGCGGCCGTCGTCAGGGCGTAGAGGAAACCGGAGCAGACGGCCGCGAGGTCGAACGCGGGCACGGTCCCCAGGCCGAGGCGGTGCGCGACCTCCGGCGCGGTGGCCGGACAGGGCCGGTCCGGTGTGGTGGTGGCCAGCAGGACCAGGTCCGGCCGCGGTCCGGCGGGCCCGGCCGAGGCGATCGCGGCGCGGGCCGCGGCGGTGGCCAGGTCGCCGGTGCTCACACCGGGCCCGGCCACCCGCCGGCGGTGGATGCCGGTGCGGCTGACGATCCACTCGTCGGTGGTGTCGAGGCCGCCGCGCTCGATGACCTGTCGGTTGGTCACCACCGGCGGCGGGAGGCTGGTGCCGATCCCCCCGATCACCGCCGCCGGCCGACGCACCGTCCGATGCGCCGTCCGGCCCGCGCTCCGGTCCGTGGTCGCGCCGCCCGGGGACACACCGCCCGGGGGCCCGCCCGCGGCGCCGCGCGGGGGCGTCATCGCGCGAGGAACGGGGACGGCGGCTTCGGGATGCCCGCGAGACCGCCGTCGGGGACGGACAGCCCCCCGTCCAGGACGACGGCCTGCCCGGTGAGGAAGGCGGAGGCGGGCGAGGCCAGGAAGAGCGCGGCCGAGGCGACCTCCTCCGGCTCGGCCCAGCGTCCCAGGGGCACGTGGGCGAGCAGCCAGTCGCTGAGTGCGGCGTCGGCGTGGACGGCGGCCGTCATGTCGGTCCGGACCCAGCCCGGACACAGCGCGTTGACCCGGATGCCCGAACGGGCCCACCCCACCGCGAGGCTGCGGGCCAGCGACACCTGGGCCGCCTTGGTGGCGGCGTACACCTCCATCAGCGGCGTACCCACCAGACCGGCCACCGAGGACATCAGCACGACGCCGGCGCCGTCGGACCGTGCCAGGTACGGGTGGGCGTGCCGGCAGACCGCCGCGGTGGCGTTGAGGTTGACCGCGACCACCTCGTCCCACACCGGCTGCGGGAGGAGTTGCAACGGCGCGAGGAGCGCGCTGCCGTCGGGCTCGGCGGGCAGGATCCCGGCGTTGTGGACGACGACGTCGAGGCCGCCCAGGGCCTCGGCGGCGTGGTCGACGAGTACTGCCTGCCCGGTGTCGGCGAGGTCGCCCGGGGCGAGCACGGGGCTGTCGCCGTACTCGGCGACCAGCTCGGCGGTGTGCTTGAGCGCGGCGGCGGTGCGGGCGGACAGCGCGAGCCGCGCGCCGGCCTGGGCGAACGCGACGGCGACGGCCTGTCCGATGCCGCGCGAGGCGCCGGTCACCAGTGCGCGTCGGCCGTCGAGCCGGAACCGGTCGAGGACGGTCATGACGGGGCTCCTCAGATGCTGACGCGCCGCCGGGACGCGCGGGAGGGTCGGGGTTGGGGGCCGGGGGCCGGAGGGTCGGGATCCGGAGGGATCGGGGGCGCCGGACGCCTCAGGAGGCGGGGGCGCGCAGGGCGGGCGCACCGGTCCAGGTGAGCAGGGCGCTGCCCCAGGTGAGGCCGGCGCCGAGGACGCAGACGAGGAGGCGGGCGCGGTCGGGCAGCAGGCCGCGGGCTGCGGCGTCGGCCAGCGCGAACGGGGCGGAGGCCGCGCCGATGTTGCCGGTGAGATGCCCGGTGATGTGGAGTCGCTCGGGCGGGATGCCGGTACCGGCCGCGACGGTGCGCAGGAGCAGCGGGTTGGGTTGGTGGGTGATGAAGGCGTCGATGTCCTTGAGGTCGAGGCCGTGCTCGGCGAGCGTCTCCTCGACCATGCGCGGGAAGACCTCGATGATGAAGTCGCGCACGGCCCGGCCGTCCATGTGGATGTGGTGCAGCCCGTCCGCCAGGCTCCGGGTGCCGGCCGGTATCCGGCTCCCGCCGCCCGGGATGAGCACGTGGTGCGCGCCGCGGCCGTCGGAGCGGAGGCGGAAGCCGTGGAAGCCCCCGTCCCCGGGCACCGGGCCCAGCACCGCGGCGGCGGCGCCGTCCGCGAAGAGCACGGCGGTGCCCCGGTGGGAGGGGTCGACGAACTTCGAGTAGGCCTCGACGCCGACGACCGCCGCGTACCGGATGCCCGGGGTCGTGGAGAGCCAGTCGTGGGCGACCTTGGCTCCGAAGAGCCAGCCGGAACAGGCCGCGCTGACGTCCAGCGCCACCGCGTTCACGGCACCGGTCAGGGCCTGGACGCGGCAGGCGGTCGCCGGTCCGAGCTCGTCCGGCGTGGAGGTGGCCGCGACGACGACGTCGAGCAGGTCCGGCGGGATGCCGGCGGCCTCGCACGCGGCCAGCACGGCGGCGGCCGCGAGGTCGGACGCGGCCTCACCGCTCGCGGCCACGTGCCGTTCGACCACTCCGGTGCGTTCGAGGATCCACTCGGCGGACACCCCCGCGAGCCGGCCGATCTCGTCGTTGCCGCGCACCTCCGCGGGCAGGTACGTGCCCATCCCCAGCACGCCGATCGCGGAGGAGGTCCTCCCGGCCGCCACGGGCTCCTTGTCCGGTCTCACGGTGTGCTCCTTCTCTGGTCGGCCCGGGGGGCCGGAACGGGGTGTGGAACGGGTGGCCGTACGGGACCCGGAACGGGGCCGTGGGGATCACCGGGGGCAGCACGGGGCAGCACGGGGCATCACGGGCCGGTGTCGAGGGTGCAGCCGTCGACGTCACGGGGGCCGTGGGCGTCGAGCAGTGCGGCGGGGTGGTCGGTCCGGTCGAGTGCGGAGAGGGCGAGGCCCCGACCGGGGTCGAGGGCGTCCACGATGTCCGGGAGGACGGGTCGCAGCCGGTCGCAGAGGGCGTCCGTCGCGGCCGGGAACGCGCGCACGGTCGCGGGTGCGAGCACGCCGGCCGCCAGCAGCGGCCCGGCCAGCCGCCGGGCCCGGCGGAGTCCCGCGAGCGCCGCGAGGTCGTCGGCCAGGGGCACGGTCCACCCCGGACCGTCCGCGCCGGCCGCCACGACACCACCCGCCGCCGCGTCGGCCGCCAGCCGGCAGGCCAGGACGTCCCCCAGGTCCAGGGCATCCGCCAGCAGTGGGTTCCAGAGGTCCAGCGCCCGGCGCCCGGCCGCGACGCCGGCCGCGTGCGCTGCCGCGAGGTCGTCGGCGAGCCGGTCCTGCAGGGTCGCGACGACGTGCGGCCACCACGCCACGTGCAGGGGCTCGCTCAGATCGTTCGGATCGCCCAGGTCGTTCAGGTCGTTCAGATCGCTCGGCTCGCGGGCCGCGTCCGCCGGACGGACCGGGCGCTCCTCGACGAGGGCCCGCCCGGCGTCGAGGAGGATGAGGGTGTTGTCCCCGCCCGCGTTGTCGAAGGCGCGGGCGAAGCCGAGGTACCCCGCGAACCGGTTGCCGTCGAAGAAGCCGGACACACCGCACCGGTGCTGCAAGCCGTCGATCAGTTCGGCCACCGACCGCGTGCTGTACGCCTTGTAGAGGGCGAGCACCCGGTCGACGCCCGCCCACGGGGAGAAGGTCATCGCCGTCTCCGGCCGGTCGGCCGGCCCTGCGGCGCGCCCGGCCGCCCACGCGGCCAGGGCCGCCCGTGCGGTGCAGCGCAGCGCGTACGCCTCCGCCAACCCGCCGATCACGGCGTGCTGCTGGGTGCGGTACTCCAGGACGGGTACCCCCGGAGCCAGCCGGCCGTGGGTCCGACGGCCGGCGCTGAACCGCCAGGCCATGGCCGCGCTGCGGCCCGCCATGGCCGCCATGGCCGAGGGCAGGGTGGCCCACAGACCCTGCCCGCAGCTCAGGGTCCGTCGGAGGCGGGCGTCGGGACCGGCCGACGGGTCGTGCAGCACTCCGGCGTCGTCGATCGTGGCACCGTCCGCGAGCCAGCGGTCGACGGGCACGCGCACGCCGTCGAAGCGGACCAGGCCGTAGGGCAGCGGAAGGGCGTCCACGGCGACCGGGGCCGAGATCGAGACGCCCGGCGCGGGCCGGCCCTCGGCACCGGTGATGTCGACGAGGAACGAGAACACCCCGCCGTCCCGGCCCTGTGTCAGCAACCGCGCGCACACCACCGCCTGCTGGGGCAGCCCCGCCGCGGCCACCGAGGAGAACTTCGCGGCGCGCTCGTCCGGGGTGCGGAGGACGAACGCGCGGCGCGCCACGTCGAAACGTGCCTCGGTACGGATGCCGAGGTGGCTGCCTGCCTCGCCGATCTCGGTGACCAGGAAGGAACCCTTGGTCCGGGCGTGTGCCAGCGCCCCGGACGGGTCGGCCTCCTCCCCGCCCAGGAGGACCAGCGATCCGACGCACAGCGTGTAGTGGGAGAGGAACGTCTGGTAGAGCGGCGGATCGGCGAGGACCGTCGCCTCGCCGAGGGCGGCCAGGAGTTCGGCATCGGCGACCACCTCGGCGGCGGGCGGCAGCAGGGCGGCCAGCCTGGTCAACCGTCGGTGGGCGCGGGTGTCCGTCCGCAGGTCGGCGGGACCGCCCCGCGCCGGCCCTCCCGGCTCCTCACCTCCCGGCTCTGCACCTCCCTGCTCCGTGAATCCCGGCTCCGTGTCCCGCCTCTCCGGCTCGTCCCGGATCGGATCCTCCGCCAGCACCTTCCCGAGCTCGTCCCCCCGTCCCGGTGGAAGGAGTGACGTCAGGCGCGCCACGACGTCCGCGGCCCCGCGCCGGTGCCCGTCCCGCTGTCCGGTGTTCACGACGCCTTCTCCCCTCTGCCCGCCCGGCCCGCGCCGGGCGAGGTCCGGCGGGGACGGACGCCCCCGGTCGCCCGCGTGCCCTCCCGTCCCGGCGGTGGGCCACCCGCCGTCGAAGACCGGCGCCAGGGCCACCACGTGCGGCATGGCGAGCCGCACGCTGGTGGTGAGCGTCCGGCCGGTGCCGGCTTCGAGCACCTGTGAGGCTCCGACCAGCGCCGGGCCGATCACCTCGGGCAGCGCGAAGGCGCGGACCAGGCAGGCGGACAGCGCCCGCGGCAGGTCCGTGTCCCGCCGGTGGAACCGCCCGGCGACCGCCGAGTAGACCGGCCGCTGCGGCGGGCCCAGGTGCAACTGCCGTGCGTAGTGGGCGAACGCGCCGGCCTCCCGGGCGAGCGCCGGGTGGTGGCTCATGAACGGCAGCCGCAGCCGGTGGACGACCACGCCCCGGCGCCTGGCCGACGACTCGACCGCGGCGAGACCGTCCGGGCTGCCGGAAAGCACCGTCTCCCCGGCATGGTTGACGCAGGCCACCACGACCGATCCCGCCCCGGGTCCGGCCTCGGCCATCAGTCTGCGGGCCCGGTGCTCCGCCGCGCCCAGCAGCGTCATGCCGCCGCCCGCCCCGGTCAGCAACTGCCCGAGCCGGCAGGCCAGACGGGCCCCGTCGGGGATCGAGCAGGACCCCGCAGCGGCGAGCGCGGGTATCTCGCCGAAGCTGACCGCGAGGATCCGGTCGGCCCGGAACCCGTCCGCTTCGAACGCCCGGTGCACCGCCATCGACACGCCGAACAGGGCGAGTTGGACGGTTCCGGGCGGTTCGCCCGCCAGTACGCCCGCGCTGAGCACCCGCCCACCCGCGAGCCGCGGACCGATCGGCGTCACGCCGAACTCGGCGGCGACCGTGTCGGCTTCGTCGAAGACCTCGACGACCGCCCGCGCCAGCGCCGGGACACGGGGAAGGATCCGCAGCAGCGGGGTCAGGCTGAAGTCCCCCTGACCGGGGAACATGTGGACCACCCCGCCGGGCGCCGCGGAACTCTTCGGGCCGGTGATCACGGGCGCCGCCTCCACACATCGGGGCGCTCCGGGAAGGACCCGCCGGTACCCCCGATGGTGTCGCCGATCACCGGTCGCACCGAGCCCCCGGCGGCCTCCGGCCCGTCAAGACTTGGGGGCCGTCAATTTTCTTTGTTGTCAAGAACCTTGAGGCCGGGCTGGCTAGCATGGCCAGTGAGCGCAGGGGCCTTCCCCGTCGGGGATCCCCGCGTCCGGCCCACGGGACCTCCCAGGGGGAGACATGACCGGCCGCCGCATTCCCAACACCCGTCTTCGCGAACTGCTCGGGGAATCCCGCTGGAGCGGTGAGGAGTTGGCCCGAGCCGTCAACCGGGCCGCCGCCGAGGCCGGGACGAGCCTGGCCTACCGGCGCGCGTCCGTCCACCAGTGGCTCACCGGCGCGGCGCCCCGCAGACCTGCGGCGCACTTCGTCTGCGCCGCCCTGACCCGGCGCCTCGGGCGTACCGTCACCCTCGCCGACGCGGGATTCACCGGAGCCGGGGCGGAGGATCCGACGGAGGTGTCCGACCAGGAGGCGCTCCGCAGCCTCGCCGCGGCGGTGGCCGTTCCGGACCGGCACGGCGAGCTCCTCCCCTACCGCCCGCTCACGGCCGAGGAGTACGTCAGCGCCCTCGTCCGTCCGACGAGGGACGGCGCCCCGCACCACCTGTCCGACCACTCACCGAAAGCCGAACCGGACACCGACCCGGACGTGCTCCGGCAGGTGCTGACCGTCTTCGCCACCGTCGACCGCACCCAGGGCGGCGGCCAGGCCCGCACCGCGCTCGCCGGGCTGCTCGGCACCACGGTGGCCCCGATGCTCGGCCGGCCCTGCGGTCCCGTGCGGCACACGCGCCTGCTGGGCGACGCCGCCCGGCTCAGCTACCTGTGCGCGTTCATGCACGTCGACGACGAACTCAACGGCCTGGCCGGCTGGTACTACCGGATCGGCCTCGCCCTCGCCCGCCGCGCCGGCGACACCGCCGCCCAGGCCATGGTGCTCAGGGCCATGAGCACCCAGGCGTACGAACTCGGCCGCCACCGCCAGAGCCTGCGGCTCGCCCGGGCCGCCGCGGCCTGCCCGATCGGCGCGGCGCCACCACGGCTCCGCGCCTCGGTGCTGGGGCAACTCGCCCTCGCCGAGGCCGCGTCGGGCGACGGCGCGGCGTCGCTCCGCCATCTCCGCGACGCCCACGACCTCCTCCCGCAGATCGTGGGCCCGCCACCGCCGATCGGCGACTACCACCGCGCGTCCTGGGACCACCAGCGCGCCCTGGTGCGCGCCGAACTCGGCGACCCCGCCGGGGCGATCAGGTCCCTGGAGACGTCCGCCGCCCGCCGGCCCCGGGCGGAACCCCGCTCCCGCGCCGTCGTCCTCGGCCGGCTCGCCGAGTGGCAGCTGGCCGCCGGGCACGTCGAGGGCGCGTGCGCCTCCTGGCACGCGTTCCTCGACGTCTACCCGCTGTTGTCCTCCCGCCGGATCCACGCGGCCAGGGCCCGGCTCCCCCGCCTCCTCCTCCCCCACCGACGCCGTCCGGCCGTCGACCACCTCATCCAGCGCGCCACCGCCCTACGCCCGTCCTGACCGCCCCCCGGACACCCCGCCCGACGACGACGCCCAGCACCCCGCGCACCCCGCAGGGTCAGCGCACGCGCCCGCGCGCCTTGAGGGGGTGACGGAGCTTCCGCCGGACCGCCCGGACGGCATTCGCCCACCGGGCTCCGCCCGGCAGACGGTCAGCGCCGCCGGAGCTCGTCGACCGCCACGAGCGCGGCGTCCCAAGGGCGGGCCTCCGCCCGTCCCTGGCCCGCCGTGCCAGCTCCTCGTCCGAGAGGACCGACAACTACCCCCCGGGGGCCGGGTCACCCCGCCACCGACGCGTAGCGATCGACGGCCATCTGCCCGCCCGGCGCACCATGCCAGGCGGGCAGATGCGTTCACCACTCCTACGCCGCCGGGACACCCCGGAGGAGCATGGGCAGGTGGGCGCCCCGGCCGAGGGCGTCGAGGGCCTGTTCCAGCCGGCGGTGCTGGTCGGCTTCCATCAGGTCGCCGAGTTCGGCGCGGTGGGCCCAGCGGAGTTCGACGATCTCCGCCGGCGGCCGGTGGCGTCTCACGATCTCCTCCTGGGTCGGCACGAGTCTGCCGCCCCAGTAGACGAAGTTCACGCCCTCGGGCAGGAGTTGCATGCTCACGTAGTCCACGGCGAGGACGCGGGCGAGCGGGAGGGCGAGGCCGGTCTCGGTCTCGGTGTGGCGTCGGGCGGCGAGGTGCGGGAGTTCGTTGCGCTCGGCGCTGCCGCCGGGGAGCATCAGGCCGTTCTTGTAGGCGGTGCCGATCAGGAGCACGGCACCGTCCCGGTTGAGGATGAGGGCCTGGTGGCCGAGGCGCCGGCCCGGCGGGTCGGTCAGGATCCTGGGCAGGGAGGTCATCACGGGTTCTCCAGCGGAGTAGGTTGCGGGGAGGGATCCGAGCTCAGGCTGACTGCCCGCGGCTCTGGACGTGGCGGAAGCGGCGGCGATCTCGACCGGTGTCTTCCGGCGGCACCGTGTCGTCGTGGCGGGGAACCCAGCCGTCCGGGGCCGGCAGTGCACCGATCACTCCGGTCGCGAAGACGAGCCCGACGACCAGGAGCCACGGGCCGAGGGGTCCGTGCCTGATCGGCCAGCCGACCGCCAGGGCGGCGAGTGCGCTGAGCGCCACGACGACGGCGTACACCAGCGGCGCCATCACCCCGAGTCGGGGTTTCACGTGACCTCTCCGATCGGGGCCACCGAACGCGGCGGGCTCGGGTGCTGCACGTTGACGAAGCGGGGGGCGTCCAGCCGCTGGACGCTCTCCGGTCTGGTGGTCCACTCGCAGCCACCGTGCTCGGAGCGGAGGTAGTAGAGCCCGGCCAGGCAGTCCATGCAGACGCCCTCCACCGGCTCGCCTCCCAGCCCTCGCTTGGCCAAGTCGCGGACGATCTCGCCGATTTGGGGACGATACGCCGAGGTCGACTTCATTCGCGGCATAGCGGCCACTCCCTTCTGTAGTCGGTTCACTACCTGGGGTGGTCAACACTGACGTACAGTCGGCGATACCTTCAACATGTCGGCTCCGAAGGAAGAGATGCCATCAACCATGAATCGCAAGGAGCTTGACCCGACGCAATCCCCTGCTGCCGCGTTCGGCGCAGAACTCCGCAGGCGGCGCGAGGAGCGCGGGTTGACGCAGCAGCACGTGGCGCACCTCACCGGCTACTCGGCCGTGCACGTGTCCGCCGTGGAAACTGGCCGCAAGCCTTCAACCGAAGCTTTTGCGAGAAGACTTGATCAAGCATTCGGGACGCGAGGTCACTTCGAACGGGAGTGGCGCAAGGCAGGCAGATCTGTGCTGCTCGAAGGCTTCACCGAGTTCCTGCGAAGCGAGGCGGACTCGGTCGCGCTGAGGCTGTTCGAGATCAACGTCGTGCCCAGTCTCTTCCAGACGCCGACGTACGCCGAGGCCTATCAGAACGCCCGCGTGCGCCGAGGTCGCGCGACGCAGCAACAAGCCGAGGACCGAATCGAACTACTGCTGCAGCGCCAGAAGCGCATCACCGAGACCGGGCCGCGCGTCCACGCCGTGATAGACGAGGGCTGCCTGCACCGCGTCGTCGGAGGCCCCACAGTCATGGCCGAGCAGCTCCGCCACCTGGAGACACTGGCCGCTCACCCTCAAATCATTGTGCAGGTATCGCCGTTCACGCTCGGCGAGGACCGGCCCTTCGCTCACCCGATCACCTTGCTGACCATGCCCAACGGCTCAGTGCTGGGGTACGGCGAAACTCAGCGGCGCGGGTACTTGGAGCGCGACGCAGCAGCACTGGCGGTTTGGGCCGGTGAGTACGATGAACTACAGGTTGAGGCGTTGTCGAGGGCGTCCTCAATCGAGTTCATTCGGCGCGTTCGAAGAGGATTTGAGAATGGTTGACCTGACAGCGGCCACGTGGCGCAAGTCGAGCCACAGCGCCCAGGAAGGGCAGTGCATCGAGGTCTCGGTCGACTTCCGGAGCTTCATACCTGTCCGCGACTCCAAGGACCCGCAGGGCCCGGCCCTCGTCTTCCCGGCCGCCGAGTTCGCGGCCTTCCTCACCGCCCTCCGGGCAGGCGAGTTCGGCGAGGTCTGACGGCCGGCATGCAGGAGGCCCCCGTAGCCGACGGAGGACGAGACCCTGGCGCCCGGGTTCGAGAGCGCCGCAGCCCCGGGCCCGCATCACCGGCACCACCGGCACCGGGCGCGCCCCGGTGCCGGTGGCTCTGTCACAGGACGGTCCCCGCTCGGTGAACGGATCCCGATCGCCGTTCCCAACTACCTTTCACAGCGCCATTCTTGGACCGGCGCCCGGACGTCACGACCCGTCCGGGCGAAGGCGGAACGCCGGAGCGGGCCCGTAGGGCGGGACCCTCCGGGCGCGAGCGTAGGGGGACGGATGAGATCGGTCACGGTCATCGGCGCCGCCGCGGTGTCGGACGAATCCCCGCCCGAGTGGATGTGGAGGGTGATCCGGGGCGGGCAGCACGTCGCCGACGCGCTCGGCATCCCCATCCATCTGACCACCGGGGACCCGTACACCTCCTTCGGGGTGATCGTCGTTCCGGTCCTGCTGGTGCTCGTCCTCGTGGGTGTCCAGGCCCGGCCCATCGCGCGCGTCCTCACCTCCCGGGACTTCTGGGACGACACCGGCCGCCTGCTCGGCGTGGCCCAGTTGCTGCTGCTCCTGCTGGCCTACGCGTTCGGAGCGGGAGGGCAGGCCCGCTCGTTCGGCGCCGCCGTCGGGAACCTCCTCTCCGGGCAACTGGCGGACCTGCTGCCGATGGCCGTCGCGACCCAGTTTCTGTTGCTCTCCGCGCTCTGGCTGGTGGTGGGCGCGTCCGCCGGAGTCCGCCGTTCGGACCTCACGGCCCCGTTCGACGCCGTCCGGGGCATGGCGCTGATCGCGGTCTTCGTCGTGGCGTTCACCGCCGCCTGGATGGCGCCGCCCCTGGGCGAGGGGCCCACCGCCCGGCTGCCCGCGGCGGCGGCGGTCGGCGCCGTCCTCCTCCTGTTCGGCTACCTCAGCGCCGTCAGCCGCGGACACGAGCAGCGGCCGCACATCGTGCGTCGGCGCCGCGAGATTCTGGAGCACAGCTTCCGCAGGCGCGGCGAGGCACCGGGACACGGCCCGGAGAACCGGCCCGAGGACGCGATGATCGCCGCGCTGCTCGCCCGGACGCAGCAGCGGCCCGCACCGTCGGCGGGCAGCATCTGGCGGCCCGCTCCGGCCCGGGTCCTGCGGATGTGCCTGCTCTGGTCGGTGCTGCTCGGTGTGCCCGCCGCAGCCGTCACCTGGGTCTTCAGCACCGGGCACTTCCCCCCGCCCGACTTCCGGGGCGTCATGCGCGTCGAGCTGGCCGTCCTGTCCGTCATGGTGCTGATGATGGTGTTCTCGTTCCGGCGCGGGCTCGACGGCCGGATCCGGGTGCCCCGGGCGGTTCCCCGGCTGATCGACCTCAGCCTGATCCTCTCGGTCGGCTGGCTGGGTCTGTCCCGTGCCTGGAGTTCCCCGGTGACGCTCGGCCCGCTGCCGGCCTGGGCGGTGGCGCTGGGGCCGCCGCTGGTGATCGCCTCGCTGGTGCTCGTGCTCGGCGTCCTCCCGCACTGGCGGGAGACCCCGCGGCTGGCCGTCGCCCTGACCGTGGCCGTGGCCGCGGGACCGCTCGTCCTACCCCTGCGCTCGGCCCTCGAACACCTGCTGGGCGGCATCGTGAACGTCCTCGGCTAGCCCCAATGCCGTGTAGATAGAGCCGTGGGTGGCCGCGTCAAGTCGCCTGAAATGGGACGGAGCTCCTGCTAGAACCGTGTCGACCAAGATCACTGTTCGGTAGGAGCTCCGTTGGGTGCCCAGTCTGTCATCTCT
>NZ_JAQYWW010000584.1:0-331 GCF_036322525.1 Streptomyces sp. BE20 | reverse complement strand
GGGGGGGGGGGGGGGGGGGGGGGGGGGGGGGGGGGGGGGGGGGGGGGGGGGGGGGGGGGGGGGGGGGGGGGGGGGGGGGGGGGGGGGGGGCGGGCGGCGGCGGGGGGGGCGCGGCGGGCGGGCCCCGCGGGCCGGCCCGCCGCGCCCGAGCCCCGGCCGACAAGACCAGACTGTTGGGCAGCCCCCCCCAACCCCCCCCCCGCACCCCCTTCTCCCCCGCCGCCCGCCCCCCCCCCCCCCCCCCCCCCCCCGGGCGGCGGCCGCGGCCCCGCCCCGCGGGGGGGTGTCCGGCGCGCCCCCCCGCCGCCGCCCCCCCCCCCCCCCCCCCCCC
>NZ_JAQYWW010000583.1:0-30790 GCF_036322525.1 Streptomyces sp. BE20 | reverse complement strand
CGTACACGGTGACCCAGGCCGACGCCGACGCCGGGACGCTCACCAACACCGCCACCGCCACCGGCACCCCGCCCACCGGTTCGCCGGTCACCTCGCCGCCCTCCACCACCACGGTGACCGGCCCGCGGGCGTCCCTCACCCTGGAGAAGACCGCCTCCGCCGGCGGGGGCGGCGGCAACAACCGGCGCTCCACGCTGGTGGCGACCCTGACACCCGGGCAGAGGCTCACCTACTCCTACCTGGTCACCAACACCGGGAACGTCACGCTGACCGGGGTGACCGCCGCGGACACCTCGTTCTCCGGTGCGGGGACCACGCCGACCGTCAGCTGTCCCGGCACCACCCTGGCCCCGGCGGAGTCGATGACCTGCACCTCCTCGTACGTCGTGACGCAGGCGGACATCGACGCCGGGACGCTCACCAACACCGCCACCGCCACCGCCACCCCGCCGAGCGGTCCCCCGGTCACCTCCCCGCCCTCCACCGCGACGGTGACGCCCACCCGGCAGCCCGCGCTCACCCTGGTCAAGTCCGCCGCACCCGCGGTGGTCGACCACGCGGGCCAGGTCGTGAGTTACACCCTGATCCTCACCAACACCGGCAACGTCACGCTCACCCGTCCCGAGGTCGTGGACACCGCCTTCAACGGCTCGGGCGGTACCCCGGTGCACTCCTGCGCCGACACGCCGCTCGCTCCCGGCGGCTCGGTCACCTGCTCCGGCACCTACACCGTCACCGAGGCCGATCTCGGTCAGGAGGCCATCGCCAACACGGCCGTCGCGACGGCCGTCGCCCCCGGTCCCACGACGGTCACCTCGCCGCCCTCGTCGGCGACCGTGACGGTCAGGGCCGAGCCGCAGCCCACCCACTCGCCCCGGCCCACGCACAGCCCGAAGCCCACCCACACCCCGAAACCGACCCACAGTCCGAAGCCCACCCACAGTCCGAAGCCGACCGAGACCCCGAAGCCGGCTCACAGCCCACGGCCCAAGCCGCCGGCCCCGCAGCCGCCGGCCGGGCACGGTCCCGCGGCGCCGCTGCCGGAGACGGGTGCCGGAGACCTGCTCCCGGTCGCCGCGACGGGCGCGGCCCTGCTCCTCGCCGGCGCCCCGATGCTGGTCGTCGCAGCCCGGCGCCGCCGCCCGGCGGTCGCGGGGAACCACGATCACCGGCCCTCCGAGTGATCACCCCGCCCGAATGATCGCCTGAGCGGCACCGTCGGGAGCGGGCCGGCCTGCTCCCGACGTGCCCCGGCCGGATCCGGGGCGTGCGGCCGACGTGGGCCGCCGACCGCCGGACCCGTCAGCCGCGGGTCAGGACGAGGGACTGGACGGCGGGCAGCCTGCGCCAGTCGCCGGAGACGATGCTCGCGTGGGCGCGGGCGAGCTGTTCGGTCCGGGTGCGGGCCTGGTCGGCGGTGGGGTCGGTGGCGCTCATGGCCGGGGCGACCTTGTGGGCGTCGGTCATCGTCAGGAGGTAGTGGCGCGCGTCGTACCAGGAGGTGTCGATCCCGCCGGCGTAGGCGGCGGCGTCACCGTCGAACACCACGAACCACGGCCGGATCGACGTCTCCGCGTACTTGGCGCGCGGGTCTCCGGACGCGGCGCCGTGCACGGCCGGGAAGATCCGCGCCTCGCCGGTCCGGCCCGCCGCGGCCAGGTCGCGCAGGTGGCGCGCGTACTCGATGTCGGTGGGCAGGGTGTCGAAGGGGTTGCCCTCCTCGAAGGAGCCGGGGATCACGTACACCAGCACCCGCCCGGCGAGCGCCGCCCTGGTCGGCCAGTTACCCGCGCGCACCGCCTCGTCGGCGGTCGCGTACGAGCCGCCGCCGGGCTTGGCGAGCACGTCCGCCGGGCGCAGGACGGCGGCGCCCAGGTGAGCGGCGATCAACGAGTCGAGGTGGGCGGGGCCCATGCCGCGGTTGCCGGCGAAACCCGCCTTGAGCTCCAGCTTGATGACGAGCGGGCCGGCGCCGGGGTGGGCACCGAGCCAGACCCGGACGTCGTCCAGGCAGGTCTCCAGGTTCTTGTCGCCCCCGCCGGTGTAGAGCTGGGCGGGGGTGCTCGCGCTGACGCAGTTGTTGGCGTTGCCGAGCGGGTTGGAGTGGCTGACCTTCCACTCCTTGGTGACGGTGTCCGTCCAGGCGTCCAGCTCAATCATGCCGGTGCCGGTGTCGAGCCCCTGGGCGAGGAAGCCGAACGCCGCCGGGTCGTAGGTGTTGTGCAGGCCGACGGTGGTGGCCGAGCCGAAGGGGAGGTCGCCGGGGCCGACCGCAGCCGTGACCGGCCGGACCGGCAGCACGACGGCGGCCGCGACGAGCAGGCCGGTGAAGAAGGTGCCGGTGAGGGAGCGGCGGTCGGCCACGTGTCTGTCCCCTTGTCAGAGCGCGTCGGCGGACGCCCCGCCGCAGTGAGCATGACGCATCCGGCCGGCACCGAGGTGAAGGGGGCACGACACGTTCGTGAGGATTGCGCACCGTACCATCCGCGGCGCCGCGGACGGTGGGCGGGGTGGCGCCGGTACGGCGGTGCTGCGGTGCGGCGGGAGGTCGGGTCCGGGTGCCCTCAGGGCTGCGCGGCGGAGAGGCCCGCGAGCTTGCCGCGGAGTTCGTCCGTGGACGGGTGGCCGATCTCCTCGGCGATCGTCAGGGCCTGGCGCCAGGTCTGCCGGGCCGCGTCCCGGTCTCCCGCGGCGAGGTGGGTGTCGCCGAGGTGGCCCAGGATCTCCGTCTCGCCGTACCGGTCACCGAAGCCCCGGTCCAGCTCCAGGGCCCGGCGGTAGCAGTGGACGGCCTCGGTGTGGTCGCCGAGGTGGTGGTGCACGTGGCCGAGGCTGTCCCAGGCGCCCGCCTCGCCGTGCCGGTCCCCGATCTCCCGGTTGAGCCGCACCGCCTGGACGCAGTGGTCGAGGGCCGTGCGGTGGTCGCCGAGCATGATGTTCAGCCAGCCGACGTTGTTCAGGGCCCGGGCCTGGCCTCCCGCGTGGCCCGTCTGCCGGTACAGGGCGAGCGCCTGCTCGACGTGGCCGAGCGCGTCCCGCTGCCGGTCCTGCTGGACGAGCACCCAGCCCAGACCGCGGTGGGTGTGCGCCTGGCCCGTACGGTCGTCGATCAGCCGGTAGAGGTCGAGGGCGTGCCGGAAGTGGCTGTGGCCCTCGTCCGGTCGACCCATCTGGGTGTGCACGCTGCCGAGGCTGCGGTGGGCCCCCGCCTGCCGGGCCGGGTCGTCGAGCCGCCGGGCCGCCTCCAGCGCGGTCCGCTGGGTGGCCGCCCAGTCGTGCCAGTGTCCGCGGAAGTCGAAGAACGTCTCCAGGGCCCACGCCAGGTGCCAGGCGTGCGCGTCCAGACCGGCCGACACCGCGCGGTCGATCGCGCCGAGCAGCACGGCGTGCTCGGCCGTGAACCAGGTGAGGGCCGCGCCGTGGTCCGCCGGTTCCTCCGGGGTGACGCCGGGCCCGGCGGGCGCCGGGCTCACCCGGTCCCGGTGCGGATCCAGCCGCTCGGCGGCGAATCCGGCGGTGTGCACGTAGAAGTCCATCAGCCGCAGCAGCGCCCGGTCGTTGCCGTCCGGCTCCTGGCGTGCGCGTTCGGCCGCGTAGAGGCGGACCAGGTCGTGCAGCCGGTAGCGACCTGGCGCGGGCTGCCGGACGAGGTGCGCGTTCTCCAGTTCCCGCAGCGCGGTCCGTACGGCGCCGGCCGACCAGGCCGTCAGCGCCGCGACGGCGGCCGTCCCGATCTCCGGCCCCGGGGCCAGGCCGATCAGCCGGAACACCTCGGCCGCCCCGGCACCCAGGGCGCGGTAGGAGACGGTGAACGCCGCCCGCACGTCGGCCGTCAGGTCACCCGCGTCCAGGGCGTCCAGTCGCGCCGACTCGTCCCTGAGCTCCTCGGCCAGCACGGCCAGCGGGAAGTCGGGGTGCGCGGCCGCCCGGGCACCCACCACGCTGATCGCCAGCGGCAGGCCCGCGCAGTGCTCCAGCAGGGCGGTGACGGCCGCCGGTTCGGCCTCGGCGCGGGCCGGCCCCAGGTGGCGGAGCATCAACGCGCGGGCGTCCGGCGGGGCCAGCACGTCGAGGGTCAGCAGCCGGGCGCCGTGGGCGCTCGGCAGACCGGCCAGCCGACGGCGGCTGGTGACCAGCACCGCACAGGTGGCGCTGCCCGGCAGCAGCGCGGCGGCCTGCTCGGCGTCGGCGGCGTTGTCCAGCACGATCAGCATCCGCCGGCCCTGGACCAGGCTCCGGTACAGGCGCGCCTGTTCCTGCGCGGCTGCGGGCACGGCGTCGGAGGACACCCCCAGCGCGTCGAGGAAGGCGCGCACCGCCACGGTCGGCGCGAGTCGCTCCCCCGACGGGTCGAAGCCGCGCAGGTCCGCGTACAGCTGGCCGTCCGGGAAGCGGTCGAGGTTCCGGTGCGCCCAGTGCAGGGCCAGCCAGGTCTTCCCGATCCCGCCGCTGCCGCCGACCGCGCAGACCGCCACCGTGTCGCCGGGCGGGTGCGGCGCGGACAGCGCCCCGTCCAGCTCCGCGAGTTGCCGGTCGCGGCCGGTCAGCCAGGACGGACAGGCGGGGAGCTGGCGCGGCACGGGGACGGCGGGCGGACCGGGGACGGCGCGCGGGGCCGGCCTGGGGGCGGCCAACCCGGGGTCGTCGGTGAGGACCTGCTGGTGCAGCCGCATCAGCGCCGGGCCGGGATCGGCCCCCAGTTCCTCCGCGAGTCTGCGCCTCAGCCTCCGGTAGTGGGCCAGGGCGTCGGCGCTGCGGCCACTGCGGCACAGCGCGAGCATCAGCTGACCGGCCAGCCGCTCGTCCAGCGGGTGCTGTGCGGTGCGGGCGGTGAGCGCGGGCAGCACCTCGCCGTGCAGGCCGTTGCGGAGCGAGAGGTCGGTGCCGTCGAGTTCGGCCGAAAAGCGTTCCTGTTCCAGGCTGCGGCGCAGCTCGTGGAACCACGGGGTGTCGACGGTGGCGAACGCCTCCCCCCGCCACAGCTCCAGCGCCTGCCGCATCAGCTCCGCCGCCTGCTCGCCGTCCGACGCCCTGGCCCGCGCGGCGAGCAGACGGAAGCGGTGCAGGTCCACGGCGCCCGGTTCCACCTCCAGGACGTAGCCGCCGGCCTGCCGTCCGATCCGCACCTCGGTGCCCGCGCTGTCCAGCGCCCGGCGCAGCCGGGACAGGTAGCTGTACAGCGTGCCCATGGCCCGCTGCGGGGCCCTGCCCGCCCAGACCCGTTCGACGAGTTCGTCGGCGGGCACCGCCCGGTTGGCGTCCACGAGCAGCGCGGCCAAAACGCAGCGCTGGCGCAGGTGTCCCACGTCGGCGGGGCGGCCCGCGACGCGTGCCTCGATCGTGCCGAGTACCCCGAACTCCACCGTCATCCCGACCGCCCCCTCCGGTGGAACCCTAGCCCGGCGCCCCCGGCCCGTGCCGGGAACGCCCGGGTTCTCCGCCCGGTCCCGACGTTTTCCGCCGCGGGCGGAGTGACGGGGCGGCAGGGACGGCGGCGGGGTGCGGCGGGTCGGGGTGGCGGCGGCGGCCGTCGGTCGGGGGCGCCCGTGGATCGGGGTGCCCTGGATCGGGGTGCGGGGAGGAGGTCGTGCGGGGAGGAGGTCGTGCGGGTCAGGCCGGGACGCAGTCCCGGATCTTGGCGGCGAGCCGGGCCACGTCGTCCAGCCGGTGGGTGAGGTCGGTCTGGACCTCGGCCGCCTCCTGCCAGGCGGCGCGCGCGTCGGCGACGTGGCCCGCCGCGTGGTGCGCATCACCGAGGTGTTCGAGGTTCTGCGCCTCGTTCGAGCGGTGGCCGATGGTGCGGTTGATGACCAGGGCGCGCTCGTAGCAGTCGGCGGCCTCCGGGTACCGGCCCAGGCCCTGCAGGGCGAATCCGATGCTGTCCAGGGCGTTGGCCTCGCCCCGGTGGTCGCCCACCTCCCGGTGGTAGTCCAGCGCCCGGCGGCAGGTGTCGGCCGCCTCGGCGTAGCGGCCGAGCTGCGCGTAGTCCCAGCCCGCCGCGTTGAGGGCCCTGGCCCGGCAGATGCCGTCTCCGGCCGTGTCGAACAGGTCGAGGGCGAGCAGGTCGTGCCGCAGGGCCCGTTCCTGGTCCCCCCGGACCTCCCACAGGTATCCCAGGTGCAGCTCGGCATGCCCCTCGGCCTCCGGCCGCCCGAGGGCCCGGCAGAGCCGGACCGACTCCTCCAGGTGGGCGAGGGCCTCGTCGTGGCGGCCCAGTTCCATGGTGGCGCAGCCCAGTTCGCGGTGTGCGCGGGCCTGTTCGGCCCGGTCGCCGGCGGCCGTGGCGGCGTCGAGCGCCGCCTCGAACACGGCCAGCACGTCGTGCCACCGTGCTCCCCTGCCGAGGAACGTGCTCAGGGTGCTCGCGAGTTGCCAGGTGGGGGCACCCGGCCGGATGCCCGACCCGGCGCCCGACCGGGTGCCGCCGGCCTGCTGCACGAGCGTGCCCAGCACCGGGTACTCGGCGGCGAACCAGGCATGGGCGGCCCGCTCGTCGGCCGGCCGCCACGGGCCCGAGCCGGGCTGCGGCGGCGGCAGCGGCGGCGTGTCCTGGTGGACGTTCAGCAGGCTGTCGCAGGCGAGCGCGGTGTGGAGGTAGTGGTCGACCAGCCGGTCGAAGGCGCCGTCGCGGTCCGCGTCCCCGGCGACGAGTTCGCGGGCGTGGGCCCGGACCAGGTCGTGGAGGGTGTACCGGCCCGGGCGGTCCTCGGTCAGGAAGTGGGCGCGGGCGAGTTCGGCGACCACCGGACGGACGTCCGGAACCGGCTCGCCGACGAGCGCGGCGGCTGCGGCGAGGGAGACGTCCGGGCCGGGGTGCGCGCCGAGGAGGCGGAAGAGCCGTTGCGCGGGCCCGCCGAACGTCCGGTAGGAGGACGTGAGGACGGCCCGGACGTCGGCGGTCGTGTCACCGTCGCCGGCGCCGAACGCGTCGAGGGTGTTGCGCACGCGGCCGAGGTCCTCGGCCAGCGCGGACAGGGCGAGTTCGGGCCGGTCGGCCGCCCGCGCGGCGAGGACACCGATCGCCAGGGGCATCCCTCCGCACAGCGCGAGCAGCCGGTCGGTGGCGGCCCGCTCGGCCTCCGGACGCGGGTGTCCGAGGTGGCTGCCGAACAGCCGGGCGGAGTCCTCACCGGACAGCGCGCCCAGCGTCAGCACGTGCGCTCCGTGCGCCACGACGAGGCCGGGCAGTCGACGGCGGCTCGTGACCAGGGCGGTGCAGCCGAGGCCGCCGGGCAGGAGGGGGAGGACCTGCTCGGTGTCGTGGGCGTTGTCCAGCACCACGAGGATCCGCTTCGCCGCCGTCAGGCTGCGGTAG
This sequence comes from Streptomyces sp. BE20, assembly GCF_036322525.1. NCBI lineage: Bacteria > Bacillati > Actinomycetota > Actinomycetes > Kitasatosporales > Streptomycetaceae > Streptomyces > Streptomyces sp. BE20. The sequence continues at coordinate 23,475 of NZ_JAQYWW010000583.1, read as the reverse complement.
AGGCCGGTCTGCCCGTGGAGGTCGGTCGGCACGGCGTGCGGGGCGACCCCGAGTGCTTCGAGGAAGCCGCGCAGGGCGGTCTGCGGCCGGATCGGGGGTTCGGAGGGATCGAAGCCCTTCAGGTTGACGAACAACTGGCCGTCGGGGAAGGAGTCCAGGTTGTCGTAGGCCCAGCGCAGAGCCAGCCAGGTCTTGCCCATCCCGCCCGCCCCGGTGACCGCCAGGACGGGGCGGGCGCCCTCGCCCCGACGCGGACCGAGCCGCTCCAGCTCCGCCTCCCGGGCGGTGAACCGGTCCGGCCGCAAGGGCAGTTGGCGCGGCACGACGAACCCCGGCTCGGCGGACGGCGGCGCGGCGGCCACCGGGGCCGGCTCCGTCCTCGGCGCCTCCAGGGCGGGATCGGCGGCCAGGATGCGCAGGTGCAGACGGCGCAGCTCCGGACCGGGTTCGACGCCGAGTTGTTCCGCGAGCTCCCTCCGGGTGCGCTCGTAGTGCTCCAGTGCGTCCGCCTGGCGTCCGCTGCGGTACAGGGCGAGCATGAACCGGCCCGCCGGGCCCTCGTCGAGGGGGTGGCCCGTCACGAGTCGCTGCAGGTCGCCGAGCACCTCCGCGTGCTCGCCGCAGTCGAGTCTGAGGTCCATCAGGTCGGCCTCGGCGGTACGGTGCCGTTCGTCGAGCCGCGTCCGCAGTTCGTTCAGCCAGGGCGTGTCGATCCTGGGCAGCAGCGTGCCGCGTCTGAGCGCCACCGCCTGCTCCAACAGGAGCCTCGCGCGGGAGGGTTCGGCGGTCCGCGCCTCGCCCGTCCAGCGTGCGAAGCGGTACAGGTCGACCGCCATGGGGTCCACGTCGACCGCGTACCCGCCGCCCCGGCGCTCGATCCTGGCCTCGTCGGACCCCTCCAGGGCCTGCCGGAGCCGGGAGAGGTAGCTGTAGAGGGTGCTCCGGCCACCACGGGGCGGGGCCTCGCCCCAGACCCGTTCGAGCAGCTGCTCCGCGGTCACGCAGGCGTCACGGTCGGCCAACAGGGCCACCAGCACGCACTGCTGGCGCGGGTGCCCCAAGTCGACGGCCCGCCGGCCGATCAGCACCTCGACGCCCCCGAGCAAGCGGATCCGAACTGACATGTCGTCAATCTCCTTGCTTTCGAGCGGAATCATGGTGGGGAGCGGACCGCCCGTGGCAAGCGTAGCCATCGCCGCCGGAACGCGACATCGGCGCCGACCTGCGGGTTCAACACCCCTCGCAAGGTCCGGGCAAGTCCCGGCTGCGAGATTCGGATCTGCCACACCGGCCCGGGACCGCGGTCGCACCACCGTCCGGCGGCGCGCGTCGAGGCGCCGGACGACCGCCCCGCACACCACAGGAGGAAACCGTGCAGAACGGCCTTCACCGTCCAGGACGACAGGGGCGGCAGGGTGGCGGGGGCGGAGGCGGCCCGGACTCGTCCGGGGGTGGCGGGGGCGGGGGCGCCGACGGGGGCGGCGCCCACGGAGGAACGGGGCCCGGCGGGGGGACCGGGCCCCGCGGGGGTGGGGACGCCGGCGGTCACGGGGGTGCCGCCGGCGCCCCGCCCCTTGCGGCGGACGGAGCGTCCGGCGCGGCCCGAGGGGCGGGCCGTGGTCGCTGAAGCCGTCGAGTTCGGTACGGGCCTGCTCCGGACCACCGTGCGCCGGACCGTGCACGGCTACCGCTGGTCGCGCGCGCCGGGCCCGGACGCGCCGTCCCCCTTCGCGGCCGTCTCCCCCGGAACGGCCGCGCTGCTCGCTGGCCTGCCCGCGGTCCCCGGGACCGACCGGGCCGCCGGAACCGGCTGGCTCCTCGGGGAGGAGGACGGCCGGGGGCACCGCCACTACTCCGCGCGGAGCCCGCTGAGCGCGGCCCGACTCCTGCTGCCGGGCGACCGGAGGGCGGACGGCGCTCCGCCCACCGCCCTCGTGGACGCCGTCACCGGCCTGGGCGCGCTGCTGGCCCGTCTGCACCGCACACCGCTGCCGCCGGGGACCCCGCCGCCCGCCCCCTCCCGCGCCCTGCGCAGGCTGCACGCCTGGCTCACCGACGACTCGCCCGTTCCCGGCGCGGAACTGCTGCGCGACGCACTGGGCGCACAGCGCCACAACACCCTGATCCGGGGGTGCTCGGCCGCCCTGGCCCCGGGCGACGACGGGGTGCTCTGCCACGGGGCACCCGGACTCGGTTCACTGCTGCCGGGCGGGCCGGGAGGCGCGGCCGCGGTGTTCATCGGCGAGGATCTCTGTCTGGCCCCGCCGGCGACCGACCTGGGGTGGCTCGTGGGCGAGCTGATCGGGCTGCGGTGGTCGCTCGGCGCGGGTGCGCCGGAGGTCTGGCAGCGGCTCGTCGACGCGGCCGCCGCCGGGTACGGGGCGACGGCGGAGGTGTCCGACAGCTTCTGGCCCGCCCTGCGCGTCGCCGTCCGCGTCCACGACACCGTCGCGTACCGGCCCCGGCCGCCCGACGCCGTGATCCCCCGGTTCGCTCCGCTGCTCCGCGGCCTTCTCGACGCGTCCGGCCTCCACACGTCCGACCGCTTCCCCGGACTGGACCCCGGACCCGGACCCGGACCCGGACCCGGACCCGGACCCGGTCGGGGTCGGGGTCGGGGTCGGGGTCGGGGTCCGCGCGGGCGGTGACGGGCCGCCGCAGGGGCCGACGGGGCCCCGGGCGGCGGCGGTCCGGGCCCCGGCGCCCCGGGCCGCGCGGCGGCGGACCGGGGCGACCCGGGCGCAGCACCGGCATCAGCAGGTGACGGGGACGTCCACGGTCGACGCGGGCGGCGGGGTGCCGAAGTCCGTCAGCGAGAAGGACGCCCGGACCGTCGACCCGCACGGGGCTTCGGCCTTCGGGCCACTGACGTAGCCGGTTCCGGCGCCGAGGTAGGTGGAGCCGCTGCGGGTCCCCAGCCCCGCTCCGCCGACGACGGCCAGGGAGACCGTGTAGAGGAAGCTCCGTCCGGGCCCGGGGATCAGCTGCGCGCTGCTCCCGTAGACACTGACCGAGGTGCCGTCGACCGTCACGCAGACGGAGTTCAGCCTGTTGATCATCATGACGGCGGGCCCGCAGCCGGACGTCACCGCGGCAGTCCCGGAGGCTTGACCGGCGGCCGTCGGGGCCGAGGCGCCGACGGAAGGAGTGGTGGCAGTGGCGGGGGCGGCCACTGCGGCAGCCGGCGGACCGGCGAGGGCGAGGGCAGTGGCGAGGACGAGGGCGGTTCGCTTCACGGGTTTCTCTCCTGAGGGTCGGCTAGGCATGCCGTGTGGGGCCGACACCCTTCGAACACAATGTGATATGTCACATCGCAACGTCGATACTGCCACGGAAACCGGCGCCGGCCGCCCACATCGCCTCCCCTGCCGGAAAAACGGTCACCGGGCACCGCATGCGTGACCGAAAACCACCGGGTGCGACCGCGGGCGGGGTCGGAGCGCCGGCCCGGGGAACCTCCGCCCACCAGGACACGGACCGAGAGATGGGTACTCCCCCGCATTGTTCTCCGCACGATTCCGGAGGTCCGCTGGATCATCGCCCCGGGCGCCGCACCGGCCACAGCGGTCGCCGTGGCCACTGCGGTCGGCGCGGACACGAGTCAGGAGGTGGCGGGCTCACAGGCCCACGGACCTGCCGGGCCACCGACGGCATCGCACGCCCGGCACCGCCGTCCCGTCCCGACGCCCCACGACGCGCTCCACGACAACAAGGCCAGGTGAACGGCATGGACGACGCCCGCACGCCGGCGGGACCGGTGCGACGGCCCGCGATGTACCTGCGGTGCCAGCCCTACGACACCCGCGAGGCGGAGTACGTGCGCACCGCCATGGAGATGCTGGCCGTCCGGCTGGCCCTGCCGTTCCCGGACGTCTACGCCGACCACGGCCGCTCCGCCAGGGGCCCGCTGCCCGCCCTGGAGAAGCTGGTGACGGCGGCCGAGCAGGGCTGGGTGGACGTCGTCCTCGTCCCCGGGCCGTTCGTCTTCTCGCTCGACGACCGCACCGCCGCGGCGACCGTCGCACGGCTGGCCCGCGCGGGCTGCGAGGTCGTCGAGACACCGGGACGCGTCGTGCGCCCCGGACGCCGGACCCCCGGCGGAGTCCCGGCCGGCCTGCCGGGGTGACGTGCACCCGGGCCCACCCGACGCGCCCGACCGGGGCGGAGGCATCATAGGGGTCATGCCAGCCCAGACCGGATACGCCGAGCGCCACGACCGCCCCGCGGCAGCACGGCGATGAGCCGGCCCCAGCCGCCGGCCGCCCACGGCTCCGGATTCGCCCTGGTGGGCCGCGACCACGAGCTCGCCCTCGCGTGCGACGCGCTGTCCCGCCCGCCGGCCGTGCTCGTCGTCGAGGGCGAGGCCGGCATCGGCAAGTCGCGACTGGTGGCCGAGGCCGTCGCGGCCCGGGCCGGGACGGGACGTGCCGTGCTCGGCGGACTCTGCCACCCGCTGCGCGAACCGCTGCCGTTCGGCCCCGTGGTGGACGCCCTGCGGGACGCCGCCGCCCTGCTGCCCCCGCCCGGAGACCTCCCGCCCAGCGCCGGGGCGCTGCGCTGGGTGCTGCCCGACCTGGCCCCGCACCTGCCCCCCGCACCGTCCGGCGGCGAGGGCCTGCTCTCCGGGCGCCACCTGCTGGTCCAGGGCCTGCGCGCGCTGCTCGGCGCACTCGACGACGCCGTCCTGGTGATCGAGGACCTGCACTGGGCCGACGACGCCACCCGCGACCTGCTGCTCCAGCTGGCCCGCGACATGCCGCCGAGGCTCTCCCTCGCGGTCACCTACCGCGCCGAGGACATGCCGCCCGACGCACCGGCCTTCGGTGCCGCCTACCGGCGCCCGCCCGGCGTGGCCGGTGCGCTGATCCGGCTGGACCCCCTCACCGAGCCGGACGTCCACGAGCTCGCCCGCGCCGCGCTCGGCCCGCGCGCCACCCCCGACCTCGCCCGTGTGCTCTTCGACCGCAGTCAGGGCCTCCCCCTGACCGCCGAGGAGGACCTGCTCGCCATCGCCGAACGGCCCCGGGCCGAGACCCTGGCCGAGACCCGGACCGGCAGCCGGCCGGGCGGGGCCGACCCGGCCGCCGACCTGGCCGCCCGGCTGGCCCGGCGCGAGGTGCCGCAGGGCCTGCGCGACGCCGTCACCGAACGGCTCGCCCGTCTCAGCGGCGCCGGCGACGCCGTCGTGGCCGCCGCCGCCGTCCTCGCCGTCCCCGCCGACGAGGACCTGCTGACCGCCGTCGCCGGCCTCGGCCCCGCCGACGGCGCGAACGGCCTGACGGAGGCCCTGCACGCGGCCGTCCTCCAGGAGAGCGCCCCCGACCGCTACGCCTTCCGCCACGTGCTGGCCCAGCAGGTCGCCTACCGGCGCGTCCCCGGGCCGCAGCGCCGGGTCCTGCACCGCCGGGCGGTCAAGGCCCTGGACACCCGGACCCCCCGGCCGCTGGTCCAGATCGCCCACCACACGCTGGCCATGGGCGACCGCCCCGCCTGGCAGGACCTCGCGCAGGCCGCCGCCGACCAGGCCGTGGCCCTCGGCGACCCGGGCAGCGCCCGGGCGATGCTGCGCAGCCTCCTGGACGAGCCGGGGCTCGACCCGCAGCGGCGCGGGCGGGCCGCGCTGGCCCTGGCCCGGATCGCGGCCGACGACGTGGACCCTGCGGCCAGCATCCAGGTCCTGAGCGGCATGGTCGCCGATCCCCGGCTGCCGGTCGCGGACCGCGGCGAGATCCGTCTCGCCCTCGGGTTCCTCACCGCCGTCCACAGCGGCAACCGGGCCGGGTTCGACCGGATCCGGGAAGCCCTGGAGGAGTTGGAGGAACGCCCCAGCCGGGCCGCCCGGGCCATGGTCGCGATCGCCATGGACGAGCGCGACGGCGCCGGCCGGCACGCGGCGGACTGGTTGGCGCGGGCCGACGGCCTCCTGGCAACCAGTCCGGACGAGGACGTGGCCGCCGCGGTGCGGGCCACCTCACTCACCTTCATGGCCCGGGACGGCGACCCGGCGGTGTGGGACCGGCTCGACGAACTGCCCCGGTCCTCCGAACGCCCCGAGGTCGTCCGGCAGACCACCCGGGCGCTCTACAACACGGGTGAGATCGGCATCGAGCTCGGCTACGACCGCCGGGCCGCACACCTGCTGGCCGAGAGCCGGCGACTGGCCCGGCAGGCGGCCATCCCGTACCTGGAGTGCTACAGCCGCCTCGCGCTGATCCGGCTGGACATGCTGGCCGGCCGCTGGCAGGAGCTGGAGCAGCGCTTCGACACCCTGGGCGCGGAGTTCGACGACCTGGCGATGGCCGGGGCCGAACGCTCCCTGCTGCTCGGACGGCTGGCCGCCGCCCGCGGCCGACTGGCCCTGGCGCGCGAGGAGTTCGAGATCGCCGGCCGGTACGGCCAGCGGGAGTCCCAGGTCACGGCCGCCCTGCGCGCCGCCGCCGGCCTCGCCGGCCTGCAACTGCTGGAGGGCGACGCCGTCGCCGCCGCCGCCACGGTCGGCCCCGCCCTCACCACCGCGCGTCAGGCCGATGCCTGGGCCCGGACCGCCGAACTGCTGCCGGTCGCCGTCGAGGCGCTCATCGCCACCGACGGCCACGCCCGCGCCGCGGCCGTCACCGAGGAGGCCGCGGACGCCCTCACCGGCCGGGCCGCGCCCGCCGTCTCGGCGGCCCTCGACCTCGCCCGGGGACTCCTGCTCAGCGCGAGCGGCGAGCCCGGCGCCGACGAGGCGTTCACCCGGGCCCGGAACCAGTGGCACGACATCGGCCGGCCGTACGAGGCGGCACGGGCCGACGAGCGGATCGCCGCCGCGCTCGCCCCCCACGACCGCACCCGGGCTACCGAGCGGATCGCCGCCGCGGAACGCGTCTACCTCGACGTCGCGGCGACCTCCGACACCGCCCGCTGTCAGAAGCTCCGCCGGGACCTCGACCTCGGCAACACCGGCTCGCCGGGACGCCGCGGCTACGGCAAGCGCCTGTCACCGAGGGAGCGGCAGGTCGCGGAACTCCTCGCCCAGGGCGCCGTCAACCAGGACATCGCCCAGGCCCTGTTCCTCTCGCCCCGGACCGTCGAGCACCATGTGGCGAACGTGCTCCACAAGCTGGGAACGAGTCGCGCCGAGACGGCGCGGGCGCTCGCGAAGGCCGACGCGGACGAGATCGGGGGCGGCTCGGCGGACGGCGTGCAGGTCTGACCTGCGGCGCCCGAAGCACGTCGGGCACCTGCGGTCGGCGGGTGGGCGGCGGACGGGGCGACGGGCGGTGCGGCCGGCGGGACGGCCGGCGGGACGGCGCCTTCGCGGACGGCTCCCCCAGCGTTCACCCGCGTCGATAGGTAGTCCTCCGCATTGATCCGGCCCGGCCGGACCGGTTCCCTGGAGTGGCCGGAGAGAAGGACCGCCGCGCCCCCCACCAGGAAGGCTCCGACGACATGAGTGCACGTCACCGCTCGCTGAACCCGCCCACCGCGCCGCTGTGCGCCTCGGACCAGGTCCGCGCCACGGTGTGGATCTCGCCCTCCCCGCGCAAGGCCGCCAACCACCCGCTCGCCCTGGTGCGGCTGGCCAGGCTGAGCCGCGCCTGACCCGGGTGCCCCTCGTCGCCGACGGAGCGCCGACGGAGCGCCGGTGACCGCGCGCGGCAGCCTGCGACGCGGTCTCCCGCCCCGCAGGCGCCGTGCGAGGCGGGCAACCGGGACCGGAGCCGCGGAAGGGCCCTGCCCGACCGGCCGGGCAGGGCCCTTCCCACCCGGGCGGGGTCAGCAGTTCGCCGGCACCGCGAGGGTGGCGATCGACGGCGGCCAGCCCCACTCGGTGGCCTCGATCGTGGCCTCGGCGGTCGAGCCGCAGGGGACGACACCGGAGATCGTGCCCACCTCGGTCGCACTGCGCCTGACGACCGGCGCCGGCTTCAGCGCGCCGAGCTGGAGACCGCCGACCACCGAGGCGGTGAAGCGGAAGGGGACGGCCCGCGGCGACCACGCGACGCTGCTCGGGGTGGCCGTTCCGGTGAACGTGACCTGGTCGCCGTAGACGACGGCGCAGAGCTCGTTGACCACGACGCCGCGGTAGCTGCTGACGCAGGTCCTCGTGACGACGGCGGACGCGGCTTCGTCGGCGGCCTGGGCGGTGGCCTGGGCGGCGCCGGCGACGGTCAGGAGGGTGCTGCCGGCAAGAATGGCGAGGAGCCGATTCATCGGGTGCTTCCCGTTCGTAGGTAGGAATGTCAGGTGGAAGTCAGGTGGAAGCCATGTGACATTTCACGCTTCACACCTCACATACTGCCATGGATTCAAGCGGAATATTTGATTCCAGCCTTCATTTCGAAGTCATTTTCTGATTTCAGCCTTTGCCTGTCCGAAACCCACCGGTCGGGTGTCCCCGCATGGCGCCCCATGTCCGCCCGTGAACAGTTGGTTGCGACGGTTGCCCCTGCTTCCCGGCGGTGCGCAGGATGGGCAGGCCCGGCCAACGGGCTGACGGGAGGCGGTCGTTCGTCGTGTCAGGAAAACAGATCCATCTCGCCGTGTTCCTTCCCGGGATCGGGAACCCCACCGTCTGGTCCGACCCGCGCGCCGGCAGCCAGATCGACTTCGAGACCTTCCACCACGTGGCGCGGACGGCCGAGCGGGGCAAGTTCGACTTCTTCTTCCTCGCCGAGGGCCTGCGCCTGCGCGAGCACAAGGGAGAGATCTACGAACTGGACGTCGCGGGCCGCCCGGAGTCGCTGACCGTCCTCAGCGCGCTGGCGGCCGTCACCTCCAGGATCGGACTGGCCGCCACCGTCAGCTCGACCTTCAACGAACCGTACGAGGTGGCACGGCGGCTGGCCGCGCTGGACCACCTCAGCGAGGGCCGCGCCGCCTGGAACGTGGTCACCAGCCGGGACGACTTCACCGGGGAGAACTTCCGCCGCGGGGGCTTCCTCCCGGAAGCCGACCGATACACCAGGGCCGCCGAATTCCTCCAGTCCGCACGGGAGTTGTGGGACAGCTGGGCCGACGGCGACGTCCTCGCGGACGCGGCCGGAGGCCGGTTCGTCCGCCCCGGCGCCGGGTCCTTCACCCACCGGGGCACGCACTTCGACATCACCGGGCGGTTCAACACGCCCCGCCCGCCCCAGGGCCACCCCGTGGTCATCCAGGCCGGCGAGTCCCCCCAGGGAAGGGAGTTCGCCGCCGCCGCAGCCGACGTGGTCTTCAGCCGGTACGCCGGACTCGCCGAGGCCCAGGAGTTCTACCGCGACGTCAAGGGCCGACTGGCGGGCCACGGCCGCGCACCGGAGCAGCTGAAGATCCTGCCCGCCGTCTCGTACGTCCTCGGCGACACCGCCGAGGAGGCCCGGGAGCGGGCCACCGAGATCCGCCGGGCCCAGATCGGCCCCGGGACGGCGATCGCCCACCTGGAAGGCGTCTGGGGCCGAGACCTCTCCGGCTACGACCCGGACGGCCCGCTCCCGGACGTCGACCCCGACCCCGACAGCCTGCTGTTCAAGGGCCACGCCCTGTTCCGGATCGACCGGGCCGCGACCGCCCGCCAGTGGCGCACGCTGGCCCGGGAACGAAACCTGAGCATCCGGGAGCTCGTCACCGAGGTCACCGGCCGGCAGACGTTCATCGGCACGCCGCACGAAGTCGCCGACGCCATGGACGCGTTCGTGCAGAGCGACGGTTCGGACGGCTTCGTCATCACCCCGCACCTCACCCCGGGCGGGCTCGACGAGTTCGTCGACCGGGTCGTACCGCTGCTCCAGGAGAAGGGCGTGTACCGCACCGACTACACCGGCAGCACGCTCCGCGAACACCTCGGGCTGCCGGAGGCCCGCCGAACGGCGCAGGAGGCCACCGCATGAGCCCCACCGAGTCGCACCGGCCGCCGCTGCACCTCGCCGTCGCGCTCGACGGCGCCGGCTGGCACCCCGCCGCCTGGCGCGCCGAGGACGCCCGCCCCGGCGAGCTGTTCACGGCCGGGTACTGGGCCGACCTCGTCGCGGAGGCCGAACGCGGCCTGCTCGACCTGGTGACCTTCGAGGACACCCTCGCGCTCCAGTCCGCCGACCCCACCACCCCGGACGACCGCACCGACCAGGTCCGCGGCCGCCTCGACGCCGTCCTCGTCGCCTCCCGGGTGGCACCGCTCAGCTCGCGGATCGGACTGGTGCCGACCACCAACGTCACCCACACCGAGCCGTTCCACCTCTCCACCGCCCTCGCCACCCTCGACTTCACCAGCCAGGGCCGGGCCGGCTGGCGCCCGCAGCTCTCCTCCCGCGCCGACGACGCCGCCCACTTCGGGCGCCGCACCACACCGCGACTCACCCACGACGACGTCCAGGACTCCGACGCGATCTCCAAGCGTCTCGCGCCCCTCTTCGACGAGGCCGCCGACGTGGTGGAGGTCGTACGACGGCTCTGGGACAGCTGGGAGGACGACGCGGAGATCCGCTCCACCGCCACCGGCCGGTTCCTCGACCGCGACCGCCTCCACCCGATCGACTTCCACGGCGAGCACTTCGCCGTCCGCGGCCCGTCCATCACCCCGCGCCCACCGCAGGGACAGCCGCCGGTCGCCGTCCTCGCGCACGCCCGGATCCCGTACGAACTCGCGGCCAAGGGCGCCGACCTGGTCTTCGTCACCCCGCACTCCCCGGCCGGCACCGCGGCGATCCTGGCCGAGGTCGCCACCGCCGGCGCAGCGGTCGGCCGGTCCCCCGACCGGCCCCTCAAGGTCTTCGCGGACCTGCTGGTGTTCCTCGACGACCGGCCCGGCGAGGCCGCCCGTCAACGGGACCGGCTCGACGAGCTGAACGGCGATCCGCTGCACTCCGACGCGGAGATCTTCACCGGGACGCCCGCGGAGCTCGCCGACCTCCTCCTCGACCGGCGGACGGCCGGGCTCGACGGGTTCCGGCTGCGCCCCGGCCGGCTGCCGCACGACCTCGTGGCGGTCGCCCGCGGGCTCGTCCCCGAGCTCCAGCGGCGCGGCGCCTTCCGGACGGCGTACACGGCACGGACCCTGCGCGGCCACCTCGGCCTCCCCCGGCCCGCCAGTCGCTACACGGCCGACCGGGCGGGCTGACCGGACAGGGCGTCCGGACAGGCCGACCGGACGGCCCGGCAGCCCCTGCCGGTCGGGGCGTGAACTCGGCGGTCGGCAGGGCCTGTTCGGTCGGCACGCCCGGGAAGTCCGACCGGGGCGGGGAGGCCGGGGCGGGGAGGCCGGGGATCCGCACCGGCCGCACGTCCGGCAGCTCACGCCCGCGCCGCCGCTCACGCAGGCGCCTTCAGGGACCGGGCGCCGTGGTGCGGTGGCGCGCGCGGTAGGCGCGGGGGGTGGTGCCGGTGAGCTGCCCGAAGTGGTGCCGCAGTCCGGCCGGGGAGGTGAAGCCGGCGCGGGCCGCGACCGACTCCACCGGGTCGTCGGTGCCCTCCAGCAGTTCACGGGCCCGCTGCAGGCGCAGGCGCAGCAGGTAGCGCTGGGCGCTGAGGCCGGTGCGCGCGCGGAAGCGGCGGTTGAGGCTGCTGACGCTGATACCGGCGTGCGCGGCGATGTCGGCCGGGGTGAGCGGCAGGTGGATCCTGCTGTCCAGCCAGGCCAGGGTGTCGTCGAGGCCGCTGCTGTCCGCGAGTCCGCGGTCGATGCCCTCGCGCACGCGTTCCGCGTGGACCACGAGCGGGCTGAGCAGTTCCCGGCAGGTGTCGCCGGCGACCTGTTCGCCGTGGTCCTGCGCCAGCACGCGCAGGCAGACGTCCAGCCCGCCGAAGATCCCGGCCGAGGTGAGGAACGGGCCGTCGCCGACGAGCGTCCCGGCGGGGTCGACCTCGACGCGGGGGTGACGCCGGGCCAGTTCTTCCTGGTGGCGCCAGCCGGTCGTGGCCCGGCGGCCGTCGAGGAGGCCGGTGGCCGCGAGGTCGAACACCCCCGTGCCGACCGCGGCGATCCGGGCGCCGCGCGCGGCGGCGGCGTGCAGGACCTCGGCCGACTCGGTTGCAGGGAGGCCCTGGTGGACGGGCAGGGCTTCGCGCGAGGGCAGCAGGACGACGTCCGCGTCGGCCGCGCCCGCCAGGCCCCACGGAAGGGTGATCGCGGTGGGCGCGGGCAGCCCGATCCTGCCCGGCCCGGGGCCGCCGCCCGCGGCGCACAGCCGGACGTCGTAGGCGACACCGGGGTGGTCGCGGGCCGCGGTGCCGAACACCAGGCCGGGGGTGGTGAGGTGGTGCCCGGGCAGGCGGTCGGGGACGAGGACGGCGATCACTGGCATGGGAGGAGGATATTCCGGGAGGGTTCGGACACGGACGAGAAGGGTGGGAGGCAGGGGCGGGGAACCGCCCGGTGCCCCGGACCGGGATCCGTGGCACCGGGCGGGCGGCGAGCAGGAGCGGGCGGCGGGGTGGGGCGGGCGGCGGGTCAGCCCTCGTAGGTGCGGATGGTCGACCGGATCCAGCCCGCGTAGGCCGGCACGCTGCTGTAGAGCCCGGGGCCGGTCGAGCAGGTGGGGTCGGTGTCGCCGTCCCCGGACGTGGCGCCGACCAGCTCCCAGCGTCCGCCCCGGCCGCGCTGGATCTGCGGGCCGCCGGAGTCCCCGATGCAGGCCATCGCCCCCGGCACCCGACTGACGGTGCACAGGCGGGTCAGCCCCGCCCGGCCGGGCGAGCACTCGTCGACGGCGCCCCGGCGGGTGTCGAGCTGCTGGAGCCGGTTCGCGAACGCGGCCTGGGTGATGTCCGTGGTGTCGACGACGGTGCCGAAGCCGAGGATCCGGGTGGGCGTTCCGGGCGGGGCCGGCCGGTCGGCCAGCCGGATCGGTGTCTGCGGGGCGGGCCGGTCGAGCCGGACGAGCGCGAGGTCGTTCTCGTTCGGTGCGCCGTCGACGCCCAGCGCGTAGCCGGGGTGGGTCACGGCCCGCTCGATGCCGCGCACCGTGCCGCCGGAGGTGCGGCGGTCGGAGGCGATGCGCACGATGCCGTCGGGCTTCACGAGCCGGGTGTCGACGCAGTGGGCGGCCGTCAGCACCCAGCGGGGGTGGATCAGGGTCGCACCGCAGACGCCGTCGTCGAACCTCAGGTCGGGGACGGTGATCGGGATCGACGCCATGAACGGGTAACGCCCTTCGGCGTTCTGCCCGTTGACGACGGCTTCGGCCGGGCCGGTCATGGTCGCGGCGCTGGCCGCCACGGCCAGCGCGACGGCGACGGTGCGCGCCGCACGGCGCAGGCGGGTACTCGGCTTGGACACAGGAGATCCGTTCGTCAGGCGCGCCGACGCGCGCCGCGGGATGGTCGGAACCGGCTGCCGGAAGGCCACTGGCCTGCGGCGCCGTATGCTCCATCCTTCGCACCGGCGCCGGGGGCCGACAGCAGCACCGGTGTCACCCTGGGCTAAATTCTGGACATGCCAGTGATCGCCGTCCTCGCGCTCGACGGTGTGCCGGGCCACCAGCTCACCGCACCGGGGATCTGTTTCGGCACGGCCGCCCGCTGCCACCCGCAGGTGGACTACGAGGTGCGGTACTGCGCGGCGCCGGGGTTCCGCGGCACCGGCGGCGCGGCCCCGTTCGGGCTGGACACCCCGTGGGGTCCGGAGGGTCTGGCGGAGCTGGGGGCCTGCGACACCGTGCTGGTGCCCGGGCACGACGGCTACCTGGACGAGCCGCCGTGCGGGGTGGCCGAGGCGTTGCGGGCCGCGGCCGCCCGGGGCTGCCGGATCGGGTCGGTCGGCACAGGAACGTTCACCCTCGCCGCGTCCGGGCTGCTGGACGGCCGCCGGGCCTCCACCGGGCGGCGGCACGCGGCGGAACTCGCGGCGCGCCACCCCCGGGTCGAGGTCGACCCGCAGGGGGCGGTGGTGGAGGCCGACCCGTTCTACAGCGCGGCCGGGGTGCTCGGCGGCCTCGACCTCTGCCTGCGTCTGATCACCCTCGACCACGGTGTGCCCGTCGCCGTCGAGACGGAGCGGCAGGTGTTCCTGGAGCTGCACGGCCCGGCCGGGCCGCCGGGCGGCGGCGCGGTCACCGGGCCGGCGGGCGCGGACGGCGCGGACGGCCCGGACCGGGTGACCGCACGCAGGGTACCGGGGACGCCCGGACCGGCCGGGTCCGGTCTCGGGCCGACCCTTCGGTGGATGGAGGCCCACCTCGACCGCCCGCTCACCCTGGACGACATCGCCCGGCACGCCGGGCTCACCGTCCGCGGTCTGACCCGCCGGTTCCGGGCGGAGACCGGCCTGCCGCCGCTCCAGTACCTCCTGCGCGCCCGCATCCAGCGGGCGCAGCGCCTCCTGGAGCGCGGGGACGAGCCGGTGGCCCGGATCGCCGCCCGTACGGGGCTGGGGACGCCCGCCAACCTCCGCCACCACTTCCAGCGGTACACGGGCAGCAGCCCGAGCGTCTACCGCACCGCGTTCCGCTCCGTCGTCGCCACCCTGACGTGGTCGCAGGAGGGGGCGGCCGGGGGCGTCGGGCCCGACGCCCCCGGGGAACGCGTGCCGCACCGCCCCTGAGTGCCCGGGCGCGACGGGCCGGGTTTCCGTACTGCCGCGCCCTGGAGGGCGCCCCTCCCGGGATCCTCCCGGGCGGTCCGGCGGACGCGGTGGACCCCCGCCGCGGCGGGCCGGAGCGCACGTTCACCGCCGGCCGGGGCGCCGGACTCCGGCTCCTCCTGACGCCGGCCGTCACCGCCGTCGTCCTGGTGTTCACGGTCGCGCACCTGAGGCGCGACGGGGTGACCCGGCCGGACCAGCTGGTCGACGTCCGGCCGCTCCTCGCGGTCCTCGGGTGCTGGATGTCGGTGCGCTCCTTCCGGCGTCGGCGGCGTCCGCTGCGGCTCCGGGTGGGCCCGGCCGGCCCGCGGTGCGGGAGGCGGGGGGTCAGGAGGTGTTCGTGCGCCGGGAACAGCTCTCCGCCGAAACCTGCGGTCCGCTGCCGGGCCGTACGCGGCGCCCGTGGCTCACCGTGTACGCGGTGCCGGGCGCCGAACCCGGGATCCGGCGGACCCATCTCCGGGCGGGCCACCAGGTGTACGCGCTGCTGCGCCCGGACCGGCTGCCGGACCGGGGCGCGGCCGTCCCCGACGCGGTCCGGGCCTTCGCCGGCCACCGCTACGCCGACTCCGTCCGACCCCGCACCGGCGTCCGGCCGCCCGTCCCCGACCGCCGAACTGTCAGAGGCCGGTCGTAGATTCGGCGCGACCGAGCAGCACCCGGCCACCCACGGACAGGACGCCGAGACCGATGACCTCCCCGACCGCCGACCACGGCACCGCACTGACCGACCGCGTCGTCGCCTCCGTCGAGGCCGATCCGCACCGGCTCGTCCTCGGCTACAGCCCCTGGGTCGGCCCCTGGCTCACCGGCGCTCCGGAGCCGCTGCCGGCCGACGTCCTGGCCGGGATCACCTTCCCCAGCGGGCGCCCGCTCCCGCCCAGCCTGCGGCGCTGGCTGGCCTACGACACGAGCCTGCTACGCCGGTTCGACTGGTTCGGACCGGAGGGCGACTTCGCTCCGCGCCCGATGGGGAAACTCGCCGACGAGGAGTTCGGCGAGCCCTGGGGCTCCTGCTTCGCCCCGCTGTCGGACCGCTTCGACGAATGCTTCCTGCTGCCCGGCGGCTCCGACTCCCGCCGTGTCCTGGCGACCGGCGAGCCCGACGCGCACGGCGAGTACCCGGTGTTCGCCCTCGACGTCGACGACATCCCGTGCATCATGCTGATGTACCCGGGGCTGGACGTCTACCTGGCCGACACCGCCGGGCTGATCACCCTCCGGGGCGAGGGCTACTCCGACCTGGCGGACGACCGCACCTACGGCCCGCGGATGCGCGAGCACGCCCGCCACGCCTTCGGCGGGGAACTGCACGAGGAGTGCCTGCCGGGCGAGTTCTGAGCCCGCCCCCGCAAGGACGCGGCGCTCGCCTGTGCGGTGCTCTTCGGCCTGTTGTGGGCGGCCGAAGTCCGGGTGCCGACCGAGCTCATGGGCGACCTGCCCCCCTTCGGGAGGAGCCGGTCTCCCGGCATCGACCTGGGGCGGACGTGACCCGTGTCGGGCGCGGTGCCGCGGGTTCGGCGGACCGGGGTGTCGACCGGTCCGCCGAACCCGTCAGCGTTTCGGCCAACTTGGCCGCCCTGTGCATGACACCCAGGCACCCCGTGTATGAACTCGCCGTACACCGATCAAGGGCGAGGGCATGAACATCCCCACAAAGAGTCCCCACCGTTTTGTCTCCGCACCGGTCACCGAAGAACCCCACGGCGAGACCATGCCGCCACGGTTCGCCTACGCACTCGTAGGAGCGGTCACCTTCGGGCTCAGCATCATCGGAGCCGTCAATCTCGCGAAGCGCACCCACGACAGACCAGGGCTGGTGAGCGCCCTGCTGATCGTGACCTGCTGCTTCCTCCTCCAGCTCTACAACTGCCACCCCCGGGCGCTCCGAGCGCCGCGCAAGCACACCGCCTGGCTGCTCAGCCTCCAGGCCGTGCTGACCTTCCTGACCCTGCCGCTCACCGATGTCCTCTCGGGCAGCCTGAGCGGTTTCCTCGGCGGCGCGATCCTCATCGCGCTGCGCGGCAGACCGCTGGCCTGGGCCCTGTACGCGCTCGTGAACGTCGCCCTGCTGGCGCTCTCCACGCGCCAGCACGACGGGCTCGCGCCGATGTACCTCGAACTGTCCTCGCTGGCAGTCGGGTTGCTCACCTACGGCCTGAGCGCGCTGTGCGATCTCGTGCACCGCCAGCACGAGGCCCGGCAGCGGGCGGCCTGGATCGCCGTCTCCAGCGAGCGGCTGCGGTTCTCCCGGGACCTGCACGACCTCCTCGGGTACAGCCTCTCGGCGATCACCCTGAAGATCGAGCTGATCCAGCGCCTGGTCGGCACCGACGACGGCCGGGCCCAGGCCGAGCTCCGGGAAACCCTTCTGATTGCGCGTCAGGCACTGGCCGACGTACGTGCGGTGGCCACCGGGCCGCAGGCCATGTCGTTGGCCCGGGAGCTGAGAGTGGTGCGCGGGACCCTGGAGACCGCCGGGGTCAGCCTCAGAATCGACGGGCAGCCGCCACAACGGCTCGACGAACAGGTGGGCACCAACCTGTCGATCGTGATGCGGGAGGCCGTCACCAACCTGCTCCGCCACAGCGACGCCACCCGGTGCACGGTCATCATCGCGGAGCGGGCCGGCCGGGTCCATCTGTCGGTGGCCAACAACGGGGTCCGGGCCTCACCGGAGACCGCCTCCGTGCGGCGCGGCATCGGGCTGAACAACCTCCACGCACGGCTCGCGCTGAGCGGCGGGACCGTCACCACGACCAGCTGCGGCGACTGGTTCTGGCTGTACGCCGAGTGCCCGGTGCACCCGGGGACGGCCGGCACCGGGGCCGACGGTTCGACCGGGTCCGCCGGCTCGGCCGGCTCGGCCGAGGACCCCTGTCAGGCCGCCGCCTGACCCTGGACCGACGCCCGCCCCGGACCGCCCTGCGCCCGGGGCGGGCTGGCTCCGGGCCGGGCCCGGCAGAGGGCCCCGGCGCAGGGCCCCGGCGCACGGCTCCGGCGCACGGCTCCGACGGGGTTCGAGCGGCATTCGAGGCACGCCTCGAAGACTCGGTGGTCGAAGAGACCCACCGGTACATCGGAGGCGCCGCAGTGGAAGCGCAGCACCGGCTGACGCCGCAGATCAGGCAGTACGAGGACTTCGCGACCGGCGAGATGCGCTGGCTGCCGCACGTGACGTTCTTCAACCGGACGGGCTACCGCTCCTCGACGGTGAACACCGACGCCGGAGGGTTCCGCGTCTCCCACGGGACCGCCGGGCCGGTCTCCCTGCACGGGACGGTTCCCGAGGAACCGGTCGGGGTCGTCCTGGGCGCCTCCCCCGCGTTCGGTTTCGGGGCCGGCGGGGACGCCTGGACGATCCCCTCGCTGCTCGCCCGGGGCCCGCGCGCCCGGCCCTGGCTCAACCTGGCGGCGCCGGCCTTCAACTCCACGCAGGAGGTCCTCCTCTTCCTGCTGCACCGGCACCGGCTGCCGGCGGTGCGCGACGTCCTGGTCTTCTCGGGGCTCAACAACCTCGTGGTGGCCGGTCTGCCGCAGGCCGACGACGACTACCCGCAGTTCTTCTTCTCGGGCGACTTCTTCGGCCAGCTCGGCACGCCCGACCTCGGGCAGCGGCTGGGCCAGCCGGGGTGGGCCCGGGGCCGACTCGGCCGGGTCGCCAAACGGCTCGGCCGGCAGGACGAGCCTGCGGACGGCGGGACCGCCGTGCCCGACCCCGCCGAGCGGATCGACACCGCCGTCCGGCACGTGGCCCGCGACCTGCGGGCGCTCGCCGACCTGGTGACCCCGCTCGGAGCGCGGCTCCACTACGTGCTGCAGCCCACCGCCGCCTGGACCCGCAAGCCGTTCACGGCCGAGGAGCGGGCACTCATCGCGGAAGCGGGCAACGAGCGCGCGGGCATGTGGAACCTCTTCGCCCCGGTCCTCGACCCGGCCGTGCACCGCGCGTACGCCGAGCGCCTGGCGGCCGTATCCAAGGAACTCGGGGTTCCGTTCCTCGACGCCAACGCGGCGATCGCGGCGTCACCGGCCGCCGGAGAGTGGCTCTTCGTCGACCAGGTCCACCTCACCGACCGGGGCCACCAGGTGACCGCCGAGCTCATGCGCACCGCGCTCGACCTCTGACCCGCACCACCCGCCGACCACCTCAGCAGTAGGGAGCCGACCGATGTTCCGGAAGATCGTCGCGCTGTTCCGCCGCCGCCGTCGCAAGCGCCGCAACGACAGCTCCATCTACCCGATGTTCTGATCCCCACGCCCGAACGGAGGTGCGCGGTACGCCATGAGGAACACAGCCGTCCAGTCCGAGCCCGACCACCGCATCCTGTACCTGCGCGCGCTCGACCCCGAGGGGGACCTGCCGCTCCGGCCGGCGGACCTGGAACCGGTGCGGGCGGCGCTCGCCGCCGCCGGCCCGGAGGGCCGGCGCACCGGACAACCTGCCCGCGAACAACCCGCCGGCGATCAACCCACCGACGAGCAAGGGGACTTCGAGGAGCTGACCGGGCTCGCCCGTACCTGGGCGGCCGAGGTCGGCGAACGGTTCCGCAAGGTCCTGGCCGGACCTGACGTCCGCCCGCACGACGGGCCGGACGTCCGCCCGACCGGCGGGCCGGACAACGGCGCGGCCGTCCGGTGCGTCCTGCTGAACTGCGCGCCACTGGCCCTGTCCGCCGGTGCGTGGCTCCAGTGGCTGTCCAGCTCGGGCAACGCCGAGACCGAGCTCGCCCTGCGGGTGCTCACCCTGTACGCCGCAGACGTCGGCGTCGGCTACCCGGAGGCGGACCGGGGCTCCGACTACAGCCGCGTCCTGCACCGGCACCGGATCGAGGAGCCGATCGCCCGGATCCGGCTCGCCGCCAACGAGCGGGTCGAGGGCTTCAGCTTCCGGCTGCCCGCGCTGCTGCTCGCCATGAGCCGGCAGCCCGGCGCCTTCCTGCCCGAACTGCTGGGTGCCGACCTCTGTCTGCGGTCGGTCGGCCTGCCGCCCCCGCTCGCGGGGCTCGGACCGGAGGTCCTGGACCGGGACGACGTCCTGGCCCTGGACCTCGGCGCCGCGCGCGGCGAGCCGACGGCCACCGCGCTGGACCTGTCGGCCGCCGCCGCCCGCCAGTACCTGGCGGAGAACGGGCCGGCCGGTGCGGAGCGGCTGCGCCGAGGCTTCCACTGGGCCCTCGGCGAACTGCGGCGCTGGTGCGACGCGTTGCTCGACGAGGCGCTGATCTCCCGGCACCCGGACTACGAGGTGTGGCGGATGATCTGCACCCGGGCCCGGCAGGCCGCCGTCTACCACTCCCGGTTCAAGCTCGCGGGCCGGCCGCTCGGCGCGTGGTTCGCGGACGTCGGCAGCGGGCCCGGCCCGTTCCTCGACGCGCTGGCGGCCAGCCCGCTGGTCCGGCCGGGCAGGCCCGACGCCAGCCCGCTGCTGCGCGGCCTGATCGGTCCCAAGGGTCCGATGTTCCGAATCTTCACACCGGCCGAGATCGCCGTCCTGCACCGCTGGATCGCCGGTCTGCCGACCGACGGCGCCCCCGGGGCGAACGGCGTTAGGGCGGCGAGCAGTTCGGTCGACGGCGGTGCGGCCGGGGGCGCTGCGGCGGGCGATGCGGCGACGACCGGCGACGGCCCCGGCCGACCGGACGACCGCCGGGCCCTGCACCGGGCCCAGCGTTCCTGGTACCTGCACCAGGAGCGTCCGGCCCCGGCGCCGTCCGCCCCCGACGGCGCCCCGCTCCCCCGGCTCGACGTCCGGGCGGCGTACCGCGCGCTGCTCGCCCGCAAGGACACCCCCGGCCTGCGGCGGTACGCGTACGACTACGCCCGCCGCTGGCTGGCCCGGGCCCGCTACGGCCTCGACCGCGCCCCTCAGCAGCTGCCGGCCGCCTGGGCGGGCGAGAACGGCCTGCGGGAGTGGCTGGACCAGGCGCACGACCGGCACGGCACGGAGTTCGCCGAGAACCGCGTCCCGATCCCGAGCCGGGACGAACTCATCGACTCCACACTCCAGTTGGCACCACTGATCATGATCGACGGCGGCTGGTTGCAGGGGTTCACCGACTACCGGCTGGCCTCCTCCCGCTGCGGCCAGTTCCTCTTTCGCACATACTGGGACGAACTCGGGAACGGCGAAAGGGAGTTGAACCACCCGAAGATCTACCGGGACCTGCTCGCCACGATGGGCGTCGAACTGCCGCCCACCGACTCCGCCGGGTTCGCCGGGTGGCCCGGGCTCCGGGACGACTCCTTCGCCCTGCCCGTCTACTGGCTGAGCGTCTCCCGCTTCCCCCAGCGCTTCCAGCCGGAGATCCTCGGCCTCAACCTCGCCATGGAGCTCTCCGGTGTCGGCGGCAGCTACCGGAGCGCGCGGGCGGCCCTGCGGCACCACGGTTTCAGCACCCAGTTCGTGGACCTGCACAACACCATCGACAACGTCGCCACCGGCCACTCCGCCTGGGCCGCGGACGCGATCGACAGTTACATGGCCGACCTCCCCGGTGTGGTCGGCCCGCAGCAGGAGAGCACCGTCTGGGAGCGCGTCCGGGCCGGGTACCGGTCCCTCAACCCCCCGGAGGGCACCGTGCCCGACCTGTACGCGGCACTGAACGTCACGTTGAAGAAGAGGAATTGAGGAGCTGACCGGTGGCCACCACAGTGCTTGGCATCGCGGCCTACTACCACGACAGCGCCGCCGCGCTGGTCGGCGCGGACGGCATCGCGGCCGCCGCCCAGGAGGAGCGGTTCAGCCGGCGGCGGCAGGACCCGGCCTTCCCCGCGCAGGCCGTCCGGTACTGCCTCGACGAGGCCGGGATGAAGCTGGACGACGTCGACGCGATCGCCTACTACGAGGACCCGGCCCGCAAGTTCCGCCGGGTGCTCGCCACGTACGCGGCGACCGCGCCGCACACCTGGAGCTCCTTCCGGGAGGTCATGCCCGCCTGGCTCGGGTGGAAGGCCCGAACCCTGGACACCGTGCGCAAGGAACTGCGCGGGCTGGGGCTGGGCGACGTCCCGCCGGTCCGGCGGTTCGGGCACCACGAGTCGCACGCCGCCTCCGCCTTCCTCCCGAGCCCGTACGAGTCCGCCGCGGTGCTCTGCGTCGACGGCGTCGGCGAGTGGGCCACCACCTCGCTCTGGCACGGCACCGGGGACGGCCTGCGACCGCTCGCCGAGCTGCGGTTCCCGCACTCGCTCGGTCTGCTGTACTCGGCCTTCACCTACTTCTGCGGCTTCAAGGTGGACTCCGGCGAGTACAAGCTGATGGGCCTCGCCCCGTACGGGAAACCGGTCTACGCACGGCTGATCCGGGAGCGGCTGATCGACCTGAAGCCGGACGGTTCGTTCCACCTCGACACCGACTGGTTCGAGTTCCTGCACGGCCACGTGATGACCGGGCGCCGGTTCGAGGAGCTGTTCGGCGGTCCTCGCCGGGAGCCCGAAGCCGCGCTCACCGAGCGGGAGTTCGACCTCGCCGCGTCCGTCCAGCAGGTGACCGAGGAGGTGATGGTCCGGCTGGCCCGCACCGCCCGCGAGCGGACCGGCGAGCGCCGGCTCTGCCTGGCCGGGGGCGTCGCGCTCAACTGCGTGGCGAACGGCCGGATCGTCGAGGAGGGGATCTTCGACGAGGTCTGGATCCAGCCCGCCGCCGGGGACGCCGGCGGTGCCCTCGGGGCCGCCCTGCTGGCCCAGCGCGCCCCGCGCCGCCACCCGCGGCAGGGCCGGGACGCGATGCGCTCCTCCCGGCTCGGCCCGGGCTTCGACGACCGGCGGATCGGGGCGTACTTCGACGCCCACGCCATCCCCTACACCCGGCTGAGCTCCGAGGAGCTGTCCCGGCGGGTCGCGGACCAGCTCGCCGACGGCAAGGTGGTGGGCTGGTTCCAGGGCCGGATGGAGTTCGGCCCCCGGGCACTCGGCGGGCGTTCGATCCTGGGCGACCCCCGGAACCCGGCGATGCAGTCGGTGATGAACCAGAAGATCAAGTTCCGGGAGTCGTTCCGTCCGTTCGCGCCGATCGTCCTGGCCGAGGACGCGGAGGAGTACTTCAAGCTCTCCCAGCCCAGCCCGTACATGCTGGTGGTCGCCCAGGTGGCCGAACAGCAGCGGCTGGAGTCGGACGGGGACGCCCGGGGCCTGGACCGGCTGAGGGCCGCCCGCTCCACCATCCCCGCCGTCACCCACGTCGACCACTCCGCGCGGATCCAGACGGTGACCGCGCAGGCCGACCCCCGGCTGCACCGGCTGCTCGGCGACTTCAAGGAGCGGACCGGCTGCCCCGTCCTGGTCAACACCTCCTTCAACGTGCGCGGCGAGCCCATCGTGGCCACCCCCGAGGACGCCTACCGCTGCTTCATGCGCACCGACATCGACACCCTGGCGATCGGCGGCTTCCTGCTCGCCAAGGCCGACCAGCCGGCCTGGACCGAGGAGGGCGACTGGCGCGACGAGATCCCGCTCGACTGACCACCCGCCCCCGCCGTCCGGCCCCCGACCACCCGCCCGGCCCCCGACCACCCGCCTCCGCACCACCCGACTCCCGGACTCCGGAAGGACGACCCCGATGGGCACCGCACGTCGCAGCACCGAACCTCACGGCACCGAACCCCGCAGGACCGCACGCACCGACGGCGAACGCCTGGACGCCGCGCGCCGGACCGGCCTGCAGCTGCTGCTCCTGCTCGTCTACCTGCTGGTGTTCACACCGGTGGGGCTGGTCGCCCGGCTGGTCCGCGACCCGCTCGACCGCGCCGTGGACCGGACCGCCGCCAGCTACTGGATCACCTCGTGACGGAGGGCCGGCGTGCCTAAGCGCAGTGACATCAAGTCCGTTCTGGTGATCGGTTCCGGCCCGATCGTGATCGGTCAGGCGGCGGAGTTCGACTACTCGGGTACGCAGGCGTGCCGGGTGTTGCGGGCCGAGGGTCTGCGGGTGGTGCTGG
>NZ_JAQYWW010000582.1:0-438 GCF_036322525.1 Streptomyces sp. BE20 | reverse complement strand
GGCCGCCCCGGGGGGCGGCGCCGCCGGCCCCCCCACCCCCCCACGGCTCGGGTGGGCGGCGGGGGCGGCCCCCCGCCCCCCCCCCCCCCGGCGCGGGGGGTGCGCCCGCTGGCCGCGCCCGCGCCCCCGCGCCCCCCCCCCCCCCCCCCCGCGGGGCGCGCCCCCCCGCCCCCCCGCCCCCGCCCCCCCCCCCGCCGCACCCCCCCCTCGCCATCCATTTCCGCCGGCGCCCACCGAGAGAGACCCTGCAGTGCTCAGTCTTGCACGACGCCTCGCACTTCCGGTCTGCCCGCGTCGTCCCGGCGCTGGTGCCCCTCTCCGAGAAGTACGGCTAATGCGCTGACCTGGGCAGCAAGTGCACTGGGCGCCCGCGCTACTCGAGGCAGTTCGAGTCGTACGCCGCGGGTGCGCGGGCGGTGGCGGGCGTGAGCTTCGCCG
>NZ_JAQYWW010000581.1:0-301 GCF_036322525.1 Streptomyces sp. BE20 | reverse complement strand
GTCGCCCGTCCTGCGCTCGTCGGCCCACCCCGCTGCGTCCAGATGATGTAGTCTCTGTCACCGCCCCATCTCGCCACGCCAATCCACGACGCCCGCCCGGACCGGCCCCCCGGACCGGGCCCCCGCACGCTCGCCCCCCCGCCCAGGCGGCGGCGTCGTACAAGTCCGGGGCCAGAACACCTAGTGGGGGTGCGCCGGCCCCGCCCTCCCGCAGTGGGTCCAGGTCGACCTCGGCAGCACCACCGCCGTCGTCGAGGTGGTGCTCAAGCTCCCCGCGCGGTGGGGTGCCCGCACCGAGTCG
>NZ_JAQYWW010000580.1:0-283 GCF_036322525.1 Streptomyces sp. BE20 | reverse complement strand
TAGGCTTTGTCGGCGTGCAGCTTGCCGGGACGGCGGCGTCGCGGTCCGCGTCGCGAGCGGATCGGCGGAATGGCGTCGACAAGCGGTATCAGGGCCTGGCTGTCATGGACGTTGGCTCCGGAGATCGCGAGCGACAGGGGCGAACCGGTACGTTCGGTGAGCAGGTGGATCTTCGACCCGTATTTGCCCCGATCGACAGGATTCGGACCCGTCAACTCCCCTTTTTCAGCGCCCTCATGTTCACCGAGTCGACCGCGCACCTCGACCAGTCCAGCTCGCCCCG
>NZ_JAQYWW010000579.1:0-5963 GCF_036322525.1 Streptomyces sp. BE20 | reverse complement strand
GGTCCTGACCGCGCTGACGCCCGAGCGGTTGGCCGCGGTGTGGGCGCCGAAGGCGGACGGGGCCCGGCACCTGCACGAGCTGACCCGGGGCCACGACCTGGCCGCGTTCGTCCTGTACTCCTCCGTCGCCGCCGTCCTGGGGAGCCCGGGGCAGGGGAGCTACGCGGCGGCGAACACCTATCTGGACGCGCTGGCCGTCCACCGACGGTCGATCGGCCTGCCCGCCCAGTCCCTGGCCTGGGGCCAGTGGGAGGAGGCCAGCGGCATCACCGGCCACCTCGGCGCCGCCGACCACGCCCGGCTGGCCCGGTTCGGCATCCGGCCGATCGGGTCCGCCGAGGGGGTCCGGCTCTTCGACGCCGCCCAGCGGCTGACCGACCGGGCGACCCTCGTGCCGTCCCCGCTGGACCTCGCCGTCCTGCGCGGTCGCACCGCCCCGGTGCTGCTGCACGGTCTGGTCCGCCCGGCCCGGCGCACGGCCGGCGCCGGCGGACCGGCCACCGCGCCCGGCGAGGCGACGCTCGCCCAGCGGCTCGCCGCCCTGCCGGACGACACCGAGCGGCAGGCGGAGCTGCTCCGGCTGGTCCGTGCGGAGGTGTCCGCCGTGCTCGGCACGGACGCCGAATCGGTGGGCGCCCAGCGGTCGTTCACCAGCCTGGGCCTGGACTCGCTCACCGCCGTCGAGCTGCGCAACCGGATCACCGCGGCCACCGGGCTGAGGCTCTCGGCGACGCTGGTCTTCGACCACCCGAACCCGACCGCCCTCGCCGACCACCTGCGCACCGAACTCCTCGGCGCCGGCCTCCCGGCCGCCGAACGCGCCGACACGGCCGTGACGTTCCGGCAGCAGACGTCGACCCGGTCGCGTGTCGACGAGCCGATCGCCATCGTCGGCATGGCCTGCCGCCTGCCCGGCGGAGTCGCCACGCCGGAGGAGCTGTGGCGCCTGGTCGCCGAAGGCCGGGACGCCGTCAGCGAGTTCCCGGACGACCGGGGCTGGGACCTCGACGCGCTGTACGACCCGGACCCGGACCGGCCCGGCACCTCGTACACCCGGCACGGCGGGTTCCTGGAGCGCCCGGCCGAGTTCGACGCCGAGTTCTTCGGCATCTCGCCGCGCGAGGCGCTGGCCACCGACCCCCAGCAGCGGCTGCTGCTGGAGACCACCTGGGAGGCGCTGGAGAGCGCGGGCATCGACCCGGCGACCCTGCGCGGCAGCCGGACCGGCGTCTTCGCCGGCGTGATGTACCACGACTACGCGCCGCGCGTCCGTGAGGTGCCGGCCGAGCTGGAGGGCTGGCTGGGCAACGGCACGGCGGGCAGCGTGGCGTCCGGCCGGATCTCCTACTCCTTCGGGTTCGAGGGCCCGGCGGTCACGGTCGACACCGCGTGCTCCTCCTCGCTGGTCGCCCTGCACCTGGCCGCGCAGTCGCTGCGGTCCGGCGAATGCGACCTGGCCCTGGCCGGGGGCGTGGCCGTGATGTCCACCCCGACCACGTTCGTCGAGTTCTCCCGGCAGCGCGCCCTCTCCGCGGACGGCCGCTGCAAGGCCTACGCAGGCGCCGCGGACGGCACCGGGTGGGGCGAGGGGGTGGGGCTGCTGCTGGTCGAGCGGCTGTCGGACGCGCGGCGCAACGGGCACCAGGTGCTCGCCGTGGTCCGCGGCAGCGCGGTCAATCAGGACGGCGCATCCAACGGCCTCACCGCGCCCAGCGGCCCGTCCCAGCAGCGGGTGATCCGCCAGGCGCTGGCCAACGCGGGTCTGGGCACCGCCGACGTGGACGCGGTCGAGGGCCACGGCACCGGCACCACGCTGGGCGACCCGATCGAGGCGCAGGCCCTGCTGGCCACCTACGGGCAGGGACGGCCGGAGGACCGGCCGCTCTGGCTCGGCTCGCTGAAGTCCAACATCGGGCACACGCAGGCGGCGGCCGGCGCGGCGGGCGTCATCAAGATGGTCCAGGCGCTCCGGCACGGTGTCCTCCCGCAGACCCTGCACGTCGACGAGCCCTCGCCGTACGTGGACTGGTCGGCGGGGGCGGTGGAACTGCTCACCGAGTCCCGTGAGTGGCCGGTGAGCGGGCGCCCCCGACGGGCGGCGGTCTCCTCGTTCGGCGTCTCGGGGACCAACGCGCACGTGATCATCGAGCAGGCCCCGGCGGCGGTTCCCGCCGAGCGCGGCATCGCGCCCGCCGTGTTGCCGTACCCGGTCTCCGCCCGGACGGCCGGGGCGCTGCGGGCCCAGGCGGCCCGGGTCGCCGAGCTGCTGGCGGTCACCGACCCGTCGGCCACCGGCGGCGGGGAACCCGCCACCGACGACCGGGAACCGGCCGTCGGCGACCACGCGGTGGACGTCGCGAACGCCCTGGCCACCGCGCGGGGCGCGCTGGAGGAGCGTGCGGTCGCCGTCGGCGACCCGGCCGCGCTGCGTGCGCTCGCCGCCGGGGACCCGGCCGCCGCGCTGGTCACGGGCAGCGCCGACGTGACCGGCCGGACGGTGTTCGTCTTCCCCGGCCAGGGCTCCCAGTGGGCCGCCATGGCGGTCGAACTCCTCGACACCGCACCGGTGTTCGCCGCCCGGATCGAGGAGTGCGCGGCCGCCCTGGCCCCGCACGCCGACTGGTCGCTGGTCGACGTCCTGCGCGGCGCCCCCGGTGCCCCCGGGCTCGACCGGGTGGACGTGGTCCAGCCGGTGCTCTGGGCGGTGATGGTCTCGCTCGCCGAGCTCTGGCAGGCGCACGGCGTCCGCCCGGACGCGGTGGTCGGCCACAGCCAGGGCGAGATCGCCGCGGCCGTGGTCGCCGGCGGCCTCTCGCTGGCCGACGGCGCCCGCGTGGTCGCCCTGCGCAGCCGCGCCATCCTCGCCCTCTCCGGCGCCGGCGGCATGGCCTCGGTCGCGCTGCCCGCGGCCGAGGTCGGCGAGCGGATCGCGGCCTGGGGCGAGCGGCTCTCCGTCGCCGTGGTGAACGGCCCGTCGGCGACGGTGGTCTCCGGCGAGCCGGAGGCGCTGGCCGAACTGGTCGCCGGCTACCGCGCGGAGGACGTCCGGGCCCGGCTGATCCCGGTCGACTACGCCTCGCACTCCGCCCAGGTGGACGGACTGCGGGCCGAGTTGCTCGACCTGCTGGCCCCGGTCCGCCCGCGGACCGGGGAGGTTCCGCTGCTCTCCACGGTCACCGGCGACTGGTTCGACACGGCCGGGCTGGACGCCGGGTACTGGGTGACCAACCTGCGCGAGACGGTCCGCTTCGAGGACGCCACCCGGCGGCTCGCCGAGACGGGGCACACCGTGTTCGTCGAGGTCAGCCCGCACGCCGTGCTGACGGTGCCGATCCAGGAGACCCTCCGGGCGGCCGATGCCGACCGCCGCTCGGTGGTGGCGGGCACGCTCCGGCGCGACCACGGCGGGCTGGACCGGTTCCTGCTCTCCGCCGCCGAGCTGTGGGTGCGAGGGGTGCCGGTCGACTGGCCGGGACTGTTCGCCGCCGCCCGTCCGCGCCCGGTCACACTGCCCGTCTACCCGTTCCAGCGCCAGCGCTACTGGCTGGACGCGGTCGTGACCAACGCGACGGTGACCGCCTCCGTGGTCGGGGCCGGGACGGCGACCGACGGCCCCGCACCCTGGGTGGCCAGGCTGGCCGTGTTCGACGAGCCGGAGGCGCGCGCGGCGGCGCTGCTCGACCTGGTCCGCCGGGAGGCCGCCGCGGTGCTCGGCCATGCCGACACCAGCGGGGTCGCCCCCGACCGGGCGTTCCGGGAGCTGGGGCTCAGCTCGCTGACCGCCGTCGAGCTGCGCAACCGGATCGGTGCCGGGACCGGCCTGGACCTGCCCGCCACGCTGGTCTTCGACCACCCGACGCCGGCGGCCGTCGCGGAGTACCTGATCACCGAACTCCCCGGGGCCGAGGCGGGGCCGGAGATCGGCGCGCTGGCGTCGCTGGCCGCGCTCGAACGGGCCCTGGCCGGCCCGGAGAACCCGGGGGTGGAGCGCGCTTCGGTCCTGGCCCGGCTGAAGGCGCTGGTCGACCGCTGGGACGTCGGCCCGGTGGACGGGGCGATCGGCGGCGACGGGTTCGACGAGCTCGACCTGGAGAACGCCACCGACGAGGAACTGTTCGCGCTGATGGACCGCGACGCGTCCTCCTCCGACACCCACTGACGGCCGTCCGGCCCCCTGTGACCACCCGAACGACCGTGATGCGAGAGGCACCGATGTCGAACGACCAGAAGCTCCGCGACTACCTGAAGCGCGCCTTGGCCGACGCCCGCCAGGCCAACCGGCGGCTGGAGGAGGTGGAGCGGGCCAAGCGGGAGCCGATCGCCATCGTCGGCATGGCCTGCCGTCTGCCCGGCGGGGTCGGCTCGCCCGAGGACCTCTGGCGACTGGTCTCGGAGGGCGTCGACGCCATCACCGAGTTCCCCACCGACCGGGGCTGGGACCTCGACGGGCTCTACGACCCCGACCCGGACCGGCCCGGCACCTCCTACACCCGGCACGGCGGATTCCTGGACACCACGGCCGAGTTCGACGCCGAGTTCTTCGGCATCTCGCCGCGCGAGGCGGTGGCCACCGATCCGCAGCACCGGCTGCTGCTGGAGACCGCGTGGGAGGCGTTCGAGCGGGCCGGGATCGACCCGACCTCGCTCAAGGGCAGTCGGACGGCCGTCTTCGCGGGCCTCGCCGGCACGGACTACACGCCCCGCCTCCACGACGCACCGGGCGACCTGGAGGGGTACCTGGGCATCGGCGGGCTGGACAGCGTGGCGTCCGGCCGGATCTCCTACACGTTCGGTTTCGAGGGTCCGGCGGTCACGGTGAACACCGCGTGCTCCTCCTCGCTGGTCGCCCTGCACCTGGCCGCGCAGTCGCTGCGGTCGGGGGAGTCGGACCTGGCGCTGGCCGGCGGGGTCAGCGTGATGTCGACGGCCCAGGGCTTCGTCGAGTTCTCCCGCCAGCGCGGGCTCTCCGCCGACGGCCGCTGCAAGGCCTTCGCGGCGGACGCGGACGGCACCGGCTGGGCCGAGGGGGTCGGGCTGCTGCTGGTCGAGCGGCTGTCGGACGCGCGGCGGCTGGGTCACGAGGTGCTGGCGGTGCTGCGCGGTTCGGCGGTCAACCAGGACGGCGCCTCCAACGGCCTGACGGCGCCCAACGGCCCCGCCCAGCAGCGGGTGATCCGGGCCGCCCTGGCGGACGCCCGGCTCGCCACGGCCGACGTGCAGGCGGTGGAGGCGCACGGGACGGGCACCCGGCTCGGCGACCCGATCGAGGCCCAGGCCGTCCTGGCCACCTACGGGCAGGAGCGTCCGGCCGAACAGCCGCTGCTGCTGGGCTCGTTGAAGTCGAACATCGGGCACACCCAGGCGGCGGCCGGCGTGGCCGGGGTGATCAAGTCGGTGCTGGCGATCCGGCACGGCGTGCTGCCGCGCACCCTGCACGCGGAGGAGCCGACGCCGTTCGTCAACTGGTCGGCGGGCGCGGTGGAACTGCTCACCGAGCAGCGCGCGTGGCCGTCCGTGACCGGCCCGCGCCGGGTCGGCGTCTCGGCCTTCGGCGCCAGTGGGACCAACGCGCACGTGATCATCGAGCAGGCGCCCGAGGTGCCGGCCGCGGCGGAGGAGACCGCTCCGCCGGCCGGGTCCGGGACGGACCCCGAGACGGGTCCGCCGTCCTCGGTGCCGTCCGTGGTGGTTCCGGCTGTGGTGCCGTCCGTGGTGCCGTCCGTGGTGCCGTTCGTCGTGTCGGCGCGTTCCCCGGAGGCGCTGCGTGAGCAGGCCCTGCGGATCGCCGGGGTGGCCGACGCCGCCCGGACGCGGGGCGGTGACGGTCTGGTCGACCTGGCCCGCGCCCTGGTCACCACCCGGGCGAGCTTCGAGGAGCGCGCGGTGGTGCTGGGTGATCCGGCTGCGTTGCGTGATCTGGAGGGTGTGGAGGTCGTTCGCGGTACTGCGCAGGCTGGTGGGCT
>NZ_JAQYWW010000578.1:0-24787 GCF_036322525.1 Streptomyces sp. BE20 | reverse complement strand
GAAGTCGGCGACGGCTTCCTCCAGCCGGCCGGTCTGGCGGTGGGCCTCGCCCCGTTCGGCGAACGCCCAGGCGTACTCGGGGTTGAGGGTGAGGGCGGCGGTGAGGTCGGTGACGGCTTCGTCGGGTCGGCCGGCCTGGCGGTGGGCCTGGCCGCGCGAGCCGAGCGCCCAGATGTCCTCGGGGTCGACGGCCAGGACGGCACTGAGGTCGGCGACGGCCTCCTCCAACCGGCCCGTCTGCCGGTACGCCTCGCCGCGCTGGACCCGGGCCCAGGCGTACTCGGGGTCGAGGGCGAGGGCGGCGGTGAGGTCGGTGATGGCTTCGTCGGGTCGGCCGGCCTGGCGGTGAGCCTGGCCGCGCGAGCCGAGCGCCCAGGCGTCGTCGGGGTCGAGGGCCAGCGCGGCGGTGAAGTCGAGCATCGCCTCCTCGGCACGGCCCGCCAGTTGGTGGGTCTCCCCGCGCCGGGCGAGCGCCCAGGCGTTGCCCGGGTCGAGGGCCAGCGCGGCACCGAGATCGGCCAGGGCCTGCTCGTAGCGGGCGTGCCAACTGTGCACGCGGCCACGGTAGGCGAGCGTCTGGGAGAGACCGGCCGCGGTGGCGACGGCCAGGTCGAGGTCGGCGAGCGCGTCGTCGTCGCGGTCCTCGATGAAGTTCTGGTAGCCCCGGTGGGTGAGGGCCCAGGCCCGGACGCGGGCGGGCAGGACCGGGGCGGTGAGCACGCCGAGGGTCTCCAGGACCGGCTGCTCACCGGCGGCGGCCGACTTGATCAGGTCGGCCCAGCGGGTAAGGTCGGCGTCGGCGCTGTCCTGGGCGGCCTGGTGGAGCATCTCCGCCCACACGGCCAGGGCGTCCGGGGCCTCACCGGCGGTCCGGGCGGTGTGTTCGAGGGCCGCGGGCAGACCGGCCAGCGGATCCGCGCACAGCCGGTGGTAGGTCTCGTTGAGCAGGTGCCGGCGCCACCGCGGGTCTGCGGTCCGCCGGGACACCTGGAGGTGCTGTTCCGCCGACGTCCGGGCGGCGGCGTGGTACTCGGCGAGGCGGGAGTGGGCGGCCGTCCACAGCCGGGGCGACTGCGTGCGGCGACGGCGGAGCATGCTGGTGCGGACCACGGCGTGGTACTGCCGGAAGTCGCCGTGCCCGGCCACGAAGGGCTGGCCCAACAGCCATTCCCAGGTGGCCGGTTCGGCGTCAGGGACGGCGCAGGCGAACAGGTCCTGGTTCAGTTGCAGCGGCAGCGCCGCGGCCACCACCGTCTCGCGGCGCTCGGGTTCGGCGATCCACTGGAGGAACCGCACGACGGCCTGGTCGACCACGTCCGCGCCGACGTCGGCGACGACGTCGACCGCGCCGGGGTCGGCGTGCGCCAGGAGGGCGACCAGCAGCGGCAGCCGCATCGACATCCGGAGGACCGCGTCGACCACACCGGGATCGATGACGCCCCGGGCGGCGAGCAGGTCGCGGGCCTCCTGCTCGGTGAACACCTCCAGCGGCACGTCCACCAGGACGGGCCGCCACGGCGCCCACTCGCGCTCGGCGAGCTCGTCCCGCCCGGCGAGGACGAAGACGACCTCCAGCGGCAGGGCGCCGAACGCGTCGTCGATGGTCTCCCTCAGCCAACCGTCGAGGTAGCGGCCGGTCACCTCCCAGGTGTCGAGGAACAGCACGATCCACGGTCGCCGTGCCCGGTCGCGCTCGCAGATCCGGCCGAGTTCGGCCACGAAGGCGCGGCTGAGTGCCGACTCGTCCCCGTCGCCGCCGCGCCGCCGCTGCCGCACGCCCGCGACGAGGCGGTCCGCACCCTGCGCGACGGTCTCCGGACTGGCGATGGCCGCGACCACGCCCGCCCCCGGCAGCACCGAGGCGGCGCCGAACGCCGCCTGTGTCACGAGCCGTGCCGGCAGCGACGCCGCCTCCGCGCCGGGCGACTGCTCGGGCACGCGCTCGGCGGAGGCCTGCAGCGCCCGCCGGTACTGCTCGACCGCCTTGTCGAACTCCCTGAGCGGGCCGGCCTGTTCGGCCAGCTGGCGGGCGAGTGCGGTCAGCGTGGTCTCGACGCCGTGGACGTCGGTGTCGTCGACCAGCGCGGTCAGTGCTCCGGCCCGGTGGGCCGCCTCCCGCCACTGCGCGAGGAGTGTCGATTTGCCGACCCCGCCCACCCCGCGCACGTGGAACAGGAAGTCCGCCGGGTCCGGCCCGGCATCCGGATCGGGATCCTTGCCGAGGTTCTCCACGAACAGGGCCAACTGCGCCCGTCGGCCGATGAACTGGGCCCCGGCCCGCTGCCGCACCGCCTCCGCACGCGACAGTCGCCTCTTCGCCTGTGCCATTCCCACCCCCTGCCGAGACCGGCCGGCCGCGGGCCGACCGTGGTCCGGCCACCTGCCGTCAGGTCGCCCTGCGGGCCGTCGACCGCGGGCCGTCGACCGCGGGCCGACGGCCGCGCGCCCGAACCCCGTCGGAACGACGGTAGTGAATCGGGCCCGGGGATGTCTCTACTTTCGGCGGTCCCCGGCGTGCACCGCCGGGCGGGGCTCCCGCCGGGCGGTGCACGCCCCGGACGCCGTCCCGGGCCGCGGTGCGGCGGCCCCGGGCGGACGGGTCTACAGGACCTCGATGTCGAACGTGGCGGAGTTGTCGGCCGGGGTCGGGTCGCCGGGGAGGGCGACCTCCACGGTTCCCCGGAGGACCTCCGGGGCCATGCCCGAGGCGACGGAGATCCGGACCTCGGCGCCGGCGGTGGCACCGGCGTCCAGGCCGGCCGGGAACGTACAGGTCACGGTGTGGCCGTGCGGTCCGGTGGAACAGGTGCCGCCCGGGGCCGTGCCGGTGCCGACGACCCCGGGCGGCAGGTGGACGGCCAGGGTGAACGGTTCGGTGGTGGCGATGCCACCGATGTTCCTCACCACGGGGTGCAGGAACGTGAAGCCGCCGTCGTGGACGGGCGCGGGATCGGAGACAGTGACCGCGAGGTCGGCGCCGCAGACGGTGGCCGCCGCGACCGGACCGGCGGTCAGGAGCACCACCGCGCAGGCGGCCTGGAAGGATCGGTGGAACAGGTTCTCGGACATCGCGCTCACCCGTTTCGTCGCTGCTCGGGCGCGGGCCGGGTCCGGCCGCGCCACCGTCAGCATCGACGTGCCCCACCGCCGGGCGCGCGGGACACGGCGGCGGACCACTCGGACGGGTGGGCGCGCCCGTGGGGGTGCGGGGTGCGGGGTGCGGGGTGCGGGGTGCGGGGCGTGGGACCGTCGCCGGTGCCCGAACCCGTGCGCCTACGCCCGGGCCGGGCCCGGCGCCGCCCGGACGGCCGCGGCCAGGGCGCCGGCGAAGCCGCGGACCGCAGCCGACTCGTCACCGGCGCGCCACACCAGGCCCAGGGCGGAGTCCGGCAGACCGGTGACGGGCAGGTAGCAGAGGTCCTCGCGCCGGTGGTGGTCGGCGGTCGGCCGGCAGAGCAGCATGGCCCCCTGGCCGCCGGCGGCCAGCGAGAGGCCCTCCTGCAGGGTGCGGACCTCGGGACCGGTGGGGATCGGGACGCCGTCGGGCGTGCGGTCGGGCACCTGGGCCCGGCGCCAGTAGGCGGGCGCGGTACGCGCCAGGTCGATCAGGGTCGTGCCGGCGAGCTGCTCCGCGTCGACCGAGGCGGCCCCGGACCACGGGTGGTGGTGG
Source organism: Streptomyces sp. BE20 (assembly GCF_036322525.1). Taxonomy (NCBI): domain Bacteria; kingdom Bacillati; phylum Actinomycetota; class Actinomycetes; order Kitasatosporales; family Streptomycetaceae; genus Streptomyces; species Streptomyces sp. BE20. Next base: position 21,117 of record NZ_JAQYWW010000578.1, on the reverse strand, counting down.
GCGACCGCGAGGTAGTGCGGCTGCCGGGAGAACACCAGCCCCAGGGTCAGGTCCTCCTCGACGACCGGCAGCAGGACGACCGCCGTGTCCACGTCGCCCCGGCGCACCGCGCCGAACGGGTCGGCCAGCGGGAGTTCGGTGATCTCGACGGCGCAGTCGGGCCGTTCCCGCCGGAACGCGGTGACGGCGGCCGTGAAGCCGGCGCCGGCGCTGCCCTGGAACCCGACCCTCAGCAGCCCCCGCACCCCCTGCGCGGACGCGCGGGTCGCTCGGTCGACCGCGCCTCGCAATGCCGCGTAGGCGGGGGCGAGTTCGGCCAGAAAGTCCTTCCCGGCGGGAGTCAGCCGCACCCGGCGGCTGGTGCGGTCCAGCAGTCGGGTCCCGATCCGGCGCTCCAGCGAACGGACCAGCTGGCTGACCCGGCTCTGCGAGACCAGGAGCCGCTCGCCGGCACGGCCGAAGTGGAGCTCCTCACTGACGGCGAGGAAGCACTCCAGCTCCCGCAGGTCCGGACTGCCCATGGCGGGGACTCCTCTCGGCGCGCGCCGGTCGCCCGGAGCGCGAATGTGGCGGATACGGCGGATGCGGCGGATGTGACGGATGTGGGATGTGCGGACGTGCGGACGTGCGGACGTGACGGCGGGCGAATCGATCGATGAGCCCGACTCATGGAAGCGTGAGTGATCCGTCCTTGTTCCCACCTGCGCCGACGCGTTGGCTGGGACGCATGGCAGAGCACTCCCTGACACCGACCGCCGCCCCGCGGCCGCCCTTCCCGCCCTCGTCCTCGTCGCTCCCCTCCGCCCCGGTCGCGCGCCCGCCGGGCGGGTGGCCGGCCGTCCTCGCGTTGGCCGCCGCGACCTTCGCCGTCGTCACCTCCGAGATGCTGCCCGTCGCGCTCCTCACCCCGATCGGCGGCGCGATGGACGTCACCGAGGGCACCGCCGGACTGACGCTCACCGTCACCGGGCTGGTGGCCGCCGTCTCCGCCCCGCCGCTCACGTCCGCGCTCGGCCGGTGGGACCGCAGGCGGGCGCTCTGCGTGCTGCTGGTCCTGCTGGGGGCCGCCAACCTGCTGGCGGCGTGGGCGCCGGTGTTCGCGGTCATGGTCGCGGCCCGGGTCCTGGTCGGACTGGCGATGGGCGGTGTCTGGTCGCTCGCCGCCGGGGTGGCGGTCCGGCTGGTGCCGCGCGCCTCGGCCGGGCCGGCCACCGCGACGGCCTTCAGCGGCGTCGCGCTCGCCTCGGTCCTCGGCGTCCCCGCGGGCGCCTTCCTCGGCGGGTCGGCCGGCTGGCGGGAGGCCTTCGCCGTGCTCGGAGGTCTGGCGCTGCTCGTCGCCGCAGCCGTGGCGCTGCTGGTCCCGCCGCTGCCCGCCGAACGCGCGCTCGGCCTGGGCGGGGTCCTGCGGCTGGCGGCCGTCCCCGGGGTGCGGACCGGGCTGATCGTCGTCGCCCTCCTGGTGACCGGGCACTTCGCCGCGTACACCTACGTGAGTCCCGTCCTCGAAGAGGTGTCGGGTGCCTCGGCCGGGCAGGTCGGCGTGCTGCTGCTGGTCTACGGGGCCGGGGGGATCGTGGGCAACTTCGTGGCCGGCGCCGTCGTGGGCCGCGGTGTGCGGGCGTCGGCGGCCGGGATCGGTGCGGCGCTCGCCGTCAGCGTCCTGGCGCTGCCCGTGGTCGGCAGGGGCGTGCCGGGCGCGGTCGTCCTGGTGGCACTCTGGGGCCTGGCGTACGGGGGCGTGTCGGTGACCACGCAGACCTGGCTCACCCGGGCCGCCCCCGACGCGACCGAGGGCGCGTCGGCGCTGTTCGTCGCGGTCTTCAACGCGGCCATCGCCCTGGGCGCCCTGGCCGGCGGGCGGATCGTCGACGGCCTCGGCCCAGCGGCCGTGATGTGGCTCGGCGGCGTCCTCGTCGCGGCGGCCCCGCTGGCCGCCGCCCTCCTCCCCGGTCCGCCCACCGTTCCCGGTCCGCCCGCCCCTCCCCGCGGGTGACGAGCGGGGAGGGGCGGGCGGACGGCTCCGGTCCCGCCGGACTCCGGGGCCGTGCAACTGCCCCGGGTTGCTGCCGGGTCCCGACACCCGGGCGCCGGGACCTTGCGGGCAGGGCGGACCGGGCGGGCCGGGGTTGTCGGAGGCCGCCCGTAGGCTGGGGGCGCCGCCGGAAGCGCGGTCAGGGGAACGGTCGGTCGAACGGGTCGGGGGAGGGAGCGCGGTGGAACCCGGACCGTCGCTCTACGAGCTGGCGTTCGTCGCCGGCGGGGCGGAACGCGTCGTGGACACCGCCCTGGTGCGGATGCACCGGGAGGGGCGCCCGCGCCCGGGTGGGAGCCGGCCCCGGCTCCGGACGGCGCCACCTGACTCACCCTCAGGAGGTAACTTCTCACCCGTTCGCACCGTTCGGCTTGCGAGAATCCCACCCTTTCCACGTTCGTGTGCAAACGTGTCTCCGCCCGGACCCGTCCGGGTTGGCGGAAGCCAGCTACTGAACCCTTGACCAAGGAGAACCTGAGATGTCGGTTCGTGGAAATCTCCGCAAGTTCGCCGTGATCGCGACCGTCGCCGCTGCGGCTGCCGTCGTCACGCCGACCGTCGCGGTGGCGCACGGCGGGGGCCACCAGCCCTCCGCGCAGTCGGGCCTCCAGGCCGGCAACGCCGCGGTCGGCCTCGTCGGTCCGCGCGCCAACTGGCTGCAGTGGTTCGACCGGAGCAACGGCTGATCCACCCCCGCGCCCCGGAGCTCCGGCTCCGGGGCGTTTTCCTTTGCCCGAAGCCCCGAAGCCCTTTGTGGCTCGGGCGGTTCGGGCGGTTCGGGGGCGGTTCGGGGGTGCGCCTACTCGGGCTTCGTGGCGCGGAGCGAGTACATCAGCGGGACGCGCGGCCGGCCCTCGGGGAAGCGGTAGCCCGCGTTCTGCTCCAGGACGGGGAACCGGGCGAACAGCGTGTAGTCGTACTCGTGCAGGAACTCCAGGCGGAGTCCGGCGGCGGTGAGGGCGCTGATGACCTCCCCGAGACCGTGCTGCCACTCGACCGTCACGTTCGCGGTCGTCGCGGCGTTCTGCTCGGCGTAGGTGCCGGGCTCGTCCCAGACGGTCGGCCCGTCGTGGAAGTAGTCCAGCTCGACGGTCCGGCCGTCCTCGGCGAGGGTGTCGCCGAACGGGTGGAACTCGGCGAGGTAGAGGAAGCCGCCCGGGGCCACGAGGGAGGCCGCCGTCCGGGCCCAGCGCTCGATGTCCGGGAGCCAGCACAGGGCGCCCAGGCCGGTGTAGACGATGTCGAAGGTCTGCGCGTCGAGCACGTCGACGGCGTCGTACACGTCGGCGGTGACGAACCGGGCCGTGGCGGCGCCGATCCGGTTCGCGACGTCCCTCGCGACGGCGACGGCCGGTTCGGAGAAGTCGAGGCCGGTGACGGTGGCTCCGCGCCGGGCCCATGCCAGGGTGTCCAGGCCGATGTGGCACTGGAGATGGACCAGGGTCTTGCCGTCGACGTCACCGACCTCGTCCAGTTCGAAGTCCCGCAGCCCGCCCTTGCCGGCGACGAAGCCGGGGATGTCGTAGAACTCGCTGGCGGCGTGGATCGGGACGCGCTCGTCCCAGTTCGCGCGGTTGGTCGCGCGCCAGTCGGTCGGTGCCGGAGTCTTGGTCATGACAGGCACGCTAGTCAGCGGTCGGAGCGGTGCTCAAGCCGTTTTGTGCCGTCCGGCCGAATCGCCCCCGCCGGGCCCCGTCCGGCCCGCCGCGTCGGGGCGGCCCGGTCGGCGCCCGGTCGGCGCCCGGCCTCGTGCGGGCTCAGCCCAGGGTGACGGTGAGGACGTCCTCCTCCCGGCTGATGTGGTCGATCGCGATCTCCCCGGTGGCGCCGTCGTAGGCCCCGGTGCCTCCCGTGACCGCGAACGTGTGGGACCACTGCCTGGGCGCCGTGAGCACCTCGGTCAGCGCGGGCAGCGGGCGGGGAAAGGCGGTGGCGGCCGTGAGCGTCCCGTCGGTCAGGCGGAGGACCAGGGTGGCGATGACGAGGGCCCCGTCCGTCCCGACCGTGACAGGCAGGCAGTGGGCGCTCTCGGTGCCGGCCGGACTCCCCTCCGCGTCCAGGAGTTCGTAGTGGACGAAGTACGGCGTGCCGGTGGTGAGGACGTCCGGGATGTTGGCCGAGGCGCGTCTGCCGGTCAGCGTCAGGGTGCGGGCCCGCCGGGCCGCGCGGGCCGGCGCGGCCAGGCCGACGGTCGCGCCCGCGCCGACGGCTGCCGCCGATGCCATGCGCAGGGCGTTCCTGCGGTTGAGGGGGGTCGTCATGTCGTGGGTACCTCGTGTTCTCGGGTGCGCAGGCACCGGGGCCCGTACGTTCCGGTGCTCGGGTGCTCCGGTGCCCGTACGGTCCCCGGGCCGGCGTGGTGCCGGGTCCGCGCGGCTGCGCGGACCCGGGCGAGGGGGCGCGCGGGCCGGTGAGCGGGCGGCCCGCACCCTCCTCGGACACGCGCCTGCCTTCCCGCTCCGGGGTGCGCCTACCGTCGTCCACGGGGGATTCCCCCGGACGGTGGAGGCCCCATCGCGGTTCGGCGACGGTCCGCGGCGCGCTCACCACCGCCCCGCCCACCGTGGACGGCACCGCTCGCGGCGCCGGGTCGGTCGTGTCCGGCGTGGCGACCGTGACCGCCCGGCGCCGTCCCCGTGCCACCCGGCGCGGGGACCGGCCGTCCCGTATCGGCCGAACCGGGGCACCCGCGGGCACCGCGCGTTAGGCTGCCCGCATGAGCAGCGGCGACCACGAGCACCGCGTCGGGCCGGCGGGAGTCGTCGGGACCGTGGCGGGCGGGAACGCGGCCGAAGGACACGGCGCACTCCCGTCGTTGGACCGGCTCGCCGGTCTGCTGGTGGCGGGCGGCGTCGCCGTCCTCAGCGGCGCCGGCCTGTCCACCGAGTCGGGGATCCCCGACTACCGGGGTCCGACGGGCAGCCTGCGCCGCCACACCCCGATGACCTACCAGGACTTCCTGGCCGCCGAGGGCAACCGGCGGCGCTACTGGGCGCGCAGCCACCTCGGGTGGCGGACCATCGTCGGGGCCCGTCCCAACGCGGGCCACCACGCGGTGCAGCGGCTGCGCCGGGCGGGGCTCGTCTCCGGGGTCATCACCCAGAACGTCGACGGCCTGCACCGGGCCGCAGGCACGACGGACGCCGTCGAGCTGCACGGCTCGCTCGACCGGGTGGTCTGCCTGGACTGCGGGCGGACGACCCCGCGCGAGCGCCTGGACCAGCGCCTGCACGCCCTCAACCGCGCCTTCCCCGCCCAGGTCCGGGCCCTGGCCGAGACCGTGCCGGCCAACCCCGACGGGGACGCCGACCTGCCCGCCGAGCTGGCGCAGTCCTTCCGGATCGCCCCCTGCGAGGTGTGCGGCGGAGTCCTCAAGCCCGATGTGGTCTTCTTCGGCGAGAACGTGCCCGTGCCCCGGGTCCAGCACTGCTACGACCTGGTCGACGACGCCCGCGCGCTGCTCGTCCTCGGGTCCTCCCTGAGCGTCCTGTCGGGTCTGCGTTTCGCCCGTCGCGCCGCCCGCACCGGCAAGCCCGTCGCGATCGTCAACCAGGGGCCCACCCGCGCCGACGACCTCGCCGCCGTACGGGCCGACCTCCCGCTCGGTGCCGCACTGGCCACCCTGGCCGACCGGCTCGGCGCGCCTGTGGCGCCCTGACGTCCCCCGTCCCGGCGCGGCGCGTGGCCGGGCTGGGCCCGTCGGAGGACCCTGCGGAGTGTTGCGCCCGCCCGGCCCGGGGCGGTCCGCGCACAGTGCGTCATGACCTTCACCCGGACCACGGCGGTCACCGCCGCCGTGCTGACCGTCGCGGCCGTGACCGCCGCCGTTCTCCCACCCGCCCCGCAGGCCGTCGCGGGTGCACCCCCGGTGGCGCGCGCCTGCGTCCGCTCCGATCCCGCCGGTGACGCCCGGGCCCGCGAGGTCCTCGACATCGCCCGGCAGGTCAAGGACGAGCTCGACCTGAACTCCGTCGTCCTGCGCGTCACCGTCGACGGCCGCGAACTGGTCACCGGGGCGCTCGGCGAATCCATGACCGGGGTACCGGCCGAGCCGGACATGCACGTCCGGGCCGGCTCGGTGGCGTTCCCCTTCCTCGGCATCGTCCTGCTGCAACTCGCGGAGGAGGGCCGGGTCGGCCTGGACGAACCGGTGTCGCGCTGGCTGCCCGGCCTGCCTCGCGCCGACGAGATCACCCTGCGGATGCTCGGCGACTCGACCTCCGGGCTCGCCGACTACGTCACCGACCCCGGCTTCCTCGCCGCGATCTACGCCGACCCCTTCCGGCACTGGGACGCCGACGAGCTCGTGGCCATCTCCACCAGCCACCCGTTCTGGTACCGCCCCGGCTCCAACTGGAGCTACTCGCACGCCAACTTCGTCCTGCTCGGCGCAGCCCTGGAGAAGATCACCGGCACGCGCCTCGACCATCTCCTCCGAGAGCGGGTCACCGGCCCGCTCGGCCTGGACCAGACCGTCAACAACTACACCCCCGACATCCCCACCCCCGTGCTGCACGCCTTCACGGCGTCGCGCGGCACGTACGAGGAATCCACCTTCTGGAACCCGTCCTGGACCACCGCGCCCGGGGCCGTCCTCGTCACCGACATCTGCGACCTGGCCCGGTCCGTCGAGGCCGTCGGGACGGGCGAGCTGCTCTCCCCGGAAGCGTTCCGGACCCAGCTCGACCCCGGAACCGTCGGTCTGCCGGGCCCCGGCCCGGACTGCCCGGAGACCGTCTGCCTCCCGCAGACCGCGGCCCGGCACTTCGGGCTCGGCGTCATCGTCTCCGACGGATGGATCCTGTCCAACCCGTCCTTCTACGGCTACGCCGCGATCGAGGCCTACCTGCCCGTCGAGCGCCTGGCCGTCGCCGTGACCACCACCAAGGGCTGCGCCAGCCCGGACCGCAACACCGCCCAGGACGTGGCCGGCCGCATCGTCGACCGCCTCGCCCCGGACCACCCCCTCACCCTCGGCTGAACCGTCCGCCGAGGGCGGGTGCGCGGGCGACGCGTCGGTGGTGCCCGGTCCGGACCCGCGCGGGTCCGGACCGATTCGGATCGCGCGTCGGGGCGTGCCCGCCCGGGGGGGCATGGCGCATTCGATCCCAGATCTCTGGGATCGAACCGCCCTTCGTACCCGCCTACGGTGAGGGATGTCCGCCTACGCGAAGTCCCGGCGCCCGCCCGGTGATTCTGTTATGCGGACACGACAGCCCGGTCGGAGGCGCTGTGAGATCATTCCGGTATGTCTAGACCAATGCTTGAAGTGATCGCGTTGGACGCGGGGGACGCCCGGGCTGCCGAGCACGGGGGTGCGGATCGAATCGAACTGGTTAGTGACATGGCGAGGTGGGGGCTGACGCCGTCGGCGGAGACGGTGCGGGAGGTGCGTGCGGCGGTCGACCTGCCGGTGCGCGTGATGGTGCGCGAGGCGGACGGCTTCGCCGCGGGCGAGGTTCAGGTACTGCGGGAACGGGCCCGGGAACTGCTGCGTGCCGGGGCGGAGGAGTTCGTCCTCGGGTTCCTGACGCCCGACGGCACGGTGGACCTGCCGGCCGTCGAGGCCGTGCTGGAGGTGCTGGACGGGCGTCCGTGGACCTTCCACAAGGCGATCGACTTCGCCGACGACCGATCGGCGGCCTGGGCGGCACTGTCCGGACTTCCCGGGCTCGACGCGGTGCTCAGTTCGGGGGGCCGGGAGGGCGTCGCGGAGGGCCTCACCACCCTGCTCGCCGAACACCGGGCGCTGGCCGGGCGCGGTGTCCCCGGCGAGCGCGGGGCCGTGCCCCGGCTGATCGCCGGCGGGACGCTGCGCGAACCGGAGGCGGCGCCGTTGCTCGCGGGCGGTGTGAACGCCTTCCACGTCGGCACCCGGGCCCGCCCGCAGGGCAGTTGGGACCGCCCCGTCGACCCTGCTGCGGTTCGGGTGTGGGCCGAGCTGCTGGGGGGCGCGTCGTGACCGAGCCGGGCGGGCCCGCCGCCCCTCCCGGGCGCGGAGCCGCCCTCGCGGTGACGGTGGTCGCCGAGGGCGAGATGCACCGTCACGGGATCGCCGGCATGCTCCGCGCCCTGCCCCTGGTGGGGGAGGTGACCACCAAGCCGCACGACCGGATCGGTTCGCCCGTCGAACTCTGGCAGGCCGACGTGGTCGTCCTGGTCTGCGCCGAGGAGGTCGCCCCGTGGGCCCGGGCGGTGTTCGCCACCCCGCGCGGTGAGGCCCGGCTGCTCGTCCTGCTCGGCGCCAACGCCGCACGGGAGCCGGGATCCTGGGCCACCGCCCGGGTCGACGGCTTCCTGCCGCTGGAGCAGCTGACCACCGCCGTCCTGGAGGATTCGCTGCGCCGGCTGGTGCTCCGCCGCCTGCCGGCGCCCGGTCGGGTCCGAACCGGTCCGCGGGTGCCGGACCAGCGCGGCGGCCTGCCGGGGGTGGCCGGCGGGGCGCTGACCGGGCGGGAACGGCAGACCCTCGGGCTGCTCGTCGAGGGGTTGAGCAACAAGGAGATCGCCGCCCGGCTGGGCATCTCGGTGCACGGTGCAAAACGCCACGTCACCATGGTGCTGGCCAAACTGAACTGTCCCAACCGGACGTTGGCGGTGGCGATCGCCCTGCGCTACGGGATCGTCGACCCCGTCGGTGCTCAGGAGACCGGCACCGGCCCCCGGGTGGCGACGAACTCGGCGATGTAGTCGGGCAGGGAGATCCTGGGCTCCCAGCCGAGCTCCCGTGCCAGGGAGTTGTCCGCCCGGCCGCCGACCCGCTCACCTCTGCGGGCCGTCACCATCTCGATCTCGGTCCCGAACATCCGGGCCACGTCGACCAGTCGGTGCTCCTCGCCCCGGCCCAGCAGGTAGCCGTCCCCGGAGCCGCGCTCCGCGCACAGCAGCAGCCCCTCGACGATGTCGTCGATGTGCGTGAAGTCGCGGCTCTGGGTGCCCGGTTCGACCACCGTCAACGGCAGGCCGGCCCGGAACTGCTCCTCGAAGATGCCGATCACCGTCGCGTAGGAGCCGGTGGCGATCTGGCCGGGCCCGTAGACGTTGTAGAAGTACGTGATCACGTGGTCCAGGCCGAACCACTGCGCGGTGTTGCGGATGTACTCGATGTTCTTGGCCTTGGTCCAGGCGTACGGGTTGAGGTGCTCGTCCCGGCCGTCGTTGCCGAACTTCGAACTGGACGCCGCGTACACCAGCTTGGCGCCGTGCAGACGGCAGAGCCGGACCACCTCCTTGGTGCCGCGCAGGTTGAACTCCCAGACACGGTCCGGTTCTTCGAAGGACTGCGGAATGCGCGAGTATTCGCCGAGGTGGTACACCACGGTCGGCGGGGGCAGGCTCCGATCGGTCCACAGGGTGACCACGTCGGCCGTGTCGCCGTGCAGGTAACGCACGTTCGGGTGGTCCACGTGACGCTCGGGCGTACCCGTGAAGTAGTTGTCCACCGAGACGATCCGCGCCGAGGGGTCGGTCGCCACCAGGCTGCCGATCAGCCTGCCGCCGACGAAGCCGGCCCCTCCGGTCACCAGGATCGTCCGTTCTGCGGGCCGTCCGGTCATCAGGCCCTCCTCCTTCCGGTCACCGGCCATCTCAGGCCGCCTCCTTCCAACCCAGACCGCGGTACGTCCAGCCGGCCGCGTGCCACGCCTGGCGGTCCAGGCAGTTGCGGCCGTCGATCACGAGGCGCCCGCTGACCAGCGGCGCCAGCGCGGCCGGGTCGGCGGTGCGGAACTCCGCCCACTCGGTGAGCACGCAGAGCAGATCGGCGTCCGCGCAGGCCGCCTCCAGGCTCTCCGCGTAGGCGAGTTCGGGGTGGCTGCGACGCGCGTTCTCCCGGCCGAGCGGGTCGTAGACCCGCACCAGCGCACCGGCGCCGTGCAGCATCCGCGCCACCGCCAGCGCGGGCGCGTCGCGCACGTCGTCCGAGTCGGGCTTGAAGGTCGCGCCGAGGACGGCGATCCGGCTGCCCGCGAGCTCCGGTCCGGCCGGGCCGGCGGTGCGGTCCAGCAGCTCCCCCGCGAGCTGCAGAACCCGCTCGCGGCGGCGCTGGTTGATCAGGTCGACCTCGTGCAGGAACCGCACCGCGGCACCCGCTCCGAGCTGGTGCGCACGTGCCTGCAGGGCGCGGATGTCCTTGGGCAGGCAGCCGCCACCGAAGCCCACCCCGGCCCGCAGGAACTCGGGTCCGATCCGGGAGTCGTGGCCCAGCGCCCTGGCGAGCGCGGCGACGTCCGCCCCGGACGCCTCGCACAGTTCGGCCATCGCGTTGATGAACGAGATCTTGGTGGCGAGGAAGGCGTTGGCGGCCGTCTTGACCAGCTCGGCGGTGGCGAAGTCGGTCTCCAGGACGGGGATCTCCCGGCCCTCGCGGGCGGCCAGCTCGTGCACGCCGTCGTGCACCCGGGCAAGGGTCTCGCGAGCCCAGTCACCGCGCGCGCCGACCACGATCCGGTCCGGGCGCAGCACGTCGTCGACGGCGTGCCCCTCCTGGAGGAACTCCGGGCACCAGGCGACCTCGGGGTCGGCGTCGTCGGGTGCGTGCTTGCGCAGTAGCCGCTCGATCCACTCGGCGGTGCCGACCGGCACGGTGGACTTGCCGACCACCAGGGCCCGGCCGTGCAGGTGCGGGGCCAGCGTGCGCACCGCGGCGGCGACCTGGTCGAGGTCGGCGCCGGTGCCGTCCGGCCGCTGCGGGGTGCCGACGCACAGGAAGTGCACGTCGGCCCCGGCGGCCGCGACGGCGGGGTCGGTGGTGAACTCCAGCCGCCCGGAGGCCAGTCCGCGCCGGACCAGCTCGGTGAGGCCGGGCTCGTGGAAGGGCACCGTGCCGGCGTTGAGGGCGGCGACCTTCGCGGTGTCGACGTCCAGGCCGATCACGTGGTGGCCGAGTTCGGCGTAGCAGGCGGCGTAGGTGGTGCCGAGGTAGCCGGTCCCGAGGAAGGACAGCCCCGGCCGGTCGTGTACGGAATGGTCGGGAGGCATGGGTCTGGTCATTGCTCCTCACTGCTCCTGATCGCTGCTCGTGGTGCGAGGGGTGAGAGTGGTGCGGGTCGTGCGTGGCGTGCTTGTGCGGGTTGTGCCGCGCGGCGTGCTGCGGTGCCGCGGTCGGGAGTCGCGGTCCTGCTCACCGGGCCCAGGGCATCGGTGGGACGGGCGCGAAGGTGGTGGTGGGACGGATGACGGCGCCGGGTCCCGCCCCGGAGATCGCCAGGGTGAGTTCCAGGACGTGCAGGGCGTGGTCCGGCGGCAACCCGGTCGGGCGTGATCCGCTTGCGGCGACGGCGAGTTCGGCCACCCCGCGGGCGAAGTCCATGTCGTGGGTGCCGGGGTAGCGGAAGGGGCGCGCGGGGCCCTCGGCGGGCGGCACGGTCTCCGGGACGCCGTCCGGGTGCCGGCGGACGGTGACCGGCGAGTCGTACTGCCAGGAGTCGGCGACGGTCAGCAGGCCGTCGTCGCCGATCACCCGCAGCGAGTAGTCCTTGGGCGCGTGGATGCTGGTGGTCAGCCGGGCCGTCACCCCGCTCTCGAACGAGAGGACGGCGAGCGAGAAGTCCGGTGCGAGCGGAGTCCCGGGTGGGACATGGGGGTTGGGGGCGAGGAGGGTGGCGAAGGCGGTGAGCTCGCGAACCGGGCCGAAGAAGGCGGTCAGCCAGGTCAGCCAGTAGCCGGCGTGCTCCACGGTGCACCCCGTCTCGAACTCGTCGAGGTAGGGCCAGGGCGCCCCGGACGGGCTGATCCACTCGTGGAACGGCATCCGCAGGATCGGACCGTCGTCCAGTTCGGCGTAGACCAGCCGGGGCGTCCCGATGCGGCCCTCGCGCAGGGCACGCCACGCCGTCTGCGCGGCGGTGCCGAGCAGCCCGCACGGTGCCGAGGCCAGCCGAAGGCCGCGCCCGGTGGCGAGTTCGACCAGCTCACGGGCCCGTTCGAGGTCGGTGGCCAGCGGCTTCTCGACGTAGACGTGCTTGCCGGCCAGCAGGGCGGCGCGGGTCACCTCGTAGTGGCTCTCGGGGTTGGTGAGGTTGACCACGGCGTCGACGGCAGGGTCGGCGAGCAGCGCGTCGAGGCTGCGGTAGCCGGGGACGCGGTGGTGGGCGGTGAAGGCGGCGCTCCGCGCCGGGTCGCGGTCGTGGACGCCGGTCAGGCGGAGGGACGGGTGGTTGGGCAGGGTCGCCGCGTAGAGGTCGGCGACGTAGCCGCAGCCGACGAACGCGACACCGAACGGCGCGGTGCCGTCCTGGTGGTCCCGGAGGTCGAGGTGGTCCTCGGGCACGGGGTTCACTCCGTTCCCCGGCCGCTGCCGTCGGTCGCGGTGGCGCTCGTGCGGGTGCCGGGCTCGGTGACCGCTTCGCCGCCGTCGGCCCGGCCGTCGCTGCCGCTCTCCGCGCGGGCGTGGTCGCCGGTGCGGTGGTAGCGGTCGTCGCGCTCGAAGCGGCAGAGCACGGCGGTGGCGTCGTCCTGGTGCTTGCCGGGGAACCGGCCGGGCGCGGTGCGCAGTTCGGCGGTCCGCACCCGTTCGACCAACTGCACCGGGCCCTCGGCCTCCAGCAGGTCGAGCAGGTCCGGCCAGGAGCAGTCGTAGCGCTCGACCAGGCGGGCCGCGCCGTCGGTGAGCAGCGCGGCGGCGGAGAGCGACGCCACCGGACGGCGTCCGACCAGGGCCTGCCGGGCCGCCTCCGGCCTGGGGCCGGCCACCCAGAACCCGCCGGGCCGGTTGCGGTGGCGGCGGAGTTCGGCCCAGGGCAGGTGGATCAGGCGCTCCAGCCGGTCGTCGGTGACCGCGTGGACGGCGCCGGAGTGCTCGCGCAGCGCCACCGTGGAGTCGCCGAGCACCAGGTGTTCGACCGTGTCGCCGGTGAGCCGGAGCAGGGCGAGGGTGGCGGTCGGGCTGCACGGGTTGTCGAGGTCGCAGGTCCGGCCGTGTTCGGTAGCGAGGTCGGTGAGCGCGTCGTGGAGGAGTTCGCGCGGGGGCTGGCGGGCGTCGGGGTCGTGCAGCAGGCCGCGGGCGAGTCGGGTCCCGACCTCGGCGACCAGCCACCGTACGTCGTGGCCGCAGCCGGTGCTGGCCCCGGGTTCGGCGGTCGCGCCGTCGATGACCAGGGCGAAGTGCGGTCCGGTGAGGACCAGGTCCTCGTTGGCGCCGCCGGGGGAGGGGATGCTGGCGGCCTCGGTGGAGAACGGGACGGTGCTCATCGGCCGCCCCCGGTCGCGTCGTCGGCGTGCGCCGCGGTCGCGGGACCGGATTCCGCGGCGGAGGCGGGTCCGGCGAGCGGCCCGGGGCCGGACCGTCGCGCGGTGCGGGGGCGGGGCTCGGCCTCGTAGGCCAGCCACTGGGACCAGGCGCGAAGGCCGTCCGCGAGCTCCGTCCGGGGCCGCCGGCCGAGCACGGCGACGACGTCCTCCGGTCCGCCGGCCCGACGGTCGTCCGAGCCGTTCGTCTCGGCGCCCGGCGCCCCGACCGCCCCGGTCACCTCGACCGGGACCGGGCGGACCGCGGCGGAGGCCGCCTCCGCGAGGTCGGCCACGCCCATCGGCCGTACGCCGCGGACGTCCACCTGGCCCTCGGCGGGCGGCAGGCGCAGCGCCCGGTCCACCGCCTCGGCCAGGTCGTCGACGAAGACCGGCCGCCAGCGCCGGCCCGGCTGGTCGGGGATCCGGATCGGCCGGGCCAGCAGCGACCCGCGTACGGCCTGCTCCAGCACCGAGCCCGACTGGATGCCCGGCCCGTAGACCAGGTCGTGCCGGAGCACCGTCGCGCCCGGCACCGGTCCGAGGGGCGCCGCTCCGGTCGCGTCGACGAGCAGCACCACCGTCCCGACACCGGCCTCCTCGGCGGCTGCGAGGGTGACCCCCGCGGCCGTCGCCCGATGCACCGGATCGTCGGCGAGCACCTGGAGGACGGCGGCGGCACCGGACAGCCCGGCGCCGGGCTCCGCGTGCCGGACGCCGGGGTACTCCGGGCCCTGCCCGCCCCACAGGGTGACGTCCCACTCCCCGTCGGCGAGTGCGCGGGCCAGGGCCGCCGCCAGCTCGGAGCCGTCCGCGTCGCGCACGTCCTGCGCGCCGTGGACGTCATGGACGTCGGCCGCGTGGGCCACGCCGGCCACGCCTGCCGGGACGGCCGCCGGGGCGGCGGGAGCGGTCGGGGCCGTCGGCTGCGCCCCGGGGCCGGACACGACGACGCGACGCGCCCGGGCCGGGCGGGCGGGGCCGCCCCCGGTCGGCGCGGCGCCGAGCCGGGCGCCGGCGGCGAGCCCTTCCGCGTACCCGGAGCGCGCCAGATCCAGGAGCCCGGGGCGCAGCCTGACGAGGTCGTCGTCGCCGAACCGGGTGCAGAGCCCGCCGGCGCCGAGCGTGGCGAGCGCCGAATCGGCGAGCACGCCGTCGGGGCCGGCGGCCGCCCCGGTCCGGGTGGCCGTCACCACGCCCATCAGCAGGGCGGTCTGCCAGTGGGCGAGCAGCGCGGGCCGGTCGACCTCGGCCAGGACGACGTCCCGGCCCGGAGCCGGTTCGGCGAGCAGGTCGTCGAGGCGCTTGGCGGTGTCCTGCGCGTCGAGGCCCAGCCTGCTCAGGTAGCGGTGGGCTTCGATGCCGGCCCAGCCGCTGTCGCCGAGCCGGGTGGCGACCTGGGCCCGGCCGTGCTTGAAGAACGGGATCGCGTCCAACTGCGCCAGACCGCCGTCGAGTTCCCACGACGCGCCGGGCGCGACCGGCGCGAAGCAGGCCGCACGCCGAGGCCCGTGGCCGCCGTTGGCGTGCATGCTCGGCACGTCCGCGTGGTCGGCGAGGTTCGGCGCGGAGAGGTACGTCGGCACCCCGTGCTCGCGCAGGTAGCGGCTCATGACCACGTCGTCGGCCCAGGTCGCACCGTGCTCGCGGGCGTACGCGCCGAACCCGGCGGCGACCGGGGCGGGCAGCAGCAGGACCACGGTCGGGGTGTACTCGCCGGTGGCGGGGGCCCAGCGGTGTCCGGAGAGCACGGCCAGGCGGACGGCGGCGGCGTTGCGCGACTGCCAGTGCGTGTAGAAGGACAGGGCGGCGTCGGGCGCGGCCTCGGCGGCGGCGCGCACGTGGTCGAAGAAGCCGGGGGTGAGCACCGCGTCGTCCTGGAGCACGAGGTGGTGGGTCGAGCCGGCCGGGACGGAGGACCAGGCCGCCACGGCGGTGCGCAGTCCGGTCGGCGGGCCGTCCGGCTCCGGGTCGAGCACCAGGTCCAGTTCCTCCGGCCGGCAGCGGCCGATCAACTCCCGTGCCAGGTCTGCCCGGCGCGGGTGCGTCATCACCGCCCCGCTGACCCGGACCCTGCCGCTGTGCACCGTGTCCATCCCCGAGCTCCCCTCCGTCGACGCCGGCGGGCTGTTCCCACCGGGCCGTTTCCGTGCCGGACCGTTCGCGTGCCGTGCCGTGCTTTCGCCTTGTCCCTGACGAGACTTCGCCGCGTTCGCGCCGCGTTCGCGCCGCGTTCGCGCCGCGTTCGTGCCACGACGGTGCCGCGGACGTCGGCCGCCTTCTCGCGCTGTCGTGCCCCGGGCGGGCCGCACCCGTCGTGTGCCGCCGATGCGGCGCGACGCCGTGCGGCGCGCCGGCACCGTCGTCGCGGTCGGCGCCGTTCCGTCGTCGTGCAGGGCGCCGCCCGCCGGTGCTCCGGAGCCGCTCGCCGACGTGCGGCGTCAGCCCCCCGGCCGTTCGGCGCCGCCCGACCGGTCCCGGCGGCATCGGCGTCGGCACCGGGCGTCGTGCCGGAGTCGTGATGCTGACACGTCGTCGGCCCGTTGCGGCATGGCCGGATGCGGCGCACGGCCGGGGTACCCGGTCGGGTACCACAGCCGCGTACAGACGTTCCGCCCGGCGTAGCGCTAACTTCGGCCAATGCCTCGACTGACCAGGGACGCCACCACGTGGCTCCTCTACGCGCAGATCGCCGCGTACGGGTACTTCGTCTTCGGATTCGGCCCGCTCGTGCCCCTGTTGCGCGACGAGCAGCACACCAGCCGCTTCGTCGCGAGCCTGCACGGCACCGCCTTCTCGCTGGCGATGCTGCTCTGCGCACCGCTGTTCCCGCGCCTCGTGGCCCGGTTCGGCCGCAGCCGGACGCTCTGGGGCGCGATGGGCGGGGTGGCCGTCGGCTCCCTGCTGCTCGCCCTGGCGCACGGCACCGTCCAGACGCTCGGCGCGACGCTGCTGACGGCCTTCTTCGGCTGTGTGGCGCTGACCGCGATCTGGCCCTCGCTGAGCGACCACCACGGTGCGGCGGGGCCGGCCGCCATCAGCGAGGCGAACGCGGCGATGTCCGGGATCGGGCTGCTGGCGCCGCTGATCGTCGGGGCCTCGGTGAGCGCCGACCTCGGTTGGCGGCCCGGTATCGCGGTGACCGCCGTCCTCGTGCTGGCGGTCGTGCTGCTCGGCCGGCTGCTGCGCCACCGGCTGCCCTCGGGTCACCAGGTGGCGGACGCGACGACGTCGCAGGGCCGGTCCGCCGGCGGACCGGCCGACCGGACCCCCGCCCCCGCCGTGACCGGGCGCGGTGACCCCCGGCTCTTCCTGGCCGCCCTCGGCGTGATCGTCGCGGTGGCGGGCGTCGAGGTCTGCCTGACCCAGTGGCAGTCCGACTACCTGCGCGAACACGCCGGGGTGAGTGCCGCCGGCGCGACCGCCGCCGGCGCGGCCCTGGTCGTCGGGATCTTCGTCGGGCGACTGCTCGGCGCCCGGTTCACCCTGCGCTTCCCCGCCGGGGCGGTCCTGCTCGGCTCGCTCGCGTTCTCTGCCGTCGGCTTCGCGCTGTTCTGGGCGTCGACCGCACCCGCCGTCGCGGTCGGCGGCCTGGTGGTCTGCGGCCTGGGGATGGCCCTGCAGTTCCCGATGGCCATCGTGCTGGTCCTGGACACCGCCACCAACGGGCCCGACGCCGCCTCCAGCCGGATGGGCTACGCCTCGGGGACGGCCTTCGGGGCCGCCCCGATGCTGCTGGCCGCGCTCTCCGACCGGATCAGTCCCGGCGCCGGGTTCCTGCTGGTCCCGCTGCTGCTGGCCGGCGCGGCCGTCCTGACCGTGCTGATCCTGCGCGCCGGTGTCCCGGCCGCCGCGCCGGCCCCTACCACCACCCCGGAGCTCCAGCCGTGACCACGACCGACCCCCTGACGCGCGCGTTGCCCGGGCTGCTGGGCGCTCACCACGCCGCCTACACCGTCCCCGACCTGGACGAGGCGGTCGAGTTCTTCACCGGCGTCATCGGCGCCATCGAGGTCTACCGGGCCGGGCCGGTGGAGGACGACGGCGACTGGATGGCCCGCCACCTGAACGTCCACCCGAGGGCCCGGGCCATGGTCGCGGTGGTCCGCCTGCCCGACGGACTGGAGCTGGAACTCTTCGAGTACGAGGCTCCGGACCAGCGCCGCGTCCAGCCGGCCAACAGCGACTGGGGCGGTCACCACCTGGCCCTGCGCGTCGCCGACGTGGACGCGGCCGCCGCGTACCTGCGCGCCCGTGGCGTGCGGGTCCTCGCCGACCCGCAGACCATCCACGCCGCCCACCCGGTGGCCGGCACCCGCTGGGTCTACGTCCTCACCCCCTGGGGCATGCACCTGGAGCTGTACGCCCCCGGCCCGTCCCGCGCGCCGGACGACGCCGTACCCGGTGCCGGTGCCGGTGCCCTGGACCAGGGCCGGGCGTGAGCCCGGTCAGGGCTTCGACTCTCCGCTTCGACGCCGACGAACACCGCCGGTTCTGCGAGTTCCCCGACCGTGCCACCGCCACCCTCGTCGAGCAGACGCCCGAGGCCCCGGCAGGATGACCGCCGAGGGCTCGGCGGAGCGCGCCGGCTCCGTGGCATCCGGCCGGGGAGCCTCCGCGAAAACCTGTTGGCGGACGACTGCGGCCACTGCTACGTTTCCGGAGGCCGTGCGAGAGACCGAGGAGGTGGTACCCGTGAACGCAGGATCGACATGGGTGCTCCCTTGCGGGGTCATGGTCGGGCGGTAGGTCGCCCGGGAGCGCCGTTCACGAGCACTCCCGAAAGGCATGACCATGCGTTTCACTTCCGAGCGGCGCCTCGACGACGGCGTCCTCGAACGCGAATTCACCCTCGGGGAGATCCCCGGCACCCTGTGGACCCCTGAATCGGCGGCACCGCTGCCGCTGATCCTGATGGCCCACAACAACGGCCTGCCCAAGAGCGCGTCCCGGTTGGTGGCCCGGGCCCGGCACTCCGCGGCGCACGGCTACGCGGTGGCCTCCATCGACGCCCCGGGGTGCGGTGACCGGCCCCGCTCCGCCGCCGACGACCGGGCCCGGGCCGACATCCGCCGGGCGGTGCAGGCCGGCGAGCCGGTCGACGAGATCTTCGAATCCTTCATCGGCCCACTGGTCGAGAGGGCGGTCCCGGAGTGGCGGACCACCCTGGACGCCCTCCTTGCTCTGCCCGGGATCGGCGGCCCGGTCGGGTACTCGGGGTGGACGGCCGTCGGCATCCGGCTGGCGGCGGTCGAGCCGCGCATCGCGGCGGCCGGGTTCTTCGCCGGGGGCTACGTGCCCCGCGCCCAGCGCGAGGAAGCCCGGCAGGTCACCGTCCCGCTGCTCTTCCTGCTGCAGTGGGACGACGAGGGGAACCCCCGGCAGCGGGCCCTGGACCTGTTCGACGCGTTCGGCGCCGAGGAGAAGACGCTGCACTCCAACCTGGGCGGGCACACCGGCACGCCCTGGTTCGAGGTGGAGGACGGGGTCCGGTTCTTCGGCCGGCACCTGAAGTGAGGCCGGGCCGCCGAGCCGTCGGCAGACGGTAGGCGGTGGACGGCGCCGGTACCCGCCGAGATCCCGGCGGGTACCGGCGACCGGTGGCCCCGGGGGCCGGGGGCCGCGTATCGAAGGCCCCGAGCCGGAGGGCGCGGTGAAGCCGCCGGAGAGATCCGCTCCTCCGGCGTCGCCGTCACCCTCGTCGTCCACGAGCAACAAGCAGCTCGGCCGCGGGCGGCACGGTCTCACCAGGGAATCGGCCCGTCCTCGGCGAAGAAGGCGCCCGTCGGGCCGTCCTCGCCCGCCGTCGCCAGGTCGACCGCCACGGCCGCGCCCTCCTCCGCCGTGCGTATCCCGGTGTGGCGGTTGAGGTCGGTCGCGCAGTAGCCGGGACTCACCGCGTTGACCAGGATCCCTTCGGCTCGCAGTTCACCGGCGTAGAGCACGGTGATCGCGTTCAGCGCGCTCTTCGAGGT
Organism: Streptomyces sp. BE20; assembly: GCF_036322525.1. Taxonomy (NCBI): domain Bacteria; kingdom Bacillati; phylum Actinomycetota; class Actinomycetes; order Kitasatosporales; family Streptomycetaceae; genus Streptomyces; species Streptomyces sp. BE20. Next base: position 1,884 of record NZ_JAQYWW010000578.1, on the reverse strand, counting down.
GCAGTAAGGGAGGAGGATCGAGGAGTAGGCGGACCAGGGGCTGTCCGGGTCGGCCAGGTGGGTGAGGGAGCCGAGTTCGCTGGACATGTTGACGATGCGCGCGGCGGCGGAGCGGCGGAGCAGGGGGAGCATGGCGTGGGTCACCGCGATGACGCCGAACACGTTGGTCTCGTAGACCTGCCGGACGGTGGCGGCCGGGGTTTCACTCGGCTTCTGCGGTCCGGCGGCGATCGCGGCGTTGTTGACGAGGATGTCGAGGCGACCGAACGTGGCGTCGATGTGCTTGGCGGCGGCCTGGACCGAGGTCTCGTCGGTGACGTCCAGCGGAACGAACCGAACGTCGGCGCCGCCCGCGCGAAGCTCCTCGGCCGCAGCCTCGCCACGCTCGGCGTTGCGGGCGCCGATCAGCACGGTGATGCCGCGGGCTGCGAGCCTGCGCGCCGTCTCCTTGCCGATGCCCTTGTTCGCGCCGGTGATCAGAGCAGTCTTCTGCGAAGTCGTCATGGCACCCAGCCTCCCCTCACCCAGGGGCGGCAGGGAAAGACCAGAAGACTCTGGATCTATAGTCCGCAGATATGAGTGAGCTAGAGGTGCGGGAGCTGAGGTACTTCGTCGCGGTCGCAGAGGAACTGAACTTCAGCCGGGCCGCGCAACGCCTGGGGATGGCGCAGCCCCCGCTGTCGAAGGCGATCGCTCAGATGGAGTCCCGGCTCGGGGTACGCCTGCTGGAGCGCACCACCCGGCAGGTGAGGCTGACCAACGCCGGTCAGGTGCTTCTCGACCAGGCCCGGATCGCGGTCGACGCGGTGCACGCGGCGGCCCGGCGAGCACGCCGGGCCGGTCAGCCGACACCCCAGCTCGTCGTGGCGGTCAAACCGGGAGGCGACGCCGGGCTGCTGCGGGAGATCCTCGCCGCCTACCGGGGAACGGGTTCGCATCTGCCGCCGCCTGAAGTCGTCGTCGGTGGCAGCGGTGAGCCGATCGCCATGCTGCGGGACGGCCGTGCCGACGTAGCGCTGCTCCGCAGCCCGTTCGACGGTCAAGGGCTGGACTCCCAGACGCTCGTGGTCGAGCCGCGACTGGCCGTCCTCCCCGCCGCGCACCGCCTGGCCGGACGCCGGCGACTGCGGTTGGCCGACCTCAGGGGCGAACCGATCCCGCGCTGGAAGGGGGCCGCCCCCTCCACCACCGCCTACTACACAGGATGCGACGGAGCGGAACCGGGCGACGGCCACCCAGGCCTGGCGCCGGACGACACTCTTGAGGGGCCGCTCGTGGCCAGCGTCGAGCAACTCCTGGAGGTGGTCGCGCTGGGGCAGGCGGTGGCGTTCCTGTCACGCTCCACCACCGAGCGGCACCAGCGCCCGGACATCGCATACCGGCCGGTCACCGGCCTCAGCCCCAGCGCGGTCATGGTCGCCTGGCCGGAGACCTCGCGATCCGCAGCCGTCGCCGCCTTCGTCCGAGCCGCCCACGACGTCGCCACCCACCACCCCGACCACATGACCGTGCCGCGGCCGGTTCGGTCCGCCGGGCGGTGACGGACGCCGGGTCGGGCAGTGCCGGCAACTCGCCGTCGGTCGGCGGGTGCAGGCGGAACCCCGCCTCCGGCGCCGCCAGTACGGCCCGCACGTCCAGCGCGGCGCCTCGACGTCCGCACGGGAGCGCAGCAGGGTCCTGGCGGAGGCTGCGACCTCACGGGCGGACCGGGACGCAGAACGGGGGTGGCAGCCGTGGAACGGTTGCCCCCGTTATGTTTTTCGCGGTCCTGCAAGAGGGCCGCTGGCCTCCGGGCCCCGGCATGACTGTGTCCCCCTGTCGAAGAGATGACCTGGGGGGTGGTGTCACCGGGCCCGGAGGTGTCGTCGGAGACGCTGATGAGAG
>NZ_JAQYWW010000577.1:0-300 GCF_036322525.1 Streptomyces sp. BE20 | reverse complement strand
TCGCCCCGTTCGGCGAACGCCCAGGCGTACTCGGGGTTGAGGGTGAGGGCGGCGGTGAGGTCGGTGATGGCTTCGTCGGGTCGGCCGGCCTGGCGGTGTGCCTGGCCGCGCGAGCCGAGCGCCCAGAAGTCCTCGGGGTAGAGGGCCAGCGCGCAGTAGAAGTCGACCAACGCATCCTCCACACGGCCCGCCAGTAGGTGGACATCGCAACAGCCTCCTATAGCCAAAGAGTCTTCAATGAAGAGTATATCACCGTCGTAGACGTATCAAAAAAAATCGTCGGGTCGGCCGGCCTGGGGG
>NZ_JAQYWW010000576.1:0-833 GCF_036322525.1 Streptomyces sp. BE20 | reverse complement strand
CCGCCCGCACACCCCAGCGGGTGAGCAGCGCGTGCAACGCCACCTCGACGGCGAACAACGCCGGCTGCGCATACCCCGTCCGGTGGATCAGCTCCTCGTCCGCCAGCACCTCCGCCAACGGCCGGTCCAGATGGGCATCCAGGTGCAACGCCACCTGGTCGAAGGCGTCCGCGAACACCGGGAACGCCTCGTACAAGCCCCGGCCCATCGACGCTCGCTGCGCACCCTGCCCCGTGAACAGGAACGCCACCCGACCAGAACCCGCAACACCCGTCAGACCACCCGACCCGGAAGCTACCGCGCCCAGCCCGGTCGTCAACCCCTCGGTGTCACCGGCGAGCACCACCGCCCGATGGGCCAGCGCGGCACGGCGGGCTGCCGCTGCGGCGAGCGTGTGGAGATCCCGATCGGCCACAAGTCGCACCTGCTGTGCCTGGGCACGGAGCGCCGCCTCGTCCGTACCGGACAACAGCACCGGCACCAAGGGGAGTTGCACTGCCGCGACGGCGGCGGACTCGACGGCCGGGGGCTCCTCCACGATCACGTGCGCGTTGGTGCCGCTGACGCCGAACGCCGACACGCCCGCCCGACGAGGCCGGTCCCCGGCGCTCCAGGGCCGCGACTCCGTCAGCAACTCGACGGCGCCCGCCGACCAGTTGACCTCGGTCGACGGCTCGTCCGCGTGCAGGGTGGCGGGCAGGGTCTCGTGCCGCATCGCCAGGACCATCTTGATGATGCCGGCGACACCGGCCGCCGCCTGCGTGTGGCCGATGTTGGACTTCACCGACCCGAGCCAGAGCGGGTCACCGCCGTCCCGGTCCTGACCGTAGGTG
>NZ_JAQYWW010000575.1:0-13258 GCF_036322525.1 Streptomyces sp. BE20 | reverse complement strand
GGTGGCGAGTGAGTGGGCGATGTCGGTGGGGTGCCCGTCGAGGGTCAGTAGTTGTGCGGCCTGGTCGCGCAGGGCTTCGGGGGAGCGGGCGGACAGCAGCCAGGGGACGACCGGGTCCGCGTCGTGCTCCGGTTCCGTGGGCTCCGGTTCCGCAGGCTCGTTCTCGTGGGCCTGTTCGAGGACGACGTGGGCGTTGGTGCCGCTCACGCCGAAGGAGGAGACACCGGCCCGGCGCGGCCGCCCGTCCTCGGTCTCCCAGGCACGGGCCTGCGTCAGCAGCTCCACCGCCCCCGCCGACCAGTCGATATGCGGCGACGGACTGTCCACGTGCAGGGTCCTGGGCAGCACGCCGTGCCGCATCGCCAGCACCATCTTCATGACGCCGGCCACACCCGCCGCGGCCTGGGTGTGTCCGATGTTGGACTTCAACGACCCCAGGAGCAGAGGCTGTTCGGCGGGCCGCTGCCGGCCGTAGGTGGCGAGCAGGGCCCCGGCCTCGATGGGGTCGCCGAGCGTGGTGCCGGTGCCGTGCGCCTCGACCGCGTCGACCTCGGCGCCGGTCAGGCCGGCGTCTGCCAGCGCGGCCTGGATGACCCGCTGCTGGGAGGGGCCGTTGGGGGCGGTCAGGCCGTTGCTCGCGCCGTCCTGGTTGACCGCCGAGCCGCGCAATACCGCCAGCACCGGGTGGCCGTTGCGGCGGGCGTCGGAGAGGCGTTCCAGCACCAGCACGCCTGCGCCCTCGGCCAGGCCGAAACCGTCGGCGGCGGCTGCGAAGGCCTTGCACCGCCCGTCCGGCGCGAGTCCGCCCTGCCGGCTGAACTCCATGAACATGCCCGGCGTGCTCATCACGGTCACGCCGCCCGCCAGCGCCAGGTCGCACTCCCCGTGCCGCAGGGACCGGGCGGCCAGGTGGAAGGCGACCAGCGAGGAGGAGCAGGCGGTGTCCACCGTGACGGCGGGGCCCTCCAGGCCGAAGACGTACGCCACGCGGCCCGACGCCACACTGCCGGCGGTGCCCGTCAGCAGGTGGCCGGAGAGCTCCGAGCCGGAGGTGAGGCCCGGGCCGTAGTCCATCGCCATCGCGCCGACGAAGACCCCCGTTCGGCTGCCGCGCAGCGATCCGGGCTCGATTCCGGCCCGCTCGAACGCCTCCCAGGACGTCTCCAGGAGCAGCCGCTGCTGCGGGTCCATCGCCTCCGCCTCGCGCGGCGAGATCCCGAAGAACCCGGCGTCGAAGAGGTCGGCCTCGGCCAGGAACCCGGCCTCGCGCTGGTAGTAGCGGCCCGGCTCGCGGCCCTCGGCCGCGTAGCCGGCGGCGAGGTCCCAGCCGCGTCCGGTCGGGAACTCCCCGACCGCGTCGCCGCCCGCCGCCACGAGCTCCCACAGCCGCTCGGGCGAGTCCACCCCGCCCGGGTAGCGGCAGCCCATCGCGACGATCACCACCGGGTCGTCCCGGTCGGCGGGTACGGGCGCAGCCGCCGACCAGGCGTCGTCGGCGGGCCCGGACCCGGTCAGCTCGGCCCGCAGGAACTCCGCGACCGCGCGCGGGGTCGGCCGGTCGAAGACCAGGGTGGCGGGGAGGTTCAGCCCCGTCACCGCGCCGATCCGGTTGCGGGTGGCCAGCGCGCTGACCGAGTCGAGCCCGAGCTCCACGAAGCTGTGGTCGGCGGGCACCGGCCCGCCGCGCCCCAGCGCCTCGTTGACCGCCCCGCCGACCAGGTCGAGCAGCAGCGCGCGCTGCCGGTCCTCGGCCAGCCCGGCGAGCCGGCGCGCCAGCCCGACGGAGCCGTCGCCACCGTCCGCGGCCGGTTCCGGCTGCCCGTCGGCCGCCGGGCCGGCGGACCGCCACGCCTCGTCGGCCTCCCAGCACGGCTCGACGGCCCGCCCGCCCGCCTCGGCCGCGAGCGCGGCGAGGTCCGGGGCGTACCCGTCCACGAACAGTTCACCGAGGGCCGTCCGCACCCGCAGCGGCCCGCCCTGGCCGCGCCGCAGCGAGCCGCGCACCCGGGCGTCCAGACCGGCGGCGAGGGCGGTCTCCTGGAGCGCCGAGGTCAGCACCGGGTGCGGGCTGACCTCCAGCAGCAACCGGTGGCCGTCGGCCAGCAGCGCCGTGGCGGCCTCCGCGAACCGCACGGTGCCGCGCAGGTTGCGGCACCAGTGGTCGGCGTCCAGCACCGGGTCGGCCAGCCGCCCGCCGGTCAGGCCCGAGTAGAACGGCAGCCGTGCGGGCCGGGGCCGCAGCGGGGCGAGCGCGGCGCGCAGCTCGGGCAGGATCGAGTCGATGTGCGCGGAGTGCGCGGCCAGCCCGACCGCGACCAGCCGCGCGTGCAGGCCGAGTTCGCCGGAGCGGGCGACGAGGTCGGCGGCGGCGTCGGCGTCACCCGAGACGACCACCGAGCCGGGGCCGTTGATCGCGGCCACCGCCAGCCGTCCGCGCCAGCGCTCCAGCAGCGGGCGGACCCGGTCGGCGGGGGCCATCACGGAGACCATCTCGCCGCGTCCGGTCAGCGTGGCCTGCAAGCGGCTCCAGTGCGCGACCACCCGGGCCGCGTCCTCCAGGTCGAGTGCTCCACTGACCACGGCGGAGCTGATCTCGCCCATGCTGTGCCCCAGCACGGCGGCGGGCCGCACCCCGTGGCTCTCCCAGAGCGCGACCAGCGCGAGCGTCACGGCGAACAGGGCCGGCTGCACCACCGCGGCGCCCTCCAGCGCGGGTGCGCCCGCCGTGCCGCGCAGCACGTCCTGCACCGCCCAGCCGGTGAACGGCTCCAGCGCCTGCGCGCAGTCGTCGAGCCGGGCTGCGAAGGCCGGTGCCAGGTCCAGCAGTTCCACGGCCATGCCGGGCCACTGGGACCCCTGGCCGGGGAAGACGAAGGCCACGGTGCCGTCCCCGGCGGTCCCGGTCAGCGACACCGGTGCTCCGTCCGCGCCCGGTCCGGCCGGCCCCGTCCCAGCTGTGCCCGCCGTTCCCGCGGCCAGCGCGGTGAGTTGCGCCAGCAGGCCGTCCCGGTCGGTCGCCGCGAGCGCGGCCCGGTGCCGCCCGGTGGCCGGCCGGCCGGCGAGGGTGGCCGCCACGTCGGCGGCGCCGAGCTCCGGCCGGCCGGCCAGTGTGCCGTGCAGCAGCCCTGCCCGGGCGGCCAGTTGGCCCGCGGTGTCACCGGACAGTGGATACAGGAAGGGCACACCGGTGTCGGATCCGTGAGTCATCGTGCTGCACTCCTTCGCGACGGGCCGGACGGTCGGACGTGGGCGCTCCGCCGGGGAGTTCACCCGGCGGAGCGGTACGAGCTGGTTCCGTGCGGAGCCCGGGAGGGGCCCTGCCGGGAGCGGAGGTCCCGGGGCGGCCACCGGGCCCCGGAGGGCTGTCGGCCCTACGGACGGCCGACGTGACGAGCGCCCGGAACTTCCCTGGCGCACGGGAGCGACCCGGCGGTGTCTCCCCCTCCGAGGGGCCGGCCGGCGGCGGCGCACCGGTAGCCCGGACCGCCTCCTCCGCATTCCCGCCCCGGCGATTTCGACCGGGATCCGATGAGGGAGCCGACCGGAACGGGAATTGCTGAATGCTCGGGGCATATGCTGCCAGCCGCAAATATCATTTCAATAGCGGGAACCGCGACACTGCTCGTTCGGGGCGCCCGGGGCACTTCCGGAAGCCGGTTTCGACTGTTTCCGGTTTTTTCTCCGGGCCGCCCCTGCTACGGTGCTGGAGCGGCAGTTGAGCGGTCGGTCGGCCGCCCTCCGGTGGGACTCGCGCTCCACGCCGACACCCTTCCCCTTTCATTTTCAAGGAATTCCCGAAGGAGTCGCACATGGCACTGGGATATCTTTTCGGCGGCGGTGTCGGAACCGAGCCGCACGGCATCGAGCTGTATCAGGCATATCCCGTGATGCGGGACCTCTATGCCCGCATAGCCGAATGGAGCGGGCTGACCACGGGCCAACTGCTCGACGAGGAACTGCCCAAGGAGGTCGAGGAGCGCCAGAGCGTCGGCAGCATCCGGGAGGCCGCGCTGGCGCTGGCCGTCCACGACATCCTCGCCGAGCACGACCTGCACCCGGCGGTGCTCGGCGGCCTGAGCCTGGGCGCGATGACGGCGAGCGCGCTGTCCGGGGCACTGGAGCGGCGCGCGCTGATCGAGATGCTGGCGCACTCCCGCGCCGTCACCCCGCCGCCCGCCGACGCGCCTGTCCAGGGCATGGCGCTGGCCTTCGTCCCGGCCGGCACCGAGATCACCGCGCTGACCGGGGACCGGCCCGGCGTCCACCTGTCGGGGGATTTCGGGCCGACGGCGGACGGCGCCGCGGCCATCATGATGCTCTCCGGGGATCGGGAGGCTCTGGAGGCGCTCGCCGCCGGGTTGCCGCCCGGCCTGGTCACCCCGCTCCCGGACCGTCCGATCGCCGCGCACTCGCCGCTGCGCGGGTACTTCCGCACGTTCATGGCCCCGTACATCGACGCGATGTCCTTCGAGGCCCCCGGGCTGCCGCTGGCGTCGTGCCTGGACCGCAAGCTCCTCGTCACCGGCGAGGACGTCCGTGACCTCTTCCACCGCAACGCCACCGACCCGATCAGCGTGGTCGACGTGTACACCGGCATGAAGGAGCAGGGGGTGCGGCTCGGGCTGGTGATGGGCGGGTCCATCCCCGACGGCATCCTGCGGTTCCCGTTCCCGGTGGTGCACGTGGACCGGCCCGAGCACGTCGAGCAGGTGCTGACCACCGTCTACGAGCTCGGCATCGAGATCACCGAGGGGCGGTCCGCGCGGTGACCGCCACGGCGGCCGCCACGGTGACCGGAGCGGGGGCGGTGCGGCCGGGTGCCGCCTGCGACGCGCTGGTCGAGGGGTGGCTCGACACCGACCTCGACGAGTGGACCCGCCGCATCCTGCGGCGGCACTTCGACCCCGAGGCCGGCAGTCCGTACTGGCTGCGCCGGGCGGCCGGGCTGGACTTCGATCCCCTGGACATCACCCGCTACGAGGAGCTCACCGCCTTCGGCCCGTTCCCGTTGGAGGACCTGCGGTCCGGTGACCCGGCGGACCTCGTCCCGCTCGCGGTGCCGCGCCCGCTGACCGGGCGGGTGTGGGACACCGGCGGCACCACCGGCGCGCCGTGCCGGGTGTTCTACACCCCGGACATGCTGCTGCACCGCGGGGCGTGGCGGCGCTGGTCCTTCGTCAGCGAGGGCTTCGAGCCCGGCCGGAGCTGGTTGCAGGCCACCCCGACCGGGCCCCACCTGATCGGCAACGGCGTCTGGGAGTCGAGCGAGCTGTACGCGGGCCGGGTGTATGCGATCGACATGGACCCGCGCTGGGTGAAGCGGCTGATCCGGGGCGGCCGGCTGGCCGACGCCCGCGAGTACACCACCCACCTGCTGGAACAGATCGCCGACGTCCTCGGGCGCGGCGGGGTGCACTACGCCACCACCACGCCGGCGGTCTTCCAGGCGCTCCGGCAGCGCCACCCCGAGCTGGTCGCCGCGCTCGACGGGGTCCGGCTCAGCGGGACCCAGATCTCGCCGGACACCCACCAGGACTTCACGGCCGCGCTCAACGGCGGTATCTGCGGCATCAGTTACGGCAACACCTTCGGCAACGCGGCCGGGTTGGCCGCGCGGCAGACGGGAGACCTGCTGCCGTACGTGCCGAACTACCCGCAGGTGACGATGGCGGTGGTGGACCGGGAGGACTGGTCGGCCCCGGTGGTGTACGGGGCGTCGGGGCAGGTGCGGCTGACCGTGCTGCACGAGGACCTCCTCCTGCCGAACATCCTGGAGCGCGACCAGGCGCTGCGCTACGACTGCGCGGGGCTGTGGCCCAGCGACGGCGTGGCCAACGTCCGGCCGCTGCAGGTGACCAACACCGCCCCGGAAGGGCTCTACTGACCGGCCGCCGCACAGCCGTGACCGGGACGGCCGCCGTCCCGGTCACGGGCCCGCCCAGCAGGTCGGACTCGTCGTCGTCCACCACGGCGCCGTCCCGGCGGACGTCGATCTCGGCGTAGACGGTCTCGACGGGGCCGAACAGGGTGAGCACCCCGGCGCGGTGCTCGAAACTGTCCAGGGCGCGGGCATCGGGGTGCTCCCGGGCCGGCTGGGCACGACGATCGGGGTCGGCGGTGACCACCGCGTCCAGCCGCAGCCCTGGGGTGGTGGCGATCAGCGGGCGTGGAAGGCGGAGCCGACCAGGCCGTAGCCGATCAGGCCGACGCGGAACGGGGCACGCGAGGAGGGACGCGACACGTGGCTCGTACGCCCCGCTCAATCACGAGGGCTGCCCCCGGGGCGCCCACGCCGCGCGCCGGGCACTGCGGCGGTCAGCGGGCGGCGTGGGCACCCCCGGGGCGACGCTTGGAACGGATGACGACGACGACTGCGCCGGCCAGCAGGAAGGCGGAGCCGATCGAGGCGAGGATGCCGGCCGAACGGTCGGAGCCGGTCTGGGCGAGCCTCTCCGGGGCGGCGACCGGCGCGGACCCGTCGGCGGCGGTGGTGGGCGGCACAGCGGCCGCCACCGCGGTGGGAGTGGAACCGGCCGTGGTCGCGGACACCGGGGCGGTGGCGGCGGGGGTCGGGGTGGTCGGAGCCGCCGGGGCGGTGGTGGCGGCCGGGGCCGAGGTCTTCGGGGCAGGGGCGGTGGTGGCCGGGTGGGCGTGGTCGCCCTGGTGGGCGTCGGCGCCGCTGGTGCCGTTCGCGGTCGGCACCGGCGCGATGCCGGGGGCGTTGCCGCTGCCGTCGAAGACCACGTCCGAGCAGGAGTAGAACGCCTCCGGGCTGTCCGAGCGCTGCCAGATCGCGTAGATCAGCTGCCGGCCGCTGCGGCCGGCGGGGATCGTGCCGGGCAGGATGTACGAGCCGTCGACCAGCTTGGGGTCGGTGACCGTGAGGAAGGGCTGCGCCTCCAGGTTCGACCAGGCCAGCGGCTTCGCCGGGTCGTAGCCCGCGTTGGTGAGGAAGAGCTGGAAGGTGCCCTTGTGCGGGGCGGTGGCCCGGTAGCGGAAGGTGAAGTCGGTGCCGGACACCAGGTTGGTGGCGGGCCAGTCGGTGCGCGGCAGGTCCAGGCCCTGGTAGACCGGGTCGCCGGCGCTGCACAGCTTGCCGTCCGCGATCAGCTGACGGTGACGGCCTGCCGCGTCGCCGATCCGCAGGCTCATCCAGTCGTACAGCGCGGCCTTGCCGCCGGTCGCGACGGCGGCCTTGCAGGCGGCCGACTTCGGGTTCTCGGCACCTTCCAGGAAGCAGCCCTCGACCCGGCTGAGCGGGTTTTGCATCGAGCCGTGCGCGGCGGCGGTGCCGCCTCCGAGGACACCGGTCAGTCCGGCGGTGGCGAGGACGAGGGCTGCTGTGGAGAGACGGCGGTTGCGCACGGGCATGGTGGGGGAACCCCTTCGGAGGGAGCCGGCAGGTGAGGGTGCCGCTCACGCTAGCCGCTGTCGACGGCCCTGCCGGGGGTTGACCAGCTCGGTTAGGGGCCGCTTAAGGAGCCTTTGAGGCACGGGCGCGGGAAGCGTACGGAGGGCCGGCGGCACCCGCGGTCACGGCGGGCTGGAGTCGTCCCCGGTGGACCTGGCTGTTTCGGCGGCCGGGACGTGCTGCCGTCGGCGCTGGGAGGATGAAGCCCTGGGCTGCGGCGAGGTCACGGAGGGCGTCCAGGTCGGCGCCCCGCGATTCGGGAGCGGCGTCAGAGCGGGCGCGGACAGAGCTCTGGCTCAGTTGTTCCAGGCGGGGCTGGTGTTGGGCTGATAGTCCCAGCTGGATGCGCGATCCAGCCACTCATCCACGTCTGTCCTGTCCCATGCCAGCAGCGTCCCGGCCTCCTGGATGCACCTGTCGTAGTCGAGGGGCCCATAGCGGCACTCGATGTTGATCTGCTGGTTGAGCTGCTCGTACCCCTTGCCTTTCTCGTACTTCATCTGCACCGTGGTCCGGAGCAGCCCGAGGCGCAGATCTCCGTCCTTCACGGTCAGGACCCCCTGCTGCGCATGGTTGTCCTTTTGCTGTGCTCCCCTGTTCATGACCGCCAACTCGGCGATCTTCTTGATGGAGTTGATGATGCCGGCGAGCGTGTCCGGCGGCACCAGATCTCCGATCATCCCGGTCACCGTCGAGATGACGGGCGCCAGGGAGAGGGACGAGATGGACGCATGGCGGCCCTCGTGCACGACGTACTGGAGGAGCGGCAACGTTTCGAACTGGTACGAGTAATTGGCCCACCCCACGGCATCGAATGCCGTGGATGACGGGTCGAACCCGGCGGAGCGCTCGATCTGCCGCATGATGGTGGCGGCCACGGACTGCCAGGAGGCGAAGGGCTCCAGCGGCCCCAGTTCGGGCAGCCCGCTGTCATCCCTGCCGTAGGCGTTGCCCACCCCTGTATCCCGTGCGTCCCGGCGGCCGTCGTAGAGGCCGTCGCCGCCGGGGCCCGGCCGTTCGAGCTCCGGCGGGCCCTTCACCCACACGGCGAGCTCCAAGGGTTCCCGCTGCAATCGCGTGCGCTTCGAAGTGCTCACGGCCGCCCTCCGGCTCTCAGAACGCGCGCGCGGCGTACTGCTCGCGCGACTCGCAGATCAACCGCTCGATGTCCCGCACCGTCTCCGCCTGGGGGATGGCCTTGAAGCCCAGGTTGACCCGGAAGTCCAGCTCGACCGCGCCCAGCAGGCGCAGGATCTTCATGGAGTCAACCCCTGGCAGCTCTCTCACCCTGGTGGTGCTCTTGATCTCCTCGGGACACTCCGTGTCGCTGAGCTCCAACTTCTCGCGGATCAGGGAGTGCAGCTGCTCTTGTTCCTGGGGAGTCAGACGGGTGTTCATGGGTGCTCCTCGTTGAGGATGTACGGGTGGTGTTCAGCTCGTGCGGGAGAGCGCTCCACCGGCCCGCGAGATAGTGCCGGCGTGCCTCGCTCCGCCTCACCTTGCCGCTGGAGGTCTTGGGCAGCTTCCCCGGCCGCAGCAGGAGGACCTCCGCCACGGGCAGGGACAGCTCCGTCTGGATGTGGGCGCGGACCCGCCGGGCCACCGTGGCGGCGTCCTCCCCGCGGAGCTCGGCGACGATCACCACCTCCTCGGTGGCCCGGCCCGGCCGGGTGAAGGCCACGATCTTGCCCTTGCGCAGGCCGGGGACCTCGGCCGCGGCCCACTCCACCGTCTGGGGGTCGTGATTGCGCCCGTTGATGATCAGCAGGTCCTTCTTGCGGCTCGTCACGTAGAGGACGCCTTCCGCCAGGTATCCGCAGTCGCCCGTCCGCAGGCCGTGAGCCGTGAAGCTCCGCCGGGTCGCCTGCGCGTCACCGTGGTAGCCCGCGGCCACGCTCGGCCCCTGGAAGACCACTTCGCCGATGTGCCGCTCCGGGAGCGGACTCCCCTCGTCGTCCACGATGAGGATCCGGTGCCCCTCGACGGGGCGTCCGCAGGGTACGAACGTCAGCTGTGCCCCGGGGGCATCCGCCTGTGAGACGGGCCGCGCGAGGCCGCTCGCGTGGTAGGGCTCCTTCTGGATGACATCCGGGGCGAACGGAACTCCGATCTCGCTGAACGAGATCGCGAGCGTCGCCTCCGCCATGCCGTAACACGGCACCACTGACCCCGGTCGCAACCCCGCCGCCGCGAAGTAGGCCTCGAAGGAGCGCAGCGTCTCCGGGTGGTTGGGTTCGGCGCCGCAGCCCACGACCCGCAAGCAGGACAGGTCGAGCCGCTGGAGCTCCTCCACCGGGGTGTGCTTGACGGCCAGCTCCAGGCCGAAGTTGGGCGCGAAGGTCACGGTCGCGCGGTGGCGGCTTACCGTGTCCAGCCAGCGCCTCGGTGAGAGCGCGAATCGCAGCGTCGGAAGGAAGGTCACCGGGCAGCGCGCGATCAGCGACGCCAGCACGAAACCGACCAGCCCCATGTCGTGGTACAGGGGCAACCAGCTCACGCCCCGGTCTCGCCCGCGGTCGAGGCGAAGGGCGTCGACGATGGCCGCGCAGTTGGCGAGCACGCAGGCGTGCGTGACCCGCACTCCCTTGGGGGCCCCCGTGCTCCCCGAGGTGAACTGCAAGAACATCACGTCCTCGGGGAGGATCGTCTCGGGGACCACCGCCTCGGGCTGGGGCACGCTCCCCACCAGCGTCTCGGCGAAGAGCTCCTCTGCGACGAGGCCCCGCACGCCCTCGACGTCCCGGAGGAGCGGGTCCAGAAGATCCGCCAGGCTCCGGGGCATCAAGAGCGCGCGGGCTCCCGCCGCGCGGAGGATGCCGGTGGCGTCCTCGCGGTACGCCTCGAACGTGCCGAGGCCCGTGGGTGGATACATGGGCACCGGGATGACGCCCACCGAGACCGCGCCCAGGAAGGTGAGGACGAACTCCTGCTGCTCGGGGACGACGAGCGCGATGCGTTCTCCCTTGCGCCAGCCGCTCCCGCGCAGTTGGCGCCCCCGGCGCAGAGCCTCCCGCGACAGCTCGGACCAGCTCACGAAGTGCTCGCGCCCGTCCTCTTGGATGAACGTGTAGCCACCGTCCGAGTGGCCGAGGTTCTCGGCGAGGACGTGAGTGAAGGTCGAGGCCGTCGCTCCCTCGGGAGGCAGCGCTTCGTCGGAGAACTCGGAGAACAATGGGACCTGCCCCGGGAGTCGGCGGGTTGGCGGGAGGGCCTCGGACCGGCTTACTTGTTCCAGGCGGGACTCTCGTTGGGCTTCTTCGGGGCACTGGCCGTATCGTCCACCCATTCGTCCACGTTCCTGCGGTCCCACTCGAGCAGTGTGTTGGCGCTGCGCTTGCACTTGTCGAAGTCGAGCTCGCCGTAGCCGCGGTAGACCGTGAGGGTCTGCGTCAGCTGCTCGTACCCCTTGCCCGACTTGTACTCCATCTCCACTGCGGTACGGACGGCTCCGAGGTAGAGCCTCTTTTCATGGCGCGACAGGACCCCGGCCTGCTGGTTGCTCTCCTTCTGCGTCTTCCCCTTGTTTTCGAGCGCCAGCTGGGCGATCTTCTTGATGGCCGTCACTACGCCTTCGAAGTTCGCCGGCGTCATGATGTTCTTGATCAGGTCCTCCACCGCGTCGACGCCCTTGTCCAGGGAGAGCGAGGAGATGGACGCTGTGCGATTGGTGGTATTGAAGCCCAGGAGGAACGGCATCGTGGAGAACTTCCTGAGGTACTCGTTCCAGATGACGATGTCGAAATCGGTGGCCCCCGGGTTGAAGCCGCTGAGGCTCTCGGCCTTGTGCACGATGGTGCTGGCGACGGACTCCCACGAGCCGAAGCTCGACAGGGGCCCCAGGTCGGGCAGCACGGTGCCGTCTCCTGCCGCGTTGTTGCCCACGGCCTGGTCGATGCTCGTGTCGTCGCGCGGCGCGAGCTCGGGGATCTTGGAGATGTCCGGTCGGGGGGAGGGCGTCGCCCACAGGGCGATCTCCACGGCCTCTCGGCGCAACTGGGACTGACTGATCTCGGTCATGACTGCTCCTTGTCTGCAGGTCGGGTGAATTGCTGCACAGCGAGATGGGACAACGTCCCAACAGAGGCCCGGATGGCCCAGGCGGAGGTGTCATCAGACGGCACGACACAGCTTTCCGCGCCACCGACCCGGACATTCGCGTCTGCGAGATCCCGCGTGAACAGGGTGCCGACGGCGTGGCGCATGCGTGTGCCGAGGTTGAGCGCGCCCCGGTCGCCGGGCAGAGAGGTCCTGCTGCGATGTCGCGCAGCCTGGTTCGGTCATTCCGACCGGGACCACCTCTGATCCGATGACCCGACAACACGACGGGATCCACTCGAATCATCGGTTGATTCGTACCCAGACTTTAGTGTGTGTCGACGGTCTTCACCTGCCCAGACCAGTCGGAGTCCGGGTGCGGCCGCCCCGTCGAGGCGGTCGCGGCCCAGTTCCTTACTTGCCCCAGGCGGGGCTCCCGTTGGGCGGCACCGGGAAGACGGCCGCCCCGCCTTCCCAGTCCTTCACGTCCTGGCGGTTCCACTCGAGCAGCGTGCCGGCGCTGCGCTTGCACTTCTCGAAGTCGAGCTCGCCGTAGCCGCGGTAGACCGAGAAGGTCTGCGCCAGCGGCTCGTACCCCTTCTTTTCCTTCTTGTACTCCATCTCCACCGTGGTCCGGATGACTGCGAGGTAGAGCTTGCCGGCATGGTGCGACAGGATCCCGACCTGCATGTTGCTGTCCTTCGTCGGCTTCCCGGGGTTCTGGACCGCCAGATGGGCGACCTTCTTGATCGTCGTTACGACGTCTTCGAAGTTCGCCGGCGTCATGATGTTCTTGATCAGGTCCGACACCGTCTCGACGGCCTTCTCCAGGGAGAGCGGGGAGATGGACGCTGTACGATTGGTGCTACTGAAGCCCAGGAGGAGCGGAGTCGTGGAGAGCTTCTCGAGGAAGCCGCTCCACGCGATCGGGTCGAAGTCCGTGCTCTTCGGGTTGAAGCCGCTGAGTTCATCGACCTTGTTCCAGATGGTGCAGGCGACGGTCTCCCACGAGTCGAAGCTCGACAGGGGCCCCAGGTCGGGCAGCGCGCTGCCGTCTCCCACCGCCTTGTTGCCCACTTCCTGGTCGTTGCTCGCGGCGCCGAGCGTCACGAGTTCGGGGATCGTGGAGACGTCCGGACTGGGGGAGGGCGTCGCCCACAGGGCGATCTCCGCGGCCTCTCGGCTCGACTGGGACTGATTGATCTCGGTCATGACTGCTCCTTGTCGGCAGGTCGGGTGAGGTGCTGCACGGTGAGATGGGGCAACGTCCCAAGAGGGGCCCGGCTGTTTCCAGACGGGCTCGCCATGGGGCGGGCACGGCACGGCTGTCCGTGCCGCCGGCCCGGGCATGCACATCCCGGGAATCCCACGCGGGCAGCGCGCCGGCCTGGCGAAGCGCACCCCAGTCGCGGCGGACGGGGTGGTCCCGGTGCGATACCGCGCAGCCCGGCTCGATCACACCGCCCGGGACCGCAACCCAATCCGGCGGGCCTACTGGGACAATCGGTTCGTTCGTGTCCGGACTTTACTGTGCGCCGACGGCCTTCACTCGCCCGGACTAGATGCAATGCCGTGTAGATAGAGCCGTGGGTGGCCGCGTCAAGTCGCCTGAAATGGGACGGAGCTCCTGCTAGAACCGTGTCGACCAAGATCACTGTTCGGTAGGAGCTTTGTTGGGTGCCCAGTCTGTCATCTCTCGTGAGGTTGTGGTTGCCGCGGGGGCGTTCGCGCCCGGCCATCTCGGTGAGTTGACCCGGATCGTCCCGTTCGAGATGGTCGACGAGGCGCTGGCGCAGACCGGCAGGGTGCAGG
>NZ_JAQYWW010000574.1:0-203 GCF_036322525.1 Streptomyces sp. BE20 | reverse complement strand
TCGGCAACGCCGGCTTCGAGAGCGGCGCGGCGCAGCCCTGGACGGCGACACCCGGCACGGTCGACACCGACCGGGGCCAGGCGAGCCACGGCGGCTCCTGGAAGGCCTGGCTGGACGGCTACGGGTCCGGCCACACGGACACCGTCGCGCAGACGGTCGCCGTCCCGGCGGGCTGCCGGGCGACGCTGACGTACTGGCTGCAC
>NZ_JAQYWW010000573.1:0-702 GCF_036322525.1 Streptomyces sp. BE20 | reverse complement strand
CTGCAGCAACTCGTCACCGCGGGAGCAACCGTCAAGGAAGGGGTGCGCGACGTCGGCGGATCCATCCGCGCCGCATCGGTGACCGATCCGAGCGGATCAGTCATCGGGATCATCGAGAATCCGCACTTCGCGCTCCCGGAAGTCGCCCGGCAGGCCGGCGACGGTCCCGGCCGATAACGCGCCCCCTGGCCAGTGCGGCGTTGCCGAGCCGCCGGAGCACCGCAGCCTGACCGACACCCGCGCGGCCGGCCTGGAGAGCGAATGCGGCTCCAGCCCCGACCGGACTGACGATCTGCTGGACCCCTTGCCAGTCACCTGGCGCCGCAGCCTGCACTGCTCGGATCTCGTCCCCGTGAACACCGGCGCCGCCACCCGCACCCTGCGCACCCGCTGGGTCCTCGACTCACGGCCCAGGCCACCGCGGCCGAATGCACACCGCCACCGCCGTCCGCGCCGTCGCGCCGCGTCCCGACGGCGGCTTCGACCTCGACCTCGACGACGGCGCCGAGGCCTTCGACGCCGTCGTCCTCGCCACCGACCCCGCGGGCCTGCGGACCCTGATGGAGCGGTCCCCCCTGCTCGACGACCACGAGCTGCGGGCCTGCGCCGCCGCCGTGCGCCAGGCTCCGCCCTTCCTCGTCAGCCGCCACTGGATCGACCGGCCTGCCCGCCCCGACCGGGCCGGATTCCTCGGCACGTCCG
>NZ_JAQYWW010000572.1:0-1067 GCF_036322525.1 Streptomyces sp. BE20 | reverse complement strand
GAGGTGCCGGGTGCGGTGATGCGTCTCGGTGACGAGCTGCCGGTGCCGGTGCCGGTGCTGTTGGTGGATGCGACGGGGGCGGGTGCGGCCGGGGATCGGGCTGCCGCGCTGTTGGTGCTGCTTCAGGCGTGGCTGTCGGATGCCGGGTGGTCGGATTCGCGTCTGGTGGTACGGACGTTGGGTGCGGCGGGCGCGGAGATCAGTGACGCGGACGGTGCCGCGTTGTGGGGTCTGGTGCGGTCGGCGCAGGCCGAGCACCCGGACCGGCTCCATCTGGTGGACGCGGCCGAGGACGTGTTCTATCCGCTGCCGCAGGCGCTGGTGCGCGAGGGTGTGGTCACTGTGCCGCGTCTGGTGCGCCTGTCGGGTTCCGCGTCCGCTCCGGTGGGGTTCGGTGACGGCACGGTGGTGGTGACGGGTGCGACCGGCACGCTCGGTGGTCTGGTGGCCCGGCATCTGGTCGAGGCGCACGGGGTTCGTGATCTGCTGTTGCTGTCCCGTTCCGGTGGGGATGCCGGGCTGGTCGAGGAGCTCGCTTCGGCGACGGTGCGGGCGGTGGCCTGTGACGTGGCGGATGCCGGGGCGGTGGCCGAGGTGTTGCGGGACGTGCCGGTGTCGGCGGTGGTTCACGCGGCCGGTGTGTTGGACGACGGGATGGTGGAGTCCCTGACCCCGGAGCGCCTGGACGTGGTGTTCCGGGCGAAGGTCGACGCGGCGCGTAACCTTGCCGCCGCGACGGAGGGCCGGACGCTCAGCGCGTTCGTCCTGTACTCCTCGGTGGCGGGTCTGTTCGGCAATGCGGGCCAGGCCAACTACGCTGCCGCGAACACGTTCCTGGACGCGTACGCGTCGGAGCTGCGGTCGCGGGGTGTGCCGGCGACGTCG
Organism: Streptomyces sp. BE20; assembly: GCF_036322525.1. NCBI lineage: Bacteria > Bacillati > Actinomycetota > Actinomycetes > Kitasatosporales > Streptomycetaceae > Streptomyces > Streptomyces sp. BE20. The sequence goes on along the minus strand of NZ_JAQYWW010000572.1, from coordinate 182 downwards.
CTGGCGTGGGGTCTGTGGGACGCGGGGATGGGTGAGACGCTCACCGACGCGGACCGGGAGCGGATGCGGCGTGGTGGTGTCCTGCCGCTGACCGCCGAGCAGGGGCTCGCGGCCTTCGACGCGGCGCTTTCCGGTGGACGGCCGCTGGTCGCTGCGCTCGCGGTCGACACCGCGGTACTCCG
>NZ_JAQYWW010000571.1:0-324 GCF_036322525.1 Streptomyces sp. BE20 | reverse complement strand
TTTGTGGTGTTTGGGGGTGGGGTGCACTTGGGTGCGGTGGGGTGCCTCCTGGTTGGGGTTGTTGTAGCGGTGGCGGTGGGGGCCATCGGGGCGGTGGGACTTATCTAACTGGTTGGGGTGGTGGTGCTGGCGGTGCTGGGGGGCCGGGCCGAGCGGGTCGCAACCCGCCCCCCCAAGCACCGCCCCCCCACCGCCACGCCCCCCGCGCCGCCGCCCGCGCCCCCGCGGCGCCCGCAGCGCCCCACCACCGCACCACGCACAACCACACCACCAAACTCATCGACCAACCCACCACCGGCCAGCACCCCCACCACAACCACCCGA
>NZ_JAQYWW010000570.1:0-438 GCF_036322525.1 Streptomyces sp. BE20 | reverse complement strand
GTTGTGTTTGTGGTGGTGTGTTTTTTTGTGGGGTTTTTTGTTTGTTGTGTTTTGTGTTTTTGTGTTTTGTGTTTTTTTTTTTTTGTTTGTTTTTTTGTTTTGGGGGGGGGTTTTTGGGGACCCGCTGGCTCCCCCCCCGCGCCCACGCCCCACGCCACCGCAACCCCCCCCCACCCCCCCCCCCCCCCCCACGCCCCCCCGCCCCCCGCCGATTTTTATTGATACGGCGACCAGCGAGATCTACACTGCATTGCACTCTCTTTCACTACACGACGCTCTACCGATCTGAGGGTCTCGTCCAGCTCCAGCTGGACGACGTCGCCGAGGAGATAGGAATAGCACACGACTGTACTCAAGTCACCTTGAGTAATCTCGTCAGCCTGGCGGTCCTTGGACACGCGCCTGTGGGGGTGGTGGGGGGGGTGCGGGCTGGGGGGG
>NZ_JAQYWW010000569.1:0-405 GCF_036322525.1 Streptomyces sp. BE20 | reverse complement strand
TGACCCAGGTCTCGACCGTCACCCGCACGGGCCGCTGGACCACCGGGCGCTTGAAGTCGATCTCGTGGCGGGCCACCACCGAAACGCCCGCGAACTCCCCCGCAACGGCCGCGGCGGCCTGGGAGAACATGATGGTGCGGGGGGGTGCGCCCGGCCTCGCGGGTACTGCACCAGGGGATAGAGGGGGACGTGCTCCGCTCACACCCGACTCACCCCCCTACAAGCCCCCGCCGCCCATCCGGCGGGTTGGGCTACCCCCCCAAGAACGACCCGCATTCCCCGACCAAACTCCAGGACTGCCCGGCGCCATCGGCAGCTACTCTAAGTCACGCTACCCCATCATGTCCCCATCCGACGACATCTACGACAAACGCTCACGAACCGAAATCCACAACAACTTACTCC
>NZ_JAQYWW010000568.1:0-300 GCF_036322525.1 Streptomyces sp. BE20 | reverse complement strand
CGGCCGCCCCCCCAATTAACCTCCTCGCCCCCCCGCCCCCGCCGCGCCCGCCCCCCCCGGCCCTTTGCCGGGGTTGGTGCCCGCCCGCGGCTACCCGCCCCCTCCCCCCCCACCACACCCCCCCCCCCCCCCCCCCCACCCCGCCCCCCCGCGCCCCCCCCCCCCCCCCCCCCGCCCCCCCCCCCCCCCGCACCACGTCAATAATAAAAGATCCCACCAAAACAAACAAAAAAAAAGTGGGGGTTTGTAGGATTTCATTTTTCATAGTAAAAAAAAAAAACACCAGAGCTCACAGCCACT
>NZ_JAQYWW010000567.1:0-103801 GCF_036322525.1 Streptomyces sp. BE20 | reverse complement strand
GGGTTGATAGGCCGGATATGGAAGCCCTGTGAGGGGTGGAGTTGACCGGTACTAATAGGCCGAGGGCTTGTCCTCAGTTGCTCGCGTCCACTGTGTTGTTCTGAAACAACGACCCCCACACGTCTGGTCACGGTGTGGGTGCGGTTGACAGTTTCATAGTGTTTCGGTGGTCATAGCGTGAGGGAAACGCCCGGTTACATTCCGAACCCGGAAGCTAAGCCTCACAGCGCCGATGGTACTGCAGGGGGGACCCTGTGGGAGAGTAGGACGCCGCCGAACAATTCTTATGGAGAAGCCCCCGCCGGGGAACCGGGCGGGGGCTTTTCTGTTGTAAGGTCAACGTGCGAAGTTGCCACACATGACAGGAGGCCCCCGGGTGGAGGTCCAGGAGACGCGAGTCCAGACCGATCGCGTCCTCACCATCCCCAACCTGCTGAGCATGGGCCGGCTGGTCGGTGTTCCGCTCTTTCTCTGGCTGATCCTCTGGCCGGTGTTCGACGGGCCGAACAACGACGGCTGGGCATTGCTGATTCTGATGCTCAGCGGTATCAGTGATTACCTGGACGGGAAACTCGCCCGCCGGTGGGGGCAGATCAGCCGCGTGGGGCAGCTGCTGGATCCGCTGGCGGACCGGCTCTATGTGCTCTCCACGCTCCTCGGCCTGACCTGGCGTGAGATCCTGCCGTGGTGGCTGACGGCGATCCTGATTGCGCGTGAGCTGTTTATCGCCGCGCTCCTTCCCCTTCTCAACCGGCACGGCTACGGGCCGTTGCAGGTGAGTTTCCTGGGGAAAGCCGCGACCTTCAATCTGATGTACGCGTTTCCGCTTCTGCTGCTCGGCGCCGGGGACAGCTGGATCGCCCGGCCGGCCGAGATCGTGAGCTGGGCCTTCATCTGGTGGGGGACCGCCCTGTACTGGTGGGCCGGCATTCTCTACGCCGTCCAGGCGCGCCAGATCATCCGGGGCAGCTCGGCCTCCTCCGCGTCCACTGTCTGAGACGCGATCCCGAGACGGGATCTGAGAGAAGTCCCACGGCGACACGGTGCGTCGGACGATATCTTCCGGGTAGACCCCCTCTGGAACGGTTTGATGGACCTGCAGGGTCCACACCGCGAAGGAGGACGCACCCGTAATGAAAGCCGTTGTAATGGCGGGGGGCGAAGGCACCCGACTCCGCCCGATGACCTCCAGCATGCCGAAGCCGCTGCTTCCCGTGGTCAACAGGCCGATCATGGAGCACGTGCTGCGGCTGCTGAAGCGGCACGGCCTCTCCGACACCGTCGTGACCGTCCAGTTCCTGGCCTCACTGGTCAAGAACTACTTCGGTGACGGTGAAGAGTTGGGCATGAATCTCACCTACGCCAACGAGGAGACGCCACTGGGCACTGCGGGGAGTGTCAAGAACGCCGAGGACGCCCTGAAGGACGACTCCTTTCTGGTGATCTCCGGTGACGCACTGACCGACTTCGACCTCTCTGAATTGATCGCGTTTCACCGTAGTAAGAACGCACTGGTCACCGTCTGTCTCACCAGGGTGCCGAATCCACTGGAGTTCGGTATCACGATCACCGATGACGAGGGGCGCGTGGAGCGCTTCCTGGAGAAGCCGACCTGGGGGCAGGTCTTCTCGGACACGGTGAACACCGGTATCTACGTCATGGAACCCGAGGTCTTCGACTACGTCGCGGCGGGTGAGTCCGTCGACTGGTCGAGTGACGTGTTCCCGCAGCTGCTGAAGGAGGGCAAGCGGGTCTACGGGTACGTCGCCGAGGGCTACTGGGAGGACGTGGGCACCCACGAGAGCTATGGCAAGGCCCAGGCGGACGTCCTGGAGGGCAAGGTCGACGTCGAGATCGACGGGTTCGAGATCTCGCCCGGGGTCTGGGTCGCCGAGGGCGCCGAGGTCGACCCGGAGGCGGTTCTCCGCGGGCCGCTGTACATCGGGGACTACGCCAAGGTCGAGGCCGGCGTGGAGATCCGCGAACACACCGTGCTCGGCAGCAACGTGGTCGTGAAGCGCGGGGCGTTCCTGCACCGGTCGGTCATCCACGACAACGTCTACGTGGGGCCGCAGAGCAATCTGCGGGGCTGCGTGGTCGGCAAGAACACCGATGTCATGCGGGCCGCGCGGATCGAGGACGGCGCGGTGATCGGGGACGAGTGCCTGATCGGCGAGGAGTCGATCATCGCGGCCAACGTCCGGGTCTACCCGTTCAAGACCATCGAGGCCGGCGCGGTCGTCAACACCTCGGTGATCTGGGAGTCCCGCGGGCAGGAGCACCTGTTCGGGCTGCGGGGTGTCTCCGGGATCCTGAACGTCGAGATCACCCCCGAGCTGGCCGTACGGCTCGCCGGCGCGTACGCGACGACGCTGAAGAAGGGCGCGACCGTCACCATCGCGCGTGACCACTCGCGAGGTGCGCGCGCCCTGAAGCGGGCGATGATCTCCGGGTTGCAGACCAGTGCGATCGACGTCCGCGACCTGGAGAACGTGCCGATGCCGGTGGCCCGGCAGCACACGGCCCGGGGCAGTGCCGGCGGGATCTTCCTGCGGACCACGCCCGGGGTGCCGGACTCGCTGGACATCCTCTTCTTCGACGAGCGCGGGGCCGACCTCTCGCAGGCCGGGCAGCGCAAGCTCGACCGGGTCTACGCGCGCCAGGAGTACCGCCGGGCCTTCCCCGGCGAGATCGGGGACCTCACCTTCCCGTCCAGCGTCTTCGACTCCTACGCGGGCAACCTGCTGCGGGCCGTCGACACCACCGGGGTGCGCGAGGCCGGTCTGAAGGTCGTCGTGGACACCGCGCACGGCAGCGCCGGGCTCGTCCTGCCGAGCATCCTCGGTCGGCTCGGGGTCGAGGCGCTCAGTGTCTCCAGCGGGCTGGACGAGTCCCGGCCCACCGAGGACGCCGAGGAGCGGCGCGCCGGGCTCGCCCGGCTGGGCGAGCTGGTGGCGTCGTCCCGGGCGGCCTTCGGGGTCCGCTTCGACCCGGTGGGCGAGCGAGTGGCCTTCGTGGACGAGCTGGGCCGGGTCATCGACGACGACCGGGCGCTGCTGGTCCTGCTGGACCTGGTCGCGGCCGAGCGGCGGAGCGGTCAGGTGGCGCTGCCGGTGACCACGACGCGGATCGCCGAGCAGGTCGCGGCGTACCACGGCACGCAGGTCACCTGGACCACGACCACGCCGGACGACCTGGCGAAGGCGGCAGCCGCCGAGGGCACGGTGTTCGGCGGGGACGGGCGCGGCGGCTTCGTCGTGCCGGAGTTCAGCGGTGTGCTGGACGGCGCCGCGGCGTTCGTCCGGCTGGTCGGGCTGGTCGCCCGGACGCAGCTCACGCTGAGCCAGATCGACGCGCGGATCCCGCAGGCGCACATCCGCCGCCGGGACATCGCGACGCCGTGGGCGGCGAAGGGCATGGTCATGCGTTCGGTGGTGGAGGCGGCCGGCAGCCGGCAGCTGGACACCACGGACGGTGTCCGGGTCGTCGAGGCGGACGGGCGGTGGACGCTGGTGCTGCCGGACCCGGCCGAGGCGGTCACCCACCTGTGGGCCGAGGGCCCGGACGACGAGGCGACCGAGGCGCTGCTGGACGAATGGGCGGCGGTGGTCGACGGCGCCGGGAGGTGACGGCCGGAGCCCGGTGACGGGTCGGCGGCGGGGCGGGCGGCTGGTGCCGCACCGCCCCGCTGTCCGTTTCGGGTGGTTGGTGGCGGTCGGTCCGTTTTGGTATGTATGCAGGTCAGGGGTTGTGTACGGGGCCCTCGTCGGTCGTGGGACGATGGTCCGCATGTCAGCGACGCCGACGCCGAGTGCCAGCAGTGGACGGTACAACCGTCCGGATGCCTCGATGTCCCTGCTGACCAATGTGATGGACCACAGCCTCGACGAGGGGTACGCCGAGGCGGCTGCGGCACGGGGTGGCGACGGTCCGTACCGGATACCCGGTACGGCGCGGGGGCTTCTCACGCTGGGGGCCGGGCTGGCCCTGGTGGGCGCGGTCCTCACGGTCGGGGCTGTGAACGCGCACGAGGCCGAGCCGACGCTCGCCAAGGAGCGCGACGCCCTGATCCACCGGATCAACGACTCCAACGGGTCGGCGGACCAGCTCCAGAAGCAGGTCCAGGAACTCCGGCGCAGGGTCGACAGCACCCAGCAGCAGGCACTCGCTCCGGGGGAGGTCGACCCGGCCGTCCTGGCCGGCGCGGTCGGCCTGGCCGAGGTGACCGGGCCAGGCGTCAAGCTGGTGCTGGAGGACGCGACCGGTACGGGCGCCGGCGGCAACGTCGACCCGCGGAGCGGGCAGGGCTTCTCGAACAGCGGACGGCTGCGGGACCGTGACCTGCAACTGGTGGTGAACGGGCTCTGGTCCTCCGGCGCGGAGGCCGTCGCGATCAACGGGCAGCGGCTCACCGCGCTCTCCGCGATCCGCGCGGCCGGTGAGGCCGTACTGGTGGACAACCGGCCCCTGGTCCCGCCGTACACCGTGCAGGCGCTGGGGAACGGGCCCAAGCTGGTGGGCGCCTTCGAGAACGCGATGGCGGGCCAGTACCTGCGGCTGTTGCAGGAGAAGTACGGCATCAAGTCGACCATCTCCGCGCAGAAGAGCCTGACCCTGCCCGCAGCCGTGGGGGTCACCCTGCGGACCGCCCAACCTGCGCTCCCCGAGCCCTCGCCCACCGCGAGTCCGCCTGCCTCCGGGGAGGCGTCGCCGTCCGCGGGGCCCTCCGGATCGGCCTCACCGTCGACGGGCGGCACCGCGAGTCCGTCCGGCACCGCCTCGCCGTCCGCGAAGCCGACCGGGCAGGCCTCGGGGAAGCGCTCGCCGAGCCCCTCGGCCAAGACCACGACCGGCCGTCCGCCCACCGCGACCACCGGGTCGCCCTCCGCAGCGACAGGAGCAGCTAGACCGTGATTGCCGTACTGGGTCTCGTGATCGGGGTCGTCGTCGGACTCTTCGTCCAGCCCGAGGTACCGGACGCCGTCGTGCCGTACCTGCCGATCGCGGTGGTGGCGGCGCTGGACGCGGTGTTCGGCGGCGTCCGCGCGATGCTGGACGGGATCTTCAACGACAAGGTCTTCATCGTGTCGTTCCTGTCGAACGTGGTGGTGGCGGCACTGATCGTCTTCCTCGGGGACCAGCTGGGCGTGGGCTCGCAGCTCTCCACGGGCGTCGTCGTCGTCCTCGGAATCCGCATCTTCTCCAACGCCGCTGCGATCAGGCGCCATGTCTTCCGCGCCTGAGCCGGGCCGCGAGCGGGCGGCGGAGAAGAAAGCGGACGGATCTGCGGGAGAAGTTGTGCGCGAGGACGGTGGAGAGGAACGCGAGCCGGTACCGGTCGAGCCGGTGGACGGGAAGCGGCAGGAGAAGCCCGGGCAAGGGTCGGGGGCCCGGCCGGTGAGGCGGTCCGACGGGCCGGCGATCGCGCCGGAGCCCGAGGAACGGCCCGGGCAGCCCGCGGACGCGGTGACGGAGGAGCGGGAGGCGCGGGGGGAGCCGGCCGAAGAGTCTCTGCCCGGCGGGAGGCCGGAGGGCGTTGCCGCCGACGGGGCCGGGGACGAGCCCGCGCCCGGGGCCCCGGCGGAGCCCGAAGCGGAGCCTGCGGAGGGGGTCACGGAGCCTGCTCCGGCGCGCGCCCCCGAGGTGACGCCTGCGCCCGCGCGTGCGCTGCCGCCGGTGGCGGCAGTGGAACCGGTACGGCGGCCGGAGCCACGGCCCGAGCCCGCAGCGAAGTCGATCCCGCAGCCCCAAACCCAAACCCCGCCGCAGCTACAGCCGGCGGGGCCGGACGCCGAGTCCGTGGCGCCGTCCCCGCCGTCCCCGGTACCGGTACCGTCACCGGTACCGGAACCTGCGCCGGCCCTCCCGTCTGCCGCCGCGACCGCCCCCGAACCCGAGTCCGGGCCGGCCCGGGACGACCGGGCCGCGGGGCGGCGACGGCTGAAGGCCGCGGTCTGGCCGCCGAGGCTGTCGCGCGGCCAACTGGTGGTGGCGGTGCTGCTGTTCTCGCTCGGACTGGCGCTGGCGATCCAGGTGCGGTCCACCAACGACCACCACAGTCAGCTGCGTGGCGCGCGCCAGGAAGACCTTGTTCGCATCCTCGACGAACTGGACGGCCGTCAGCAGCGTCTCCAGCAGGAGAAAGCGGAGCTCGAGCAGTCCCTGGCGAAGTTGGAGAACAGCTCCAACCAGGCCAAGGAAGCCCAGGAACAGACCAGGAAGAAGGTGACGGAGCTCGGCGTTCTGGCCGGGACCGTCCGAGCCACTGGTCCGGGGATCGTACTGACGGTCGATGATCCCCAAGGGCAGGTGAAGGCAGATATGCTGCTGGACACCCTGCAGGAACTCCGAGCGGCGGGGGCGGAGGCGATTCAGATCAACGATGTGCGTGTGGTGGTCAACACCTACTTCACGGACGTGTCCGGCGGCGGCGTGCAGATCGACGGCAAGAAGGTCTCGGCGCCCTACCGGTTCACCGTCGTGGGGAATCCGCAGGACCTCACACCCGCGTTGAACATTCCGGGGGGTGTGGTCCGTACCTTGGAGAACAACCAGGCACGCGCGACCATCTCCCAACAGCAGAAGGTGGTCGTCGACGCACTCGTCGACCCGAAGACCCCGCAGTACGCCAAACCGGCTCCGAAGTGAGCACCGCAGTCGGAGTTCCGCTCCAGCCGGCCCGATCCACGACCGGGCCCGCAACCTGTCCGAGGTCCTCACCCTGCCCCGCGGGCGGGTCTGTCACACGCAAGGGGATTCGCCCGTGAGTTTCTTCTCTAAGTTGTTCGGTCGTAACAAGGGCCGCGACGCGGCCGCCGTCGAGGCGCCGACCGCGCGCCACCGCCGGGACGACGAACCCGCCGTGCCGGGCATGCGTCCCGCTCCCGAGGGCGCGGAGTACGCCGAGCGCCCGCTGTTCCGGGACGGCGCCCAGTACGCCGGGAATCAGGCGGGCTACGGCGCGTCGGTTGACCCCTCCGGCGCCCCGCGCATAGGTTTCCCGTCAGGACCCTCAACCTCTGGTGGAGGGTTTGCACCGGACCCGTACGCCGGGCACAACCCGTCGGGTGTGCCGCGCCAGGAGGCTGTGAACATGGCTGGCCCCACTCCGTGCCCCAGGTGCGGCAACCAGAACCCGGCCGCGGCCCGCTTCTGTTCCAACTGCGGTTCGGCGCTGCGCGGTGGTCTGCTGCCCGAGGGGTCGGCGGAGACCACCTCGACGATCTCGATCTCCGGCCTGGAGTCGTACGACCCGAACACCACGACCGGGACCGGCACGCCGGCCCTCTCGGCCGAGGTGTTGGCGGCCATCGACGCGCTGCCCCCGGGTTCGGCCCTGCTGATCGTCCAGCGAGGCCCGAACTCCGGCAGCCGGTTCCTGCTGGACTCGGACAAGACCACGGCCGGCCGCCACCCGCAGGGCGACATCTTCCTGGACGACGTCACCGTCTCCCGCAAGCACGTGGAGTTCCGCCGGACGCCCGGTGGCGGCTTCACCGTCGCCGACGTCGGCAGCCTCAACGGCACCTACGTCAACCGGGAGCGGATCGACGAGGTGTCGCTGAACAACGGCGACGAGGTGCAGATCGGGAAGTACCGGCTGGTCTTCTTCGCCAGCCACAACCGGGGGTACTGAAACCAACGTCGGCAGGAGCCCGAGTGAGCACGAATACCCCTTCTTCTCCTCTCGGGGCGGCCACCCCCGCGCCGTTCGGTCACACGCCGGACAAGGGCTCGCGCGGGGTGGTCGCGGCCCCCAGGCAGCCGGTCCGGTCGGACCGGCCCGGCGGGGGCGGCCGGCGCCGCGGCGGCGACGAGCTGCTGAGCATCGGTGCGGTGCTGGCCTTCCTGCGTGACGACTTCCCCGAGGTCACCATCTCCAAGATCAGGTTCCTGGAGGCGGAGGGCCTGGTCGAGCCCCAGCGCACGCCCTCGGGGTACCGGAAGTTCAGCCCGGCCGACGTCGAGCGGCTGGCCCACGTGCTGCGGATGCAGCGCGACCACTACCTGCCGCTGCGGGTGATCCGCGACCACCTCGACGCGATCGAGCGCGGCGAGACCCCGCCGGCGCTGCCCGGCCCCTCCGACAGCCGCCCGGGGCCGGTGGAGGAGGCGGACCGCGAGCTGACCGCCGCGGCCGAGGCCTCCGCCGGGGTCCGCCTGGGCCGGGCCGAGCTGCTGGCCGCCGCCGAGGCGGGCGAGCGCGAACTGGCCGAGTGGGAGTCCTACGGGCTGATCGCGCCCGGGCCGGACGGCGGGTACGACGGCGAGGCGCTCCAGGTGGCCCGCCTGGTCGCCGAACTGGGCCGGTTCGGTCTGGAACCGCGCCACCTGCGGGCCATGAAGGCCGCCGCCGACCGGGAGATCGCCCTGGTCGAGCAGGTGGTGGCGCCGTTGCGGCGGCACCGGAACCCCCAGACCAGGGCGCACGCCGAGGCCACCGCGCGCGAGCTGGCGACCCTCTCCGTCCGGCTGCACGCGGCCATGGTCCAGGCCGGTCTGCGGGCCTGGACCTGACCTGCGCCACCGCGCTGACCAGCGCCGTCGGCGCTGCGCTTTCATATCCGGGTCGGGAGCCATAGGGTTGCTCGTGTGAATGAGCTCGACGTCGTGGGTGTCCGGGTGGAGATGCCTTCCAACCAGCCGATCGTGCTGCTCCGCGAGGTCGGGGGCGATCGGTACCTGCCCATCTGGATCGGCCCCGGCGAGGCGACCGCGATCGCCTTCGCCCAGCAGGGCATGACGCCGGTGCGCCCGCTGACGCACGACCTCTTCAAGGACGTGCTGGAGGCTCTGGGCCAGCAGCTCACCGAGGTCCGGATCACCGACCTGCGCGAGGGCGTCTTCTACGCCGAGCTCGTCTTCACCGGCGGCGTCGAGGTCAGCGCCCGCCCGTCCGACGCGATAGCGCTGGCGCTGCGGACCGGGACGCCGATCTACGGGAGCGAGGAGGTGCTCGCCGAGGCGGGCATCGCGATCCCGGACGAGCAGGAGGACGAGGTCGAGAAGTTCCGCGAGTTCCTCGACCAGGTGTCGCCCGAGGACTTCGGCGGCAGCGGCCCGCAGTAGGGCGTGCGGCCGGTCAGTGGGCCGGCGGGCCGTGTGTGTCCGGCCGTTTTGCCAAACCGCGTCCACCTACCCACACTAGGGGCACGAAAAACCACTCTCCTGAGTGATGTGGTCTGCCCGCCACGGCGTGGCGATCGTTGACGGGCCATAGGGGACTGCCTACCGTCAGGAGGGGCTGCCCGGGTGTCCGATGCCCGTGGTCTGGGTTGCCCGCAGCACGAGTGGACGGAGGTAGGCATGACCGGCACCGGCGAGGAATTGGCCGTGGGAGGCCTGTGCACCGTGCACATGCCGCGCACCGCCCGCAACGTGACCGAGCTGCCCCGGCCGGAACTGCCCCGGGTGGGCCGGTTCCCGGCGGTCCAGCCCGGCCAGCCGGCCCTGGAGCGACTCGGGCCCACGTCCGAGCTGATCGGTTACCGCGGTCCGACGGCCTGCGCCGCGGCCGGGATCACCTACCGCCAGCTGGACTACTGGGCCCGCACGGGCCTGCTGGCCCCGAGCGTCCGGTCGACCTTCCCGGCGACCGGCCAACGGCTCTACAGCTTCCGCGACATCCTGCTGTTGAAGATCGTCAAGCGGCTGCTCGACGCGGGCGTCTCGTTGCAGAACATCCGGGTCGCGGTCGCCCACCTGCAGTCCGTCGAGGTCTGTGACCTGACCGGACTGACGTTGATGTGCGACGGCGCGACGGTGTACGAGTGCACCACCCCGCAGCAGGTCGTGGACCTGCTGAAGAGCGGCCAGGGGGTCTTCGGGATCGCCGTCGGCGCGGTCTGGCAGGAGCTGGAACGCACCCTCGGGCGGCTGCACGCGGAGCGGACCGACACCGGGGAGACGGTGGCCGGGCACGACCCGGCGGACGAGCTGGCGCAGCGCCGCAACAGGGCTGTCTGAACAGGCATCTGACGAGGCCGCGGGCCCGGACGGGGAACCGTCCGGGTCCGCGGTTTCGTCGTGGCCGGTGAACCGACAGAGGGAGGGCACGTGCGCTTCGGTTCCGGAATCCCCGGCCTGGTGATGCGGAGGGCGGTGCGGCTCGGCGTCCGGTTGCGGCGCAGGCGGGCGCAGCGCCGGTTGTTCCAGCTGGTGACGGTCTGCTGCTCGCTGGCGCTGGCGCCGAGCGCCTGGCTCTGGTTCTCGGCGGGGGAGCGGGTGGGCACCGTGGCGACGGCGCCGCAGGCACCGGTGGCGGTGGTGTTCGGCGCCGGGCTGTTCGACGGCAGGCCCTCGCCCTACCTGGCGCACCGGCTGGACGCGGCGGTCGAGCTGTTCGAACGGCGGAAGGTCCAGGCGATCCTGGTGACCGGGGACAACGGCCGGGAGAGCTACGACGAGACCGAGGCGATGCGGCGGTACCTGATCGAGCACGGGGTGCCGGACGTCCGGGTGGTCGGGGACTATGCGGGGTTCGACACCTGGGACTCCTGCACGCGCGCGCACCGGATCTTCGGGGTGGAGCGGGCGGTGCTGGTCAGTCAGGACTTCCACGTGCGGCGGGCGCTGGCACTCTGCCGGGCGGCCGGCATCGAGTCGTACGCGGTGGGCGTGCCGGAGGCGCGGGACCTCACCTGGCTGTACGGCGGGCTGCGGGAGATCCCGGGGGCGGGGAAGGCGGCGCTGAACGCCTGGCTGCGGCCGGACCCGCTCTTCCTCGGGCCCCGCGAGCCGGGCCTACCGAAGGCGCTGGCTGACGCGGGGGCCGGTCCGGTGCGCGGGTAGGGCCCGCCACCGGGGGGAGACGGCCGGGTTCGTCCGTGCTGTCGGACCCGTGCGGCATGATCGGCGGGTGCGGTCACTGCCGAGCATCATCCACCTCGACATGGACGCCTTCTTCGCGGCGGTGGAGCAGGCGGCCAAGCCGAGCCTGCGCGGGAAGCCCGTGGTCGTCGGCGGGCTCGGCGGGCGGGGGGTGGTGTCCACGGCGTCCTACGAGGCGCGGAAGTTCGGGGTGCACTCGGCGATGCCGATGGCGCAGGCCCGTCGGCTCTGTCCGAACGCGGCCTTCCTGGCCGGTCGCTTCGAGGCCTACCGGCCGGTGAGCGAGCTGGTGATGGGGCTGCTGAGGGAGCTGTCCCCGCTGGTGCAGCCGCTCAGCCTGGACGAGGCCTTCGTCGACCTGGAGGCGGGTCCCTACGGTCCGCTGCTGGCGGAGGCGGAGCACCGGACGGGCGAGCGGCTGGTGCTGGCGCTGGCGGAGGACCTCCGCGCGGACATCCGGCGGCGGACCGGGCTGACGGCCTCGGTGGGCGCGGCCGGATCCAAGCTGATGGCCAAGATCGCCTCCGAGCAGGCCAAACCGGACGGGCTGGTGATGATCGAGCCCGGCCAGGAGCGCGCGGTGCTCGGGCCGATGCCGGTCCGCGCACTGCCGGGGATCGGTCCGGCCACCGAGCAGGTGCTGCGCCGGTCGGGGCTGAACACGGTGGCCGATCTCGCCGAAGCGGGGGAGAACGAGCTGGTCCAGCTGCTGGGGAAGGCCCACGGGGCCGGCGTGTACCAGATGTCGACGGGGCTCGACGACCGGCCGGTGGTGGCCGACCAGGACGCCAAGTCGGTCTCGGTGGAGGACACCTACGAGGTGGACCTGGCCGACCGGGAGCGGATACTGCGCGAGGTGGGGGCACTGGCGGCGCGGTGCGTGCGGCGGCTGCGGGGTGCGGGGCGGTCGGGGCGGACGGTGGTGTTGAAGGTGCGGCGGTTCGACTTCTCGACGCTGACCCGCTCCGAGACGCTGCGCGGGCCGACGGACGACGAGACGGTGATCACCGAGACGGCGCGCCGGCTGGCCTCGCAGGTGGACATCACGGGTGGGGTGCGGTTGCTGGGCGTCGGAGTGTCGCAACTGGCCGACTACACGCAGGAGGACCTGTTCGCGCAGGCCGTCCGGGAGGAGGCGGAGGCTGCCGGGCACGAGGCCGGTGCGGACGAGGAGGTGGAGGCCGACCGCGCGGAGGCGGCGCCGGCCGTGCGGCGCTGGCTGCCCGGGCAGGACGTGCACCACGCCGAGTTCGGGCCGGGGTGGGTGCAGGGCAGCGGGGTGGGGCGGGTGACGGTGCGGTTCGAGACGCCGTGGAGCGGGCCGGGGCGGGTGCGGACCTTCGGGGTGGAGGATCCGGCGCTGGAGCCGGCCCCGCCGCTGCCGCTGGGCGGGAGCGAGCCGGGCCCGGAGCGCGGTGGCCCGGGGAGTGGAGGCCGGGGGAGTGGTGCGGACGGTGGTGGTGCGTCCGGACGGGCGGGGACCGAGGGCTGAGGCACGGGGCCGGGGGACGGGGACGGCGTTGCCGGGCCGGGACATGAAGCGGCCCCACCCGGCAGGGGTGCCGGGTGGGGCCACATGCGGTTCCGGGCCACGGACGGTCGCGATGCCCTCGGCGACCGTCCGGGTCCCGGTCCCCGCGCCCTGTCCCTGAGCGCGGGGTCGGACGCCTCGTCAGGCGTCGGTCTTCACCGGCCGGGGGCCGGAGGTCAGGTCCGCGACCTCGTTGCCGTGCACCACGGTGGTGGTGGGCTTGACGGTGCGGATCAGGAACGGGACGGCGCCGGCGATCACGCAGACCACGGCGGCGGTCCAGAACGCGTGCTGGTAGGCGTCCAGGGTGGGCAGCGTGACCGGGATCGGCAGCTTCATGGTGTCGCCGGTGAGGATGGCGGCCATGACGGCGGTGCCGATCGCGCCGCCGACGGTGCGCAGCACGGCGTTCATGCCGTTGGCGATGCCGCTCTGCTCGACCGGGACGGCGCCGTTGATGTAGGCCGGCATCGCCGAGAACGCGAGGCCGATACCGAGGCCGAAGATCGCCGAGGAGAGGTAGATGTCCGCTTCGTGGCTGTGCCGGACGGCCAGGTAGGCCATCGCGACGGCGCCGAGGACACCGCCGAGGACCAGCGGAAGGCGCGGTCCGCGGCGGGCGATCAGCACGGCGCCGAGCGGGGCGGCGACCATCGAGCCGAGGGCGGACGGCAGCAGCATCACACCGGCGTGCAGCACGGTGGCGGTGAAGCCGTAGTGGGCGAGCTTCTCCGGGGTCTGGGCGAAGTTGCTGATCACCATGAACGAGCCGTACATGCCGAAGCCGATCAGCAGGCCGGCCAGGTTGGTGAAGGCGACGGCCGGGCGGGACATCATCGTCATGTCGACCAGCGGGTGCTTGACCTTGACCTCGATGACGCCCCAGATCAGGGCGACCACGGCGGCGACGGCGAACAGGCCGAGCGTCCGGGTCGAGGTCCAGCCCCAGGTGTTGCCCTGGCTGACCGCGACCAGCAGGGCGGAGAGCCAGCCGGCCAGGGTGATCGCACCGAGCGGGTCGGCGCCGCCCTCCTTGTCCGTGACCGGGTCGGTGGGCACCCGGACGGCGACCAGGGCGATCGCGAGCAGGCCGAAGAAGAGGCCCATCCAGAAGATGGACTTGTAGCTCCAGTGCTCCAGGAGCAGACCGGTGGCGACCAGGCCGAGGCCGCTGCCGACACCCATCGAGGCGCTGATGGCGGCGACGCCGCCGGTCACCTTCTGCTTGGGGAGCTCGTCGCGGACGATGCTGATCGCCAGCGGGAGCACGCCACCGCCGGCGCCCTGAAGGACGCGGGCGAGGACCAGCCAGGTGAAGGAGTGGGTGGTGACGGCGAGCGCGGAGCCCGCGGCCAGACCGGCCAGCGAGATCAGCAGCATCGGCTTGCGGCCGCGCAGGTCGCCGAAGCGGCCGAGGAGGGGGGTGAGCACGGCGGCGGAGAGCAGGTTGGCCGTCATCAGCCAGGTGATGCTGGAACCGGAGACGTTCAGTTCCTTGGCGAGCGAGGGCAGGATCGGGACGACCGCGGTCTGCACCACGCTGAACGACAGCATCGCCAGGATGAGGGCCGGCAGGACCCGGGCGCTGCTCTGCTTCTCGGCCGCGACGGTGGGCTGTGGTGCCTCACTCACGGTTGCTTCCTCCCGTACATAGTGAATGAACTGAAGTAACCATGCAGGGAGATACTTCAGAGTGTCAAATATCCATTGGTTAAGCCTTGGCAAAGTCGAAGGGTTTGCGCCGTGGAACGCCGCAGGGCCCCGGCCGGATCGGCGGGGGCCCTGCGGGCTCGGGTGTCAGACCAGGGGCCTGAGCGGGAGTGGGCGGGCCGGCTCGTCGGGGGCGGGGGAGACGGGCCCGGGCGGCGGGGCGGACGCGGCGGAGGCGGAGACCGGTGGGTTCGAGGCCGTCCCGGTGGTGTCGTGGACCTCGACGTGCTCGCGCCGCAGCTCGTCGCGGATCACCTCCTCGGCGGTGTACCGCTCCACCACCAGGCGGACCCGCTCGATCGGCGCGAGGTACTTGCGGACCACCGGGCGCTCCTCGCGCAGGGTGACCTCCTCCACCGCCTCGGCGATGTCCTTCTCGCTGAGCGCGGCCCGCTCGGCCTCGCCGACCGGCATCCGCTCGACCCGGACCCGTTCGCGGACCACCGGGACCCGGCGCTCGACCGGCTCGCTGGTGACGTACTTGCGCAGCTTGGCCGTGCCCACGACGTGCCACTCGGTCGTGACGTCCAGCCGCTCCTCGCGGCAGGTGATCTCCACCGGGCCGCCGGGCGTGGACGCGACCGCACCGTCGGCGGAGCGCGAGGTGCCGGTGGCGGACGGCGTGGCCTGCGAGGGCGAGGGCTGCGAGGCCGTCGGCGGGGTGCCGTTGGCCGGGGCGGGCTGCGCGGACTGCGGGCGCGGCTCGGCGGCCGGGGCGGTCGCCGCGGCGGAAGCCGGCGGCGCCGCGGCGGGCGTGGGGGTGGCGAGGGTCCGCACGTTGGCCTCCGTGACGGGGTCGGCCGGCTTGCCGGAACCGGCTGCCGGAGTGGTGGTGGCCGCGGCGGCGGCCGTGTGGAAGGTGAGCGACTTGGCCGGGGCGGCGGCGGACGGTGTGGCCGACCGGCTCCGCGCGGCCGCTGCGGCCGCGGCTGCGGCGCCCGCCGTTCCGGCGACTCCCGCGAGGGGCGTGCCGTTCGAGGCGGTGGTGCCGGGGGTGCCGTTCGATGAGGGCGTGTCCGCAGGGGTGCCGTTCGACGCCGTCGTGCCGAAGTCGAGGTCGGCCGGCTCGGAACCCGAGCCGGGGCCGTCGCCCGCCGACGGCTGCCCGTCCAGCGTCGTGTCCAGCCCGTAGTAGCGGTAGAGCTGGAGCTCCTGCGCCGGCGACAGGTGCTGGCCCACGCCGAAGTCCGGCGACTCCTTCACCAGCGACTTGTCGTACGGCACCCGCAGCTCGTCGCCGGAGAACTCGCTCGTGGTCAGGGGGACGAAGGCGTCCCGGCCGAAGATGCCGGTCCGGACGGCGGCCCACTCGGGCCGGCCGGTCGCGTCGTCGAGGTACACCTCGTCGACGGTGCCGATCTTGTCTCCGTTGCGGTCGACCGCCTTGTGGCCGATGAGGTCCCGGGGGTCGATATCGGTCTGCACTCTTTCCTCCAGTGCGCTCGTCCTGCGGCTCCCGCAGGACGGCGGCCGGCCCGCCCGTCCTGTCCGCCACTTCACACCAAAAGCCATGAACCGGACGTCCGCGACCGGGACGGGGCCGGACGGGCCGGGTCGTCGTCCGTCCGGGTCACGGCCCAACGGGCCGAGTGACCTGACGCACCCGTGATCGGGCGGCCTCCCGCTGGTACCCTGGGCGCGACCGCCGAGCCCGCTCGGGAGAGTCCCCGACAGTCGAAACCGCTGGTCGGGGCGCCGAAGGAGCAACTCCTCCCCGGAATCTCTCAGGCATCCGTACCGTGTGGGCTAGGTCACTCTGGAAAGCAGGGCAGGACCGTCGGCGAGGGAGCCGTCGGACCCCACCCTCACCGACGGTGCAAGCCGGCGGGGCGCCCACCGTGCCCCCGCGCGGGTGAAGCTCTCAGGTCCCGATGACAGAGGGGGAGGCCTGTCGGGTTCGTCCGCCCAGGCCGCTCCGCTGTTCTCCGCAGCGGCGAAGCCGTCCGGCGTGCGCACCCCCGCCGGTCCGTGACCAGGAGGCCTCGACCACCATGAACGCCCAGCCGAACTCGGGACGCCCCACCACCCCCGCGACCCTCACCGAGCTCGAACAGGCCAGCCCCTTCGAGAACCGCCACATCGGCCCCGACGCCGCAGCGCAGGAGAAGATGCTGGCCCAGGTCGGGTACGGCTCGCTGGACGAGCTGGCCACGGCCGCCGTCCCCGAGGCGATCCGCTCCATCACCGCGCTCGACCTGCCCGCAGGCCGCAGCGAGGCGCAGGTCCTCGCCGAGCTGCGCGAACTGGCCGACCGCAACCAGGTGCTCCAGCCGATGATCGGCCTGGGCTACTACGGCACCTTCACGCCGCCGGTGATCCTGCGCAACGTGCTGGAGAACCCGGCCTGGTACACGGCCTACACCCCGTACCAGCCGGAGATCTCGCAGGGCCGGCTGGAGGCGCTGCTCAACTTCCAGACCATCGTCTCCGACCTGACCGGCCTGCCCACCTCCGGTTCCTCCCTGCTGGACGAGGGCACCGCGGCCGCCGAGGCGATGGCGCTCGCCCGTCGCGTCACCAAGGTCAAGGGCGGTGTCTTCCTGGTCGACGCCGAGACGCTTCCGCAGACCACCGCGGTCATCAACACCCGTGCCGTGCCGACGGGCGTCGAGGTCGTCGTCGCCGACCTGTCCGAGGGCATCCCGGCCGAGATCGCCGAGCGCGGCGTCTTCGGCGTGCTGCTCCAGTACCCCGGCGCCACCGGTGTCGTCCGCGACCTCACCCCCCTGATCGAGCAGGCCCACGGCCTCGGCGCGATCGTCGCCGTCGCCGCCGACCTGCTGGCGCTCACCCTGCTCAAGTCCCCGGGCGCGCTCGGCGCCGACATCGCCTGCGGCACCTCGCAGCGGTTCGGCGTGCCGATGGGCTTCGGCGGCCCGCACGCCGGCTACCTCTCGGTGCGTGCCGAGTACGCCCGCTCGCTGCCCGGCCGCCTGGTCGGCGTCTCCGTCGACGTCGACGGCAACCGCGCCTACCGCCTGGCGCTGCAGACCCGTGAGCAGCACATCCGCCGCGAGAAGGCCACCAGCAACATCTGCACCGCCCAGGTGCTGCTCGCCGTCATGGCCTCGATGTACGCGGTCTACCACGGTCCGGACGGCCTGGCCGACATCGCCCGCCGCACCCACCGCTACGCCGCCGCGCTGGCCGAGGGCCTGACGGCCGGCGGCGTCGAGCTGCTGCACGGCGAGTTCTTCGACACCGTCACCGCCGTCGTCCCCGGCCGCGCCGCGGAGATCGCCGCCGCCGCCCGCGCCAACGGCGTCAACGTCTACCAGGACGGCGAGGACCGGATCTCGGCCTCCACCGACGAGACCACCACCCGCGAGCACCTGGCGGCGGTCTGGGCCGCGTTCGGCGTCGAGGGCGTCGAGGTGGCGGAGGGCGCCGACGCGCTGCCCGCCGCCCTGCTGCGCGAGGACGAGTACCTGACCCACCCGGTCTTCCACAGCCACCGCTCGGAGACCGCCATGCTGCGCTACCTGCGCCGCCTGTCGGACCGTGACTACGCGCTGGACCGGGGCATGATCCCGCTGGGCTCCTGCACCATGAAGCTCAACGCGACCACCGAGATGGAGCCGGTGACCTGGCCGGAGTTCGGCCAGCTGCACCCGTTCGCGCCGGTCGACCAGGCCGCGGGCTTCCTCACCCTGATCCGCCAGCTGGAGCAGCAGCTGGTCGAGGTGACCGGCTACGACGCCGTCTCCATCCAGCCGAACGCCGGCTCCCAGGGCGAGCTGGCCGGCCTGCTGGCCGTCCGTGCCTACCACCACGCCAACGGCGACACCCAGCGTGACGTCTGCCTGATCCCGTCCTCCGCGCACGGCACCAACGCCGCCTCCGCGGTGATGGCCGGCATGCGGGTCGTCGTCGTCAAGACCCTGGTCGACGGCGACGTGGACGTGGCCGACCTCAAGGCCAAGATCGAGCAGTACCGCGACAGCCTCGCCGTGCTGATGGTCACCTACCCGTCGACCCACGGCGTGTACGAGACCGAGATCACCGACATCTGCGCGGCCGTGCACGACGCCGGTGGCCAGGTGTACGTCGACGGGGCCAACCTGAACGCCCTGGTCGGCCTGGCCAAGCCGGGCAAGTTCGGCGCGGACGTCTCGCACCTGAACCTGCACAAGACCTTCTGCATCCCGCACGGCGGCGGCGGCCCGGGCGTCGGCCCGGTGGCGGTCCGCGCGCACCTCGCGCCGTACCTGCCGAACCACCCGCTCCAGGAGGAGGCCGGCCCGGCCACCGGTGTCGGCCCGATCTCGGCGGCGCCGTGGGGCTCGGCGGCGATCCTGCCGATCTCCTGGGCGTACGTCCGGCTGATGGGCGGCGAGGGCCTCAAGCGCGCCACCCAGGTCGCGGTGCTGAACGCCAACTACATCGCCAAGCGGCTGGCCCCGCACTTCCCGGTGCTCTACACCGGCCCCGGCGGTCTGGTGGCGCACGAGTGCATCATCGACCTGCGCCCGCTCACCAAGGAGACCGGCGTGACGGTGGACGACATCGCCAAGCGCCTGATCGACTACGGCTTCCACGCGCCGACCATGTCCTTCCCGGTGGCCGGCACGCTGATGATCGAGCCGACCGAGTCCGAGGACCTGCACGAGATCGACCGCTTCTGCGACGCGATGATCGAGATCCGCGCCGAGGTCGAGAAGGTCGGTTCGGGCGAGTGGGCCGCGGAGGACAACCCGCTGCGCAACGCCCCGCACACCGCCGCCACGCTGGTGGGCGAGTGGGCGCACGGCTACTCGCGGCAGGAGGCGGTCTTCCCGGCGGGTGTGAACCCGGCGGACAAGTACTGGCCGCCGGTCAGCCGGATCGACGGCGCGTACGGCGACCGCAACCTGGTCTGCTCCTGCCCGCCGCTGGACGAGTACGGCGTCTGACGCAGGACCGGTACGGCCGGCCCGCGGACACGTGGACAGGGCAGGGCCCCGGCGGAACGTTCCGCCGGGGCCCTGCCCTGTGTTCCGTGGTGGTCCGGACCGGTGCCGGGCGGGTCAGAGCGCGTGGGCGGTCCGGCGGCGCGGGGCGATCACCCGGCCGTCGGGCAGCAGTTCGCCGGTGTCCTCGAACAGCAGGACGCCGTTGCAGAGCAGGCTCCAGCCCTGCTCCGGGTGGCACGCCACCGGGACGGCGGCCTCGCGGTCCTCGGACTCGGCCGACGGGCACTCAGGACGGTGCTGGCACATGCGTACCCTCGCTTCGCTCTGCGATCCTCCCCGAGACACGGTGCCGCCGGTCTGCCGTCGGGCGCTGCCGCGGTGGTCGGATTCTGTCCGGTGTCGGGCCAGGTGTGGACCGGCACTCAAGTGGGTAGGACAGGAGGTCCCTCCACGCTGGTTCCCAGTGTCGGCATCCGGGGACGCGCGCGCAGCGATTTCGTGACATGCGCCACAACCAGCGGGTAGAGATCACCCGTTCAGGTGGCGGCGGACCGTGGCCGGTGCCGGGTGGGCCATCCGGTGACGGGCCTGGACGGGCCATGCCGCATGGCCCACCCGGGTGTTCGCCGGCGGTGGCCGGGAGGGACGAGGGGGGGGCGTGGCTGAGCTCCGGACCGAAGCACCCGGCCGGGGCGCGGGGCCGGACACCGGGCGGGTCCCGGGTCGGGTCCGGGTGGTGGCTCGGGGCGCCGGGTTGTCGGGCCTCGGGTCGGCTGCCCCGCTCTCAGGGGGAGCCGAGCAGCAGCGGCCGCCCGATCGGCGTACGGGCCAGGACCGGCAGGAGCTCGGCAGCCGGGTAGGTGCGGTGCGCGGTGACACCGAGCGGAGCCGGCGCCAGCGGGATCAGCAGGTCCGAGCCGGTGTCGCCGTCCGGGCCGTGCAGCCACAGGGCCGTCGCGTACTGGCCGGGGAAGGTCAGCAGCCGGGGCTGCCGGCGGGCCCGGGAGGACTGGGCGAGCTGCCAGGCCTGGCGCAGCGCCCGGACCGTCGAGTCCAGGTAGGGGCCGGCGGTGAAGTGCGAGAACGTGTGGCCCTCGGACCCCTGCACCACCTCGGCCGCGGCGGCCACGTCGGCGCCGTCCTTGATCAGGAAGCGCCACCCCGTCCGCCGGGCGGCGGCGAGATCGGCGCGAGGCCCGTCCAGGACGTGGACGGCGAGCGGATGGGCGGGGAGCAGTGCGCCGGTCGGATGACGGAGCGCGGCGGCGGCGGGCTGGCGCAGCGCGGTCTCGGAGTCGAGTGCGGCGAGGACGGCGCGGAGCGCGCTGGGCGGGGGCTGGGGAGTCTGCAGAGTCATGGCAAAGTCGCCTCTCCGTGCGAGATCGGCGTGCGAGTGCGGCATACCGGCATGGCCCGGTGCGTCGGCGGTGACGGAACCTGGGCCTTGTCCGGTTGGGCAGGATCGCGGTGCCGGCGAGGCCCCCGCCGTCGACGGTGGTCTCGGGGCGAAAGCGGGCCGGGCCGTGGGGCAGTGCGAATTCTACTCGAACAGGTGCGCAGGGTGACCTGTTTATCACAGGCGGTGGCGTCGGGCAAGTCGGCAGATTAACTGAAACGGCATCAGTTTCCTTGCATTGCAAGCCAATCGAAGCCATCGGGTATCGATCTTCGGGGTGGGCATGATGCTTGCACGGTCGCTCGGCCGGGCGGCTCTGGAGGAGGGGACCATGGGCGAGAAGGTCGTGGCGACGCGGGCGGACCTGTCGGACCGGCAGCTCTACCGGCGCAAGCTGCAGTCCAGCCTCGACGTGTTCGGCCGGATGCTGCGCGAGGACCGCTTCGAGCGACCACGGGCCGTGATGGGTCTGGAGATCGAGCTCAACCTGGCCGACGAGCAGGGCCTGCCGGTGATGAACAACGCGCAGGTGCTCACCGCGATCGGGTCCAGCGACTTCCAGACCGAGCTCGGCCGGTTCAACATCGAGGTCAACATCGCGCCGCACCGGCTCTGCGGGCACGTCTTCGAGGACCTGCACGAGGAGATCGACACCGGCTTGCGCTACGCCGACCGGCGGGCGAGCGAGGCCGGGGCGCGGATCGTGATGGTCGGCATCCTGCCGACCCTGGAGCACGACCACACCGGGTTGGACGCGATGTCCCACAACCAGCGGTACAGCCTGCTCAGCGACCAGATCCTGGCCGCCCGGGGCGAGGACATCACGCTGGACATCGAGGGCGTCGAGCGCCTCCAGCTGGAGTCCATCACCATGGTCGCGGAGGCCGCGGCCACGTCGCTCCAGCTGCACCTGCAGGTGACCCCCGAGCGGTTCTCCTCGGTCTGGAACGCCGCGCAGGCGATCTGCGGTCCGCAGCTCGCGCTCGGTGCCAACTCGCCCTTCCTGTTCGGCCGGGAGCTGTGGCGCGAGACCCGGCCGGTCCTGTTCCAGCAGGCCTGCGACACCCGTTCGGCGGAGCTCAAGGCCCAGGGCGTGCGCCCGATCACCTGGTTCGGCGAGCGCTGGGTGGACTCGGCGTACGACCTCTTCGAGGAGAACCTGCGGTACTTCCCGGCGCTGCTGCCGATCTGTGACGACGAGGACCCGGTGAAGGTGCTCGGCTCCGGAGGGGTCCCCCGGCTCGCCGAGATGCGGCTGCACAACGGCACCATCTACCGCTGGAACCGACCGGTGTACGACGTCAGCGGCGGGGTGCCGCACCTGCGGGTGGAGAACCGCGCGCTGCCGGCCGGGCCGACCGTCGCCGACACGCTCGCCAACGCGGCGTTCTACTACGGCGTGGTCCGGGTGCTGGCCGAGCAGGCGCGGCCGATCTGGACCAGGCTGCCGTTCGACCGGGCCGACGAGAACTTCCGGCAGGCGGCGCGGTACGGCGTCGACGCGGTGTTCCAGTGGCCGCGGCACGGCCGGGCCGGGCGCGGCGGCGGCCTGACCGCAGTGCCCGCCGTCGACCTCGTGCTGGGCGAGCTGCTGCCGATGGCGCACCAGGGACTCGACGCCTGGGGCGTGGAGCCGGCCGACCGGGACCGCTACCTCGGCATCATCGAGCAGCGCTGCCTGCGCCGGACCAACGGCGCCTCCTGGCAGAGCGCGACGTTCCACCGGCTGCGCGAGCAGTACGGGATGGACCGGCCGGCCGCCCTGGCGGCGATGACCCGCCGGTACATGGAGTACTCGCGCGCCGGCGAGCCGGTGCACACCTGGCCCGTGGGATAGGCGCGTCGCGGGGATCGGTCCGGACGAAGGTCCAGACGAAGCCGTCGCGGCCCCGGGCCGATCCGCCCCGCACACCCCACCGGCACGCTGTGGAAGGATGACCGCTCCGGCGGTCGGCCGACGGCCGGAGCGACGCCCGTCCGCCGTCCGCGCTGGAGCACCACGTGACCACCGTCCCGACCGAACCGCAGACCGCGAAGCCCACCCGCCGGCTGCTCGGCGTGGAGCTGCTGATCGTTCTCGGCCTGTCCCTCGGGGCCAGCGGCATCGGCGCGCTGATCAGCTTCGCGGGCTCGCTCACCGAACCGCTCAACCTGGGCCGGCAGGTCGCCACGCTGAACGGCTCACGGGCCCCCGGCCGGCCCTGGCTCGACCTGCTCTGGCAGCTGTACTACGTCGGACGCGGGCTGATGCCGGTCGTGCTGGTCGGCTACCTGCTGGTCCGCGAGGGCGTGGCGCTGCGGGTGCTCGGCTTCGACCTCGGGCAGAAGCTGCGCGACCTCGGCCGGGGCGCGGCGGTCGCGGCGGCGATCGGTGGTTCGGGACTGGCGCTGTACCTCGCCTCCCAGGCCGCCGGCTACAACCTCACGGTCGCGCCGTCCGGGCTGCCGGACGTGTGGTGGCGGATTCCGGTGCTGCTCGCCTCCGCCTGGCAGAACGCGATCCTGGAGGAGGTCGTCGTCCTCGGCTACCTGCTGCGCCGGCTGGGGCAACTGGGCTGGTCGTGGCCGGCCGCGGTGGTGGCGAGTTCGCTGCTGCGCGGCTCGTACCACCTGTACCAGGGGGTCGGGGGGCTGGTCGGCAACATCGTGATGGGCGTCGTGTTCTGCCTGCTCTACCGGCGGTGGGGGCGGGTGATGCCCCTGGTCGTGGCGCACGCGCTGATCGACACGGTGGCCTTCGTCGGGTACGCGCTGCTGGCCGGGCACGTGAGCTGGCTGCCGACCGGGTGAGGCCCGCCGCGTGCGGCCGGGCGGGGCAAGGGCGGCCCGGGCGGGTGGGCGTGGTGGGCCGGGAGGTCAACCGGCCTCGGGCCGGGCGGTGGGTCGGGTGGTGCGCGGGCGCAGGGTGGCGGGACGCGGCGGCCGGGCCAGCAGCCGGTCCACGTGCCGGCGTTCGAGGCCCCGGCCCGGATCGATCGGCAGCAACACGCGGTCGCGGCGCCAGAGTGCGCTGCGGACCAGCCGGCCGGGGATGACGTCGTCGACCCAGGCGAACGGCCGCCCGGCCGCGTAGCGCAGCAGCGGTGCCCACTTGCGGGCGGAGAACAGCTCCATCAACGGGACGCGCGGGTCGCCGGGCTGGGGCGTGTAGCCGGTGAACCGAACCAGCGGCAGCTCCGGCAGGCCGATCGCCGGGGCGATGTGGGCGTTGGCGTGCTCCTCCCAGGTGGTGGCCCAGACGAGTTCGTAGCCGGCGGCCAGTTCGCGCAGCCACGTGCCGTGCCGGGGGGAGAGCAGCACGGTGTAACCGAGCATGGTGTGCGCGTCGAAGTCGGTCTCCGGTCCGGGGCAGACCGGGTTGAGCACTCCGTCGACGTCCAGGAACAGCAGTGGCTTCGGCATCGGGCGCCCCCCAGGTCTCACTCGTCGTCACCTGGTCGGACGAGCCGGGTCCTCCGGTGGTTGCCCACCGGAGGGCGCATCCGGGGGCGCACGGGGCGCGTCAGAGGGTGGGAGCGGTTGCCGTGCGCGGTGCGCCCTGGGCGTCGGCGGCGGTGGGGCCGGCGGTCGGGCGTCTGGTGAGCCGGCGGACCTGCGGCTCCAGCAGGACGACCGCGCTGAGGAGGAAGGAGAGCGCGGCACAGGCCCAGAGCGCGCCGGAGAGGCCGAACAACCCGGCGGCGGGTCCGGCCAGCGCGGTGCCGAGCGGCGCCAGCGAGAGCGAGCCGAACTCGTCGTACGCGGCGACCCGGGAGAACGCCTCGGGCGGGATCTCCTGCTGGAGCGCGATCATCCAGTTGACGCCGAAGACGGTGACCCCCACGCCGGACAGGAACATCGACGCGGCCAGGACCGGCAGCGGGGCGGACACCGCCAGCGCCAGGGCGGGCACCCCGAACAGGAAGACGCCCCAGTTGCCGACCAGCAGGATCCTTCGCGGCTGCCAGCGCGCCATCAGCACGCCGGTGGCGACCAGGCCGACGCCGTAGGCCGCCATCGCGAGCCCCCAGTCGCGGGCCCCGCCGAGCCGTTCCTTCGCGACGATGGGCCCGTACACCGCCTCGACCGCGCTGATGCAGGCCACCAGGACCGAGAACTGGAGCACGATCACCCAGAGCCAGCGGCGGGAGGCGAACTCCTGCCACCCCTCGCGCAGGTCCCGCAGCATGCCGCCGCCCGCGGCCGCCGCCACGGGCGGCACCGTCTCCAGCAGGAACCGCAGCGCCGCGGCGACCAGGAAGCAGCCGGCGTCCAGGGCGAGCACCCAGCCGGGGCCCACCGCGGCGGTCAGCGCGCCACCGAGCGCCGCGCCGCCGATCTGGGCGGCGTTGAGGCCCATCCGGTACACCGAGAAGGCGCGGGCGGCGTGCTCCGGGGCGACGCTCTCCAGCACCATGCCCCCGGCGGCGGGGGCGTAGAACGCGTACCCGGCGCCACCGGCGGCGGAGAGCAGCAGCAGCTGCCAGAGCGGCGCCCCGCCGGCCAGTACGACCGCGGCGAGGGCCGCCTGGGCTGCCGCGCTGAAGAGGTTGGCACCGACCATGACGTGGTGGCGCGGCAACCGGTCGGCGAGGGCGCCGCCGAGCACCAGCAGCAGGACGGTGGGCAGCAGCCGGGCCGCGGTGACGTAGCCGACCTCGGTGGTGGAACCGCCGCCCTCCAGGACCGCGAAGGCGGTGGCGATCGGGGCACCGGCGTTGCCGAGGCCGCCGATCACGGTGGCGGCGGTCTGGATCCGGAAGTTGCGGCTCGCCCAGGCGAACCGGGGCCGGGACACGGGGGAGGGTGGGCTCTGCACCCGGCGACTATGCCGGGGGAGCGGTCAGCTGTCCAGCGAGTTTCGCCCCTTACCGAACCGCTCAGCCGAGGTGGCCCCAGAGGAAGCTGACGGTGCGGAGCCAGGCCGTCCGGGCCTGCAGCGGGTCGTAGGTGCCGAGCAGGTCCTCCTCGTTCATGAAGGCGTGGCCGGCCGGGTAGAAGTGGATCTCCGGACGGACGTCGGTGGCCTCCCCGATCCGGATCGCGGCCTCGTCGACGGCCTTCATCGGGACGGACCGGTCGTGTTCGGCGAAGTGGCCGAGGACGTGCGCGGTCAGGCCGCGGTACTCGAACTCCCGGTCGGGCGGCAGGCCGTAGAACGGCACCGCGGCGGCCACCCGGTCGCCCTCGGCGGCGGCCAGCAGGAGGGCGAAGCCGCCGCCCATGCAGAAGCCGACCACCCCGACCGCGTCGCCGACCACGCCCTCCAGACCGAGCAGGTGGCCGACCGCGCCGCGCAGGTCCTGGACGGCCTGCTCGACGGGCAGCTCGCGTTCGAGCCGCGCCGCCTCGGCGCGGTCGTGGGTGGTGTCGCCGCCGAACAGGTCCGGCGCCAGGACGGTGAAGCCCTCGGCGGCGAACCGGTCCGCGACCCCGGCCAGGTACGGGGTCAGCCCCCACCACTCCTGGACCAGCACCAGGCCGGGGCCGAGGCCCTGCGGCGGGCGGGCCAGGTACCCGTGGGCCTCACGGCCGCCGCTCGGGAAGACGGTGTTCTGCCGGGAGCCGCGCTGGTCGGGCATGGCTTCCTCTCGGGGACGGGCCGCGCGCGGCGGCATGGACGTCGGAGCTCAGCCCATCTCCTCCAGGGAGCGGCCCTTGGTCTCCTTGATGCAGAAGGCCACGAACGGGATGGAGAGCAGGGCGAAGACCGCGTAGATGACGTACGTCGCCGACAGGTTCCAGTCGGCGAGGTCGGGGAAGCTGACGGTGATCGCCCAGTTGGCGATCCACTGGGCGGACGCGGCGACGGACAGGGCGAGCGCGCGGATCCGGTTCGGGAACATCTCGCCGAGCAGCACCCAGACCACCACGCCCCAGGAGAAGGCGAAGCAGAACACGAAGACGTGGGCGGCGACCAGCGCGACCGTGGCGTGGGCGTCGTCCAGGGTGGCGGCGTCGCCGGTGCCGTGCCGGTAGGAGAACGCCCAGGCGGCGGTGGCCAGCGCGACGGCCATACCGGCCGACCCGGCCAGGGCGAGGGGCTTGCGGCCGATCCGGTCCACCAGGGCCATCGCGATCACCGTGCCGATGACGTTGACGATCGACGTGGAGAGGCTGATCAGCAGCGAGTTGGACTCGTTGATGCCGACCGACTGCCAGAGGAAGGAGGAGTAGTAGAAGATCACGTTGATGCCGACGAACTGCTGGAAGACCGAGGCACCGATGCCGACCCAGACGATCGGCAGCAGGCCGAACCGGCCGCCCAGCAGGTCCTTGAGCCGCGGCTTGTGGCTGGACTCCAGGACTCCGCGGATCTCCGCCACCCGGGCGTCCAGGTCGACGCCCTCGCCCTCGACCTCCAGCAGCACCTTGCGGGCCTGCGCCTCCCGCCGGTCGGCGATCAGGTAGCGCGGGGACTCCGGGATGGCCAGTGCCATCAGCCCGTAGACGATGGCCGGGATCGCCTCCACGCCGAGCATCCACTGCCAGGCCTGGACGCCGCCCAGGTGGCCGGTGGACTCGCCCCCGGCCGCCTGGTTGAGCGCCCAGTTGGCGAGCTGGGAGACGGTGATGCCGAGCACGATCGCCATCTGCTGGAAGGAGGCCAGCCGGCCGCGGTAGGCGGTCGGGGCGACCTCGGCGATGTAGGTCGGCGCGATGACCGAGGCGATGCCGATCGCCACGCCTCCGACCACCCGCCAGGTGGCCAGCACCTCGATGCTCGGCGGGAACATCGAGCCGACGCCGCTGATCGCGAACAGGACGGCGGCCAGCAGCATGGTGCGGACCCGGCCGAGGTGGTCGGCCAGCCGCCCGGCGGCCACCGCGCCGGCGGCCGAGCCGAGCAGGGCGATGGCCACCACGAAGGCGGTCTCGCCGTTGCCCACGTCGAAGTGCTTCTGGATGCCCGTCACCGCGCCGTTGATCACCGCGCTGTCGTAGCCGAACAGGAAACCGCCCATCGCGGCGGCGGCGGAGATGAAGACGACGTGTCCGAGGTGGGCCTCACCGGAGGCCGGATGGGTATGGGTTCTGGACACGTGCGCTCCCCGGGGTGGACGGCCCGCCCCACGGCCGAGCGGGCAGGATTCGTGTCACATTCGACCAGCGGAGGGCGGGTTCCGCCCGAATACGGGCTGATCGGGTGACTTGGCGTCAGCCCGGATACCCCGGGACCCGGGTTCCATGCGGGTACCGGGGTGACCGGGGTACGGGTGTGGTGGGGGAGCCGCGGCGACCGGTCGGCCGGCGCTCCGCGGTCGGCGCGCGCTACGGGCGGGGGGCCCGCCGGGCGTTGCGGCGCAGCAACTGCGCGCGGGTGCCCGCGTCCAGGCCGAGGCCGCGCGCGGCGAGCCGGTCGGCGAGCGCGTACTGCTCGGCCGGCGGCTTCTTGTCGTCGAACTTGAACTTGGCGCGGACCTCGCGGACCGTCAGCCGCAGCCCGCGCAGGCCCGGGAGGAGGCGGCCGAACTCGCCCTCGCCGGGGACCACCCGGGTCTGCGGGGTCTCGGGCTGGAAGTGCGCCAGCTGGCGGTTGAGGATCTCCGCCTTGCCGGCCGCGTCCTCGACGATCTCGGCGGTGGCGTGGAAGTGGACCGAGGCGTAGTAGCTGGTCGGCGTGCCGGGCTCGCCGCGCCAGTGGCCGGGCGCGAAGGCGTAGTCGTCGGTCACCGCGAGGGTGACCTCCGGGTCGTCCCGGACGGCGGCCAGCAGGGGGTTGGGCGCGGCGAGGTGGAGCAGGATCTCGCCGTGCCCGGCATCCAGCAGGAAGTGCGTGGGGACGAGGACGGGACCCCGGCCCGGTCCGCCGTTGGCGGCGAGCAGGCCGAAGTCGCGCCCCTCGGCGAGCCAGGCCCGCCACTCGGCCTCGTCGCCGCGGTCCCAGGACCGGATCAGCATCGGTGCGCCCCCGTCAGGCCGTCAGGTCGCGGACGTTGGCGGGGAGCGGCACGGTGGTGGAGGCGTCCGGCTCGGGTGTGCCGTAGCCGCTGGTGACCGGGACGACGCCGGCCCAGTGCGGCAGGTCGAGGTCCTCGGCGTCGTCGTCGGCGAGGTCGGCGCGGGTCTTGGCGGAGACCTCGTCGAGGTCGAGGCGGATCACGGCGGTGGCGGCGAGCTCCTTGGCGTTGGCCGGGCGGACCTCGGCGGAGCGGCCGGGGACGACCTGGTCGACCAGGGCGTCGAGCGCGGTCGTCAGCTCCTCGGGATCGGTGACCTGGTGGGCGGTGCCGTGGGCGACCACCGAGCGGAAGTTGATCGAGTGGTTGAACGCCGACTTGGTCAGCACCAGGGCGTCGACCAGGGTGACGGTGACGCAGACCGGCAGGCCCTGGTCACCCCGGGCCCCGCGCAGCGGCCGGCTGCCGGTGGAGCCGTGCACGTAGAGTCGGTCGCCGACCCGCGCGTGGATGGTGGGCAGCACCACCGGGGCGCCGTCGGCGACGAACCCGAGGTGGCAGAGGTAGGTGGCGTCGAGGATGGCGTGGATCGCCTCCCGCTCCCAGGTGGCGCGGTCCTTGTAGCGGGTGGGAGTGGTGCGCGGGGTGCGCGGGTAGGACGCTTCGCCGTCCGGCCTGGTCGACATGACAACCTCTATGTACTAGTGCATAATCTGTTTTGTGCTAGGAGACTATCGGATCACCGGTCGGCGTGCCAGCGAAATCGCGGCCGACGTCGAGCAGGGCGTCAGCAGCGGCCGACTGGCCCCCGGCGCGGCGCTGCCCCCCTTGCGCGACCTCGCGACCGAACTCGGCGTCAACCCCAACACCGTGGCCGCCGCCTACCGGCTGCTCCGCGACCGCGGCGTGATCGAGACCGCCGGCCGCAAGGGCAGCCGGATCCGCCCCCGGCCGCCCCACACCCCCCGCGACCAGCTCCGGCTGCCCGTCCCGCCGAACGCCCGCGACCTCTCCAACGGCAACCCCGACCCGGCGTTGCTGCCCGACCTCACCCCCGCCCTCGCCGCCGCCGCCGAGGCCGCCCGGCGCGCCCCCGTGCGCTACGGGGGGTCGGCCGCCGACGCCGGCCTGCTCGCGCTGGCGGGCGCGGGCTTCGCCGCCGACGGCCTGCCGGCCGGGCCGATCGCCGTCGCCTCCGGCTCGCTCGACACCATCGAGCGGATCCTGGCCACCCGGCTGCGCCCCGGCGACGCCGTCGCCGTCGAGGACCCGGGCTGGGGGAGCCTGCTGGACCTGCTGCCGGCGCTGGGCCTGCGGGCCGCGCCGGTCCGGCTGGACGACGCGGGTCCGCTGCCCGACGCGCTGGCCGAGGCGCTGGCCGGCGGGGCCCGGGCGGTCGTCGTGACCAGCCGGGCGCAGAATCCCACCGGGGCGGTGCTCACCGCCGGCCGGGCCGAGGAGCTGCGGGCGGTGCTGGCCGGCCATCCGGACGTGCTGCTGATCGAGGACGATCACGGTCACGGCATCGTCGACCAGCCCTACCGCCCGCTGGCCGGGGCCGGTCCGACGCACTGGGCGGTGGTCCGCTCGGCGGCCAAGGCCTACGGGCCGGACCTGCGGCTCTCGGTCGCCGTCGGCGACGAGGACACCATCGGTCGCGTGCTCGGGAGGCAGCGGCTCGGGGCCGGCTGGGTCAGTCATCTGCTCCAGTGCACGGTGGCCGAGCTGTGGCGCACCGACGCGGCGCCGGCCGGGCGGGTCGCCGCCGCGTACCGGGCGCGCCGGGACGCGCTGATCGGCGACCTGGCCGCGCGCGGGATCGCGGCGCACGGGGCGAGCGGGCTCAACGTCTGGGTGCCGGTGCCGGACGAGACCACCGTGCTGGCCTCCCTGGTGCAGCGGGGCTGGGTCGTGGCGCCCGGCGCGCGGTACCGGCTGCAGTCCCCGCCCGGGCTGCGGATCACCGTCGCGGAGCTGGACCCCGCGGAGGCGCGGCGTCTGGCCGATGACCTGGCCGGCGTCCTCGGAACGGGCGGCGCCGTTTCGCGACTGAGCTGAACCGGTCGGTAACCCAGCGAGAAATCCGGTGCAGATACCTAGCGGTAACAAGCGCGAGCATGTCATCTTCATCGCGCCACCGGCCGGCGGCCCACCCTCACCTCCGTGTCTCCCCGACCCCACTGTGCGGGCGAGACCGACCGCAGGAGTTCCGCCGTGCCCGAAAACCGTTCGAGCATCATCCGCAGGACCACCTCCTGGAGCGGGCGGCTGCTCACCGCAGCCCTCGCACTCCCGCTGGCCACCGCGCTGACCACCGCGCCGGCGGTCGCCGCCCCGGCGTCCCCCGCCGGCGCGGTTCTCGCCGGGCAGACCGCCAGCGTCACCCTCGGCGACAGCTACATCTCCGGCGAGGCCGGCCGCTGGAAGGGCAACTCCGTTGCCTCCGGCGGCAGCCGGGCCGGAACCGACCGGGCCTGGAGCGGCAGCTCGGCCGACCCGGCCAGGATCTACGGCGCCACCTACGCGAGCGGGTGCGACCGCTCGGACGTGGCAGAGGTGCGCAGCGCACCGACCGTGGCCCAGGTCCAGATCAACCTGGCCTGTTCGGGTGCCGTCGCCGAGAACGTCTTCCGTGCCGCCGCCGGCGGCCGGTCCTTCAAGGGCGAGGCCCCGCAGGCCGACCAGCTCGCCGCCGTGGCGAAGCAGTACAGCGTCAAGCTGGTCACGCTGTCGATCGGGGGCAACGACCTCGGCTTCGCCGACGTGATCGAGACCTGCGTCGCCGACTACCTCGTCTGGTACTCCTACTGTCACGACGACCAGCAGAGCGAGGTCGACGCCCGGATGCCGGCGGCGATGGCCGGGGTCGGCAAGGCGGTGGACGAGATCCGCACGGTGATGGCGGCTGCCGGATACGGGAGCGGCGACTACCGGATCGTGCTCCAGTCCTACCCGTCGCCGATCCCGAGGGCCGCCGAGATCCGCTACCCGGAGAGCGGCTGGAGCCGGTCGGACACCGGCGGCTGTCCGCTCTGGAACGGCGACGCGGACTGGGCGCGGGACTCGCTGGTGCCGCAGATCTCCCGCTCGCTGGCCGGGGTCGCGGCGGCCAAGGGCGTGCAGTTCCTGGACCTGGCCGACACGCTGCAGGGGCGCGAGGTCTGCTCGAAGGCGACCCGGCAGGCCACCTCGACCAGCGCGCCCTCCGCCACCACCAGTGAGTGGGCGAGGTTCCTGGACGGCGGGCTCAACACCTCCCAGGGCACCCTCCAGGAGTCCCTGCACCCCAACTACTACGGGCAGTTGGCTCTCGGGCGATGCCTGACCCTGCTGTTCGCCAGGCCGAGCGGCAACTGGGCCTGCCGCAACACGGCGGGGCAGGACGCCGGCGGGATGTACCTGACCGCGAAGTAGCGTGCGGTGAAAGGCCGGTGCCCCTCCCGCGACGGCCGTCGCGGGAGGGGCACCGGCGCCGGCCGGACGGCGCGGACGCGGCCGGGCGGTCAGCCCTTGGCGAGCAGCGCCTGGGCGTGCGCCTTCACCTGATCCTTCGTCAGATAGGCGTCGGTGTACTCGAAGTCGCGCAACCGGGCGGGCTGGCGGGCCAGGAAGCCGGTGCGGACGAAGTCGTCACCGGCGGTCGCGTTGAGCAGCCAGTTCGCGCCGACCCGGAACTTGGCGGCGTTGGTGCGCATCGCCATCAGGTGGTACCCGCGTGCCACCACCTGGGCAGGCACCCCGCGCAGTTCCACGCCGATCGGCTTCGACACGGCGTCCTTGCCGCCGAGGTCCACGACCAGGCCCAGGTCCTTGTGGTAGTAGGGCTCCAGCGGCTGGTGGCGGAGGGCGGCGATCACGTTGCCGGCCACGGCACGGCCCTGGCGGGCCGAGTGCTGGGCGGTCGGCGGGCAGACCGCGCCGTCGCCCTTGGCGAGGTCGGGCACGGCGGCCGCGTCGCCGAGCGCGAAGACGCCTTCGAACTGCGGCACCCGCATCTCCGCCGTCACCGCGATCCGGCCGCGCACGGTCTCCGCGTCGAGGGTGCCGATCAGCGGGCTGGCCGCGACGCCCGCCGTCCAGATCAGGGTCCGGCAGGGCAGCACCCGGCCGTCGGTGAACTTGACCGACTCGGCGCCGACCTCGGCCACCGAGACGCCCAGCGAGACCTCGATGCCGCGCCCGCGCAGGACCTCCAGGGCGGCGGTGCCGAGCGCGTCGCCGAGTTCGGGCATCAGCTTCGGGGCGATGTCGATCAGGTGCCACTTGATCTGGCGGGCGTCCAGCCGCGGGTAGCGGAGGGCCGCCGCCGTGGTGAGCCGTTGCAGACAGGCGGCGGTCTCGGTGCCGGCGTAGCCGCCGCCGACCACCACGAACTGGAGCCGGGACTCGCGCTCGCGCTGGTCCAGCGTGGCGGAGGCGAGGTCGAGTTGGGCGATCACGTGGTCCCGGACGTACGTCGCCTCGGCGAGCGTCTTCATCCCGCGCGCGTAGTCGGTCAGGCCGGGGATGTCGAAGGTGCGGGTGACGCTGCCGGGGGCGAGGACCAGGTAGTCGTACTTCAGCGCCACCACCTCGTCGGTGATCTTGCGGACCACGCAGACCTTGGACCCGGGATCGACGCCGATCGCGCCGCCGGGGACGATGTGCGTCCGGCGCAGCGTCCGGCGCAACGAGACGGCCACCGACTGCGGGGTGAGCACGCCGGCCGCCACGTGCGGCAGCAGGGGCAGGTACAGCTGGTAGCTGAATGGTGTGACCAGTGAGATCTCCGCCTCCGAGGGAGCGAGCTTGCGCTCCAGACGGCGCGCGCACTCCAGCCCGGCGAAGCCGCCGCCCACGATCAGGATCCGGGGTCGTTCCATCGTGCGTCCCTCACAGTGCATGTCGTTCAGTCACGGTGTCGTTCAGTCACGGTGCGGGCCGAGTCGGTGCCGGTCGAATCGGCGCAGTTCACAGCGGTGCAGGTCACGGCAGTACAGGTGCCAGTGGTGCAGGTGGTGCCGGGCAGGCGTCTACCCCGCTACTGTCCGCCACACTCGCACGGAGCAGCACGGGCTGCCACCGGGACGACCCGGGCGGGCGAGCATGCCGAGCGACACCCGCCCCGTGCATATGCCGGATAGGCTGTCGGCCGTGCTCCCCGAGGTGACGGCGGTCCGTTATGTGACGCCACTGCGAGAAGGCGGCTCGATGCCGGGCCTGGTCGAGGCCGACGACCGGCGGCTCTACGCGCTGAAATGGGTCGGTGCCGCGCAGGGCCGCAAGGCGCTGGTCGCGGAGGTGCTGGCCGGGGAGCTCGGCCGGCGGCTCGGCCTGCCGGTGCCCGAACTGGTCACCGTCGACCTGGACCCGGTGCTGGCGCGCAGCGAGCCGGACCCGCAGATCCAGGATCAGATGAGGGCCAGCGGCGGGGTCAACCTGGGCATGGCCTTCGTCAGCGGTGCGCTCAACTTCGACCCGGTCTGCTTCGAGGTGGACTCCGGACTGGCCGGTCAGGTGCTCTGGTTCGACGCGCTGATCGGCAACGTCGACCGCTCCTGGCGCAATCCCAACCTGCTGGTCGCGACCGGCGGGCTGCGGCTGATCGACCACGGCGCCAGCCTGATCTTCCACCACCACTGGCCCGGCGCCGCTGCCTGGACCCGCCGGGCGTACGACGCCTCCGACCACGCGCTGCTGCGCGCCGAGCCCGACCTGCTCGCGGCCGACAAGGTGCTCGCCCCGCTGGCGGAGTCGGCGATCGGGGAGGCGGTGGCGCGGATCCCCGACGTCTGGCTGGTGGACGAGCCGGGGTTCGACTCGCCCGAGGCGGTGCGCGCCGCGTACCGCGCCCAGCTGACCGAGCGACTGGCCGGTCCGCGGGACTGGCTGCCGGAGGTGTCCGCATGACCGGCCCGATCCGGTCGGCGCTGCCGGCCGTCGCCGAACTGCACGACTACGAGTACGCGGTGATCCGGGCGGTGCCCCGGGTGGAGCGCGGCGAGTGCGTCAACGTCGGCGTGCTGCTGTACTGCCGGCAGAGCGCCCACCTGGCGGCGCGGACGCACCTGGACCAGGCGCGGCTGCTGGCGCTGGACCCGGTGGTCGACGTCGCCGGGGTGCGGCGGGCGCTGCACGGGATCGAGGTGGTCTGCCAGGGCGGGCCGCAGGCCGGTCCGGCGGCGGCGGACAGCCCGGGTCAGCGGTTCCGCTGGCTGACCGCGCCGCGCAGCGCGGTGGTCCAGCCGGGGCCGGTGCACACCGGGCTGACCGCGGACCCGGAGGCCGAGCTGCGGCGGCTCTTCGACCAGCTGGTGCTCTGACCGGGCAGCCCGCGCTCCGGGCGGCAGGTCTTTGCCGTGCTCAAAGCTTGAGTTACTGAAGCACTCGGTCGTACCCTGACCTCATGGGTTCGACAGCGACGACGACCGTACCGACCAACGGCGAGCTGATGGAGGCACTGGCCGCCGTCGGCGCCGCGTACTTCCAGGACTTCGCGGCCGCCGCGTCCCGGCACGGTCTCTCCTCCTCGCAGGCCAAGGCGCTCGGCGCCGTCCAGGAGCCGGTGCCGATGCGCGCGCTGGCCGGCCGCCTCGGCTGTGACGCCTCCAACGTGACCGGGATCGTCGACCGTCTGGAGTCGCTGGGCCTGGCCCACCGCGAGGCGGCGGCCGGGGACCGGCGGGTCAAGATCGTCGTCATCACCGAGCAGGGCCGGGAGATTCTGGGGCTGATCCGGGGCGAGATGATCCGGACCCACCAGGCCATCGGGACCATGACCGACGAGCAGCGGGTGGCGCTGCACTCGGTCTGCGTCCAGGTGCTCCCGGTGCTCAGCGGCCGGGCGGCTCCCTGAAGCCTCCGCGACTCCCGGGGGCCCTCCGCGACTCCCGGGCGCGCCCGGCGCGACCGCTGCCCGGTTTCCGTCGGCCCCCGGCCCGGGTCGCTCCGTCCGGCCCGTCCGCCGTGGCCGCCGGACCGGCGCGGTTCCGGCTGACCTCGGCTGTTAGGCTTGCGAAGCGTGAGCGCGAAGCCCCAGATCCCCAATGTCCTGGCCTCCCGGTACGCCTCGGCGACCCTGGCCCAGCTCTGGTCCCCCGAGCACAAGGTGGTGCTTGAGCGCCACCTCTGGCTTGCCGTCCTGAAGGCCCAGCAGGACCTCGGCGTCGAGGTGCCGGCCACGGCCGTCGCCGACTACGAGCGAGTGATCGACCAGGTCGACCTCGCGTCGATCGCCGCCCGCGAGCGGATCACCCGGCACGACGTGAAGGCCCGCATCGAGGAGTTCAGCGAGCTCGCCGGCCACGAGCAGATCCACAAGGGGATGACCTCCCGCGATCTGACCGAGAACGTCGAGCAGCTGCAGATCCGGCAGTCGTTGGAGCACGTGCGCGACCGCGCCGTGGCCGTCCTGGTCCGGCTGGGCCGTCTCTCCGCCCAGCACGCCGAGCTGGTCGTGGCCGGCCGCTCGCACAACGTGGCCGCGCAGGCCACCACCCTGGGCAAGCGCTTCGCGTCCGTCGCCGACGAGCTGCTGGTCGCCTTCCGCCGCCTGGAGGAGCTGATCGCCCGGTACCCGCTGCGCGGGATCAAGGGCCCGGTCGGCACCGCCCAGGACATGCTCGACCTGCTCGACGGCGACACCGACAAGCTCTCCGAGCTGGAGCGCCGGGTCGCCGCGCACCTCGGCTTCGACAACGTGCTCACCAGCGTCGGCCAGGTCTACCCGCGCTCGCTGGACTTCGAGGTCCTGACCGCCCTCGTCCAGCTGTCGGCCGCGCCGTCCAGCCTGGCCAAGACGATCCGCCTGATGGCCGGCCACGAGCTGGTCACCGAGGGGTTCAAGGAGGGCCAGGTCGGCTCCTCCGCGATGCCGCACAAGATGAACACCCGCTCCTGCGAGCGCGTCAACGGCCTGGCCGTCATCCTGCGCGGCTACGCGTCGATGACCGCCGAGCTGGCCGGCGACCAGTGGAACGAGGGCGACGTCTCCTGCTCCGTGGTCCGCCGGGTCGCGCTGCCGGACGCCTTCTTCGCGTTCGACGGTCTGCTGGAGACCTTCCTGACCGTCCTCGACGAGTTCGGCGCCTTCCCCGCCGTGATCGAGGCCGAGCTGGACCGCTACCTGCCGTTCCTGGCCACCACCAAGGTGCTGATGGGCGCGGTCCGCGCGGGCGTCGGCCGGGAGGCCGGCCACGAGGTCATCAAGGAGCACGCCGTCGCCTCCGCGCTCGCGATGCGCGCCGGCGCCCGGGAGAACGAGCTGCTGGACCGCCTCGCGAACGACGAGCGGATCCCGCTGGACCGGGCCGCGCTGGACGCGCTGCTGGGTGACCGGCTCGCCTTCACCGGCGCCGCCGGTGCCCAGGTCGCCGAGGTCGTCCGGCAGATCGAGGCGGTCGCGGCCGCCCACCCCGAGGCCGCCAAGTACGCTCCGGGCGACATCCTCTGACGTTCCGTCAGGCTGGTCCGGCGTCTCGTCAGGCGTCCGGCCGGGGCCTCGTCACCGTACCGGTGGCGGGGCCTTCGCCGTGCTCGGACGCCTCCGGCGCGTGGCCCGGATCCAGTGGCGGTGCGCCGGTGGCGCAGGCGTACCGGCAGTCCGGCTCGGCCACCGGGTGATCCTCCGGCGCCAGGACGTTGCCGTGCACGGTGACCAGCGCGGTCAGCCCGCCGGCCACCAGGAGCCCGGCGCAGATCAGCATCGCGGTGCGGAACGCCGCGTCCACCGAGGCCGGCACCTGGTAGGCGTCGCCGCTCAGCCCCGCCAACGACGGCAGGGCGGCGACCGCGAGCAGGCCGGCGGCCCGGGCGGCGGCGTTGTTCACGCCGCTGGCGATCCCCGCGTGCCGTACCTCCACCGCCGCCAGCACCGTCGCGGTCAGCGGTGCGACCAGCAGCACCATCCCGCAGCCCATCACCGTGACGGCCGGTAGCACGTCCGTCCAGTACGAGGCGTCGGGGCCGATCCGCAGCATCAGCAGCACGCCGGCGGCGCAGAGCAGCGGGCCGACGGTGAGCGGCAGCCGGGGCCCGATCCGCTTGCCCAGCCGGCCGGCCCGTGCGGAGAGCGCCAGCATCAGCACGGTGATCGGCACCAGGGCCACCCCGGAGACCAGGGGGGAGAAGCCGGAGACGATCTGGAGCTGCACGACGAGCAGGAAGAAGACCCCGCTGAACGCCGCGTAGACGGCGAGGGTGACCAGGTTCACCGCCGTGAACAGGCGTGACGAGAAGAGTCCGAGCGGCAGCATCGGCTCCGGCGTGCGGCGCTCGACCAGCACGAAGGCCACGCCCAGCAGCAGCCCGGCCGCCCCGGTGAGCCAGACCCCGGGGGAGAGGCCCTCCCCGGCGGCGGTCAGCGCGTAGGTGAAGGTCCCCAGGGCCACTGCGGCCAGCACCGCGCCGAGGACGTCGAACCGGCCGGTCGAGGACTCGTCCCGGCTCTCCGGCACGTGTCGGGCGGTCACCGCGACGACCAGCGCGGC
Source organism: Streptomyces sp. BE20 (assembly GCF_036322525.1). Classification (NCBI taxonomy): domain Bacteria; kingdom Bacillati; phylum Actinomycetota; class Actinomycetes; order Kitasatosporales; family Streptomycetaceae; genus Streptomyces; species Streptomyces sp. BE20. The sequence continues at coordinate 66,095 of NZ_JAQYWW010000567.1, read as the reverse complement.
CAGCGGGACGTTCAGGAGGAAGATCCACCGCCAGCCCGGCCCGTCCACCAGCCAGCCGCCGAGGAACGGTCCGACCGCCGCCGACACCCCGCCGAGGCCGGACCAGAGGCCGACCGCGGCGGAGCGGTCCTCGGGGTGGAAGACCGCCTGGAGCATCGCCAGTGATCCCGGGGTGAGCAGGGCCCCGCCGACGCCCTGCACCGCGCGGGCGGCGACCAGCACCTCGATGGTGGGCGCGGCCGCGCAGGCCGCGGAGGCGACGGCGAACCAGACCACGCCGAGCAGGAAGATCCGGCGCCGGCCGTACCGGTCCCCGAGCGCGCCGCCGAGCAGGATCAGCCCGGCCAGGGTGAGCAGGTAGGCGTTGAGCGTCCACTGCAGGGCAGCGAGCGGGGCGTCGAGATCGGTCCCGATCCTGGGCAGCGCGACGTTCACGACGGTCCCGTCGAGCATCGCCAGGCTGGAGCCGAGCACCGTCGCCAGAAGTACCCAGCGACCCTGCGCGGTGCCCAACCGCAGGATGCCGGCCTCGGAGGTGGCCACGGCATGATCGTCCGCCCCGGGGGCCGACGTGACAAGGGTCACCGGGGGCGTGTCGGCGGATGGCTTTCCGTGAGTGATCGTGTGCGGACCGGTCCGGAAATCGGCGGAGGGTCGTGGATCAGTGGCGCGCCGTGAATCGATTGTGTGCGTACTGTGCAGCCGATCATTCGGAGCGTGACGGCGGTCCGGTGTTTTGTTGCGAGTTCAAGAGATCGACATTGCTTCACTCGGACGGATGAGTTTTAGTTCAGCGACCGCCCGGCGTCAGCCCGGGTGGCCACCGGGTGGAACGCCTAGTCCTGCCGCTGCCCGGTGGTACGCAACGAACTCTGTTCGGCAGGAGCGGGGGACCCAAAGGTAAGTCGCCGGACCGGAATTCGCGGTCCGGCTTGGGGTGAAGCCGCCTAGATGCGGCCGGGCAACTCCAGCCCGAACCCGACAGCTCACCTCGTAGGCGTCGGAGAGGACATCAGCCATGGCCGCACAGGCTCGTCGTATCGCCCTGCCCCGCGCCGTCCGCATCGGTATCGCCACCGCCGTCACCGGCGCCGCCTTCGCCCTCCCGCTGGTCACCACCGTGAGCGCCCAGGCCCACGAGGCTCCGGCCGCCAAGCCCCACCAGACCAGCACCTGGAACGGCGCCGCCAGCGTCGACGCCGCCCCGGCCGCCGCCCCGGCCGCCGCCCCGGCCGCCGAGACCGCCCCGGCCGCCGCGGCCGAGGAGACCTACAAGGTCGCCGGTGGGGACACCCTGTCGAAGATCGCCGACGCGAAGAACGTCCAGGGCGGCTGGGAGGCCCTGTACGAGCACAACCGCTCGGTCGTCGGCGCCAACCCGAACCTGATCTACCCGGGCCAGCAGCTCGCACTCGGCGGCAAGGCCGTCGAGGCCGCCAAGCCGGCCGCGCCCGCCGCCAAGCCGCAGGTCTCGCAGGACTCGGTGAAGCCGGCCGCGAAGCCCGCCGCCCCGGCCGTCAAGCCGGTCGCCCCGGCCGCGAAGCCCGCCGCGCCCGCCGCCAAGCCCGCGCCGGTCCAGGCCGCGAAGCCCGCCGCCCCGGCGCCGGCTCCCGTGGTCGCCTCCTCCGGTTACGTCGCCCCGCTGGCCGGTACCAAGCTCGGTACCGCCTACGGTGTCGCCGGTTCCATGTGGTCCTCCGGCCACCACACCGGTGTCGACTTCTCCGCTGCCACCGGCACCCCGCTGCGCGCCATCGCGGCCGGCACCGTGGTGAAGGCCGGCAACGGCGGCGCCTACGGCAACGAGGTCGAGATCAAGCTCGCCGACGGCAAGTACGCCCAGTACGCGCACCTGTCCTCGATCGCGGTGAAGGTCGGTCAGACCGTCACCGCCGGCCAGCAGATCGGCCTCTCCGGTGCGACCGGCAACGTGACCGGCCCGCACCTGCACTTCGAGATCCGCACCGGCTCGGAGTACGGCTCGGACATCGACCCGATCGCCTACCTGCGGGCGCACGGCGTCTCGATCTGATCGAGCACCAGAACCACCGCTGGGTGCGGGGTGAACGACCTCCCGGAATGGTCATGTCGGGTGACCGCTCGACCGGGTGATCGCCGCACCACCAGTGGATCCACGGGCGCGGGACACGCCCGTTGGGCCGGCCCGGTTCGCGAGACCTCCTCTCGCGGACCGGGCCGGCCTTTGTCGTTTTCGCCCCCCCGGGGGATCTTTCCGATGGATTGTCCGGCCGGCCGGATTCCCGCCGAATTCAGGTCGAAGCCCGAAGGGTTCCGGAAGGGTTCCGGAAGGGTTCCGGGAGGGGCTCGGGGAGGGGTTTCCGGAGTGGTTTCCGGGCGAACGGATCGTTCGGCTGCCGTCAGCGGCGCGGGGCGGTGGTGCCGGTCGGCAGGGCTCGCCGGAGTGTGCGGCCGCCGGGGACGCGAGGGTGGGCGCGGTCGACCCGGTGGACGCTCGCGGAATCTCCCGGCCGCCCGGTTCTGCGGCATGGGTGACCGGCGGTGCGCGGCCGGCCGTCAACGGCCGGGCCGGGCGGGAGAGTCGGGCCGGTGGTGGGGCGGGGGTGGGGCGGGGGTCAGCGCCGGTGCGCGGGCTCGGCCTGCTGCGCGGCGGTCAGCAGCTGGTGCACGCGGTGGCCGAAGTCGTCGGCGTCGTGGGCCGGTTCGGGGAAGACCAGCCGGACGTCACGGTGGCCGTGCGCGTGGTCGAGGCGGAGCACCAGGCCGTACCGGTCGAGGGCGAGCGGCCGGACGTCGGGGTGGTCGACGAGCAGCTCCGGGTCGAGGAGGCGGGTGAGCACCGCGAGGGCGTCCGGGTGGTCGTCGGCGAGGTGGGTGAGCATGCCGGCCTCGTAGCGGGCGAGCGGGTCCGGGGTGGCGAGGGCGAGGTCGGCGCCGGTGAGGGCGCTGGTGCCGTACGGGGTGGAGAGGACGGCGTGGGCGACGTCCAGGCGGAGGTGGACGCTGAGGCCGTCGTCGGCGAGGTGGGCGAGGTGGAGGCGCCCGGCCAGGGTGAGGCGTCCGCGGACCCGGTCGCGGACGGCGACCGGCGCGATGTCGGTGAGGTCGAGGACGACGGGGAGTCCGTCCTGCTCGCGGACGGTCGCGAGGGTGAGCGGGGCGTCGAGCGGGGCGCGCAGGCGGAGCCTGGAGCCGTGGACCGAGACGGGGGTGGTGAGTTCGTGGTGCTCGCCGAAGGCGCGGACGACGACGGAGGAGGCTGCGCAGAGCAGGCTGCCGACCCGTTCGGCGGCGGTGGGCTCGGGGACCTCGGCGTCGATGGGGGTGGGGTTCATGGCAGCCTCCGGCTAGTTAGGTGAGGCTAACCTAATGACTTGCGCTGCGTGAGGCAAGGTGACGCGGGCCGTCGCGTGCGGGGGGTGGTGACGAGTGGCCGAAGGGGGAGCGGGGTGCGGCTGCCGCGGGGGGTGTTGTAGGCGGCCGTCTATATGCCGCGCTTGCAAGTATCCGGCGAGCGGTCGTATTGTCGACGCTGGTAGTTGCATGCGCAATGGTTTGGTGTGCGGCTGACCGGTACCCCTGCAACGCTCCGGAAAGCGGTCCCTCTCATGCCTCTCGCGCTCCTGGCGCTGGCGATCAGCGCCTTCGGCATCGGCACCACCGAGTTCGTGATCATGGGCCTGCTGCCCGAGGTCGCCGGCGACTTCTCGGTGTCCATCCCCACCGCCGGCCTGCTCATCTCCGGCTACGCGCTCGGCGTCGTCGTCGGCGGGCCGCTGCTCACCGTCCTCGGCGCCCGCGTCCCCCGCAAGGGCATGCTGCTGATGCTGACCGGCCTGTTCATCGTCGGGAACCTGGTCTCCGCGACGGCCCCCGCCTTCGGGCTGCTGATGGCCGGGCGGATCCTCGCCGCCTTCGCGCACGGCGCGTTCTTCGGCATCGGTTCGGTGGTCGCCGCCGACCTGGTCGCCCCGCACAAGAGGGCCGGCGCCATCGCCCTCATGTTCACCGGACTCACCGCCGCCAACGTGCTCGGCGTCCCGATGGGCACGCTGCTCGGCCAGCACTTCGGCTGGCGTTCCACCTTCTACGTGGTCGCCGCGCTCGGGGTGATCGGCTTCGCAGGCATCGCCGCGCTCGTCCCCGTCCAGTCTCGGCCGGAGGGGGCCCGGCTCGGCGCCGAGCTGGCCGTCTTCCGGACCCCGCAGATCTGGCTCGCGCTGACCATGACGGTGCTCGGCTGGGGCGGCATCTTCGCGATGTTCACCTACATCACGCCGATGATGACCGAGCTCGCCGGCTTCTCGCCGTCCGGCGTCACCTGGCTGCTCTTCCTCTTCGGGGTCGGCCTCTTCGTCGGCAACCTGCTCGGGGGCTGGTTCGCCGACCGTGCGCTGATGCGCAGCCTCTACGTGATCCTCGCGGTGCTCGCGGTGCTGCTGTTCGCCTTCACCTTCGCCGCGCAGAGCCGGGTCGGCGCGATCGTGGCCATCCCGCTGATCGGGGTGTTCGGTTTCGCCACCGTCGCCCCGCTGCAGAAGCGGGTGATGGACCAGGCGGCGGGCGCGCCCACCCTCGCCTCGGCCGCGAACATCGCCGCGTTCAACCTGGGCAACGCGCTGGCCGCCTGGCTCGGTGGGCTGGTCATCTCGGCCGGGCTCGGCTACCAGGCGCCGAACTGGGTGGGCGGACTGATGGCCGCCGCGGCGCTCGGTGTGGCCGTGCTGTCCGGTGCTCTGGACCGGCGTGCGGGCCGGAGCGGCGGCGGCCGGGTGGTGGTGGCGGGGGGACCGGCCTCCGGCGGGGTGGCAGGCGCTGCCGGTCCGGACGGCGCGGTGGCGGCTTCCGCGTCGGCCCCGGTGGCGGGGCCGACGGAGCGCGCGGTGGCAGCCGGGAGGTGAGCCACGGCCACGCGGAAGGGCCCGGACGAGTGTCCGGGCCCTTCCGCGTGGCCGCGTGGCCGCGTGGCCGCGTGATCAGCCGACGACGGCCTGGGCGTCGATCTCGACCAGCATCGGCTCCTGCGGGAGCTCGGCGAAGATCGTGGTCCGGCAGGGCTTCACCCCGCCCGGCCTGATGTTCTCGTCGATGAACTCGGCATAGACCTCGTTCATCAGCGGGAAGTCGGCACGCTTGGTGAGGTAGACGCGGAACATCACCACGTCCTCGATCGTGGCGCCGCCCGCCTCGACGATCGCCTTGACGTTCTCCAGCGTCCGCCGGGTCTGGGCCTTCACGTCGCCGTGGAACAGGTACTCGCCGGTGGCCGGGTCCTGCGGGCCCTGGCCGGACACCTGGAGGATCGGGCCCTTGCGGACGCCCTGGGAGAACATCCACGCCGGGGCGGGGGCGCCGTCGGTCCGGATCTCGGTCTTGTCGCTCATGCGCTTCCTTCGTTGCGGTGATTGCTCAGGTGGTCGGCGGCGTCTGGCCGCAGTCGGCCGAGACGGCGCGGGTGGTGGCGAGCAGCTGGGGCAGCAGCTCCAGCACCTGCTCGTACGGGAGGACGACGTCCGGCACCGAGATCGAGGCGGCGGCGACCACCCGGCCGCTGGCGTCCCGGATCGGTGCGGCCACGCAGTTGATGAACGCCTCGTGCTCGGCGTGGTCCTGCGCCCAGCCCTGGACGGCGACCTTCTCCAGTTCGGCCAGCAGTGCCTCGGGCGTGGTCAGGGTGCGGGCGGTGTGCGGGGTGAAGTCGATCCCGGCCACCACCCGGCGGCGCTCCGGCACCGGCAGGTCGGCCAGCAGCACCTTGGAGACCGCGGCGCTGTGCAGGGCCGCGCGCAGGCCGATCCGCGAGTACATCCGCACCGGGTGGCGGGAGTCGTACTTGTCGATGTAGACCACCTCGCCCCCCTCGTACGCGGCCAGGTGCACGGTCTGGCCGGTGGCGGCGTTCAGCTCGGCCAGGTGCGGTGCGGCGATCCGGCGGACCCCGCGCTGCTCCAGCGCCAGGCCGGAGAGGGCGAAGAGCCCGGCGCCCAGGTGGTAGCGGTACGCCGGATCGCGGTAGACGAATCGTTCCTCTTCGAGGCTCTGGAGCAGCCGGAGCACGGTGGTCTTGTGCACGCCGAGCACCTCGGCGAGCTGGTCCAGCGAGCGCTCGCCCTCGCCGAGCTCGGCGAGGATGCGCAGGGCGCGGGTGACGGTCTGGCTCATCGTGCTCCAAGGGCCGGGGAGGCGGCCGGTCGGGGGTCGGCGGCACCGCCCCCCGGCGCCGGCGCGGCCGGAGCGGGCGTGGCCGCCGCGGGTGTCGCCGTGGCGGGCGCCGACACGCTGGAGGCCGGGACGGTCCGTGCGACCGCGGGCAGTACAGGGGACACGATGCCATCCGCCGACACCCGGGTGGACGCCCAGTCCTCCGGGGAGGCGGCGAGCAGGGCGGCGACCACCGGCTCCGGGGGCAGCTCGGCCTGGTCGCCGTCGGCGGTCAGCGCGCACGCCGCGCTCAGGTGGCCGAGTCGCAGACGGCGCCGCTGGTCGAGGCCGCGCACCGTGCCGGCCAGGTATCCGGCGGCGAAGGCGTCGCCGGCCCCGGTCGCCTCGACCACCTCGACGGTGAGCGCCGGCTCGCTGACGGTGCTCCCGTCCCGCTCCAGGGCGGTGACCAGCCGGGCGGCGTCCTTGACCACCAGGGTGGCGGGGGAGGGGAACCGGCGGCGCAGCTCGTGCGGGTCGCCGATGCCGAACGCGGCCTCGGCCTCGTCGGCGCCGATCAGCAGGAGGTCGGCGGCGTCCAGCAGCGGCGGGAGCACCGAGACGTCGCGGTCGCGCCAGAGCGCCGGGCGCCAGTTGAGGTCGAAGCTGACCAGACGGCCCGGGCGGCGGTCGGCGAGCAGGGCGCGGAGCAGGGCCAGGCAGTCGTCGGAGAGCGCCGCGGTGATGCCGGAGAGGTGCAGCAGCCGGGCGCCGGCCAGTAGCCGGGCTGCGGCCGGGTCGGCGAGCAGGGCGGGGGAGAGCGCGGCGGCGGCAGAACCCCGCCGGTGGTAGTGGAGCCGGCTGCGGCCGGGACCGAGGTCGAACCCGCCGCCGGTGGAGCCGCCGATCTCCTTGAGGTAGAGGCCGGTGGGGCGGTGCGGATCGACGGCGACCGCCGAGACGTCCACCCCCCGTGCGGTGAGCTCGCCGAGCAGGCGGCGGCCGAAGCCGTCGTCGCCGACCCGGCTGATCCAGGCACTCGGCACGCCCAGCGCGGCCAGGGCGCCCGCCACGTTCGACTCGGCCCCGCCGACGGATAGTCGGAACGCCTCCACCGACTCCAGAGGGCCGGGCCGGTCGGGCAGGAGGACGGCCATCGACTCGCCCACGCAGACGGCGGCCGGGGTGGCGGGGGCGCCGTCCCGGACGTCCCCCGGGGCGGGCGCGGCGGAGCCGGCCGGGGTGGCCGGCGCGGCCACTGCGGGCCCGGCCGGGTCGGGTCCGGCCGCCGCCGGGCCGCCGAGCTGTGGGGTGCCCGGGCTCACGGCGGCGTCCTGTCGTGGCATCTGCTGGGCTCCTCGGGGTGCTGCGGCCGACCGGGTGGGGGTGCTGCGGCCGACCGGGTGGCCCGCCTGCCGGGGGCGACCGTCGTTGACCTTCGTCCGGCGCCGATGCTAGAACCGTGCTGCCAGCATGTGCAACCCTCGTTGCGTATGTTGCAACACGGCAAATGGAGGAAGACGGTGGACCAGACCTTCGCAAGCAGCGGCACCGGGCCGGGCATCGACACCGGGGCGGTGGCGGCGCTCGCCGACGAGACGCTCGACTGGCGGTTCAAGGCGCTGCCGCCGGCCGCCTGGGGCCTGAGCGTCCGCGACTACCTGGCCACCGGCCCCGCCCTCGCCGACCTCGGCACCCCGCTGCTCACCCTCGACGCCGGCGCGCTCGACCACAATCTGCGGACCATGGCCGCCTGGTGCGCCGAGGCGGGCGTGGCGCTCGCCCCGCACGGCAAGACCACCATGGCCCCCGCGCTGTGGCAGGCCCAGCTGGCCGCGGGAAGCCACGGCATCACCCTCGCCAACCTGCCGCAGATCAGGGTGGCGCGGGCCTTCGGCGTCCAGCGGGTGCTGCTCGCCAACACCCTGCTCGACCCGGCCGGCCTCGGCTGGCTGGCCGGCGAACTGGCCGCCGACCCGGCCTTCGCCTTCACCTCCTGGGTGGACTCCGCCGCGAGCGTCCGGCTGATGGACGAGGGGCTGCGGGCCGCGGGCGCCGAGCGTCAGGTCGAGGTGATGGTCGAACTCGGCGGCCCGGGCGGGCGCACCGGCGCCCGTACCGTCGACGAGGCGGTCGAGATCGCCGCCGCCGTGCTGCGTGCGCCCACCCTGCGGCTTGCCGGGATCGGCGGCTACGAGGGCGCGCTGGCCCATGACGCGAGCGAGGACGGGCTCGCCGCCGTCCGGACGTACCTGCGGACCCTCGCCGAACTGCACGGACGGCTGGCTAGCGCGTACGCCGACGGCTCGGCGCCCGTGGTCACGGCCGGGGGGAGTGCCTACTTCGACCTGGTGGCCGAGGAGTTGGGGGCCCTTCCGGAAGCCTTCGTGGTGCTCCGTTCCGGTGCGTACATCGCCCACGACGACGGCTTCTACCGGGGGATCTCCCCGCTCGCCCGGGCCGCCGGCGCCGCGGGTGGGACGGACGCCGGTGGGGCACCGCTGCGCAGTGCGCTGCACGGGTGGGCCCGGGTGGTCTCCCGGCCGGAACCGCACCTGGCGCTGCTGGACGCCGGAAAGCGCGACCTGCCGTTCGACGAAGGGCTCCCGGAGCCGCAACGCGTCCGGGGCGGGGCGGAGTTGACCGGGACCGCGGCGCGGATCACCGCTCTCAACGACCAGCACGCCTTCCTGCGGGACGCGGGCGACCTCGCGCCGATCGGTGCCGTGCTGAGGCTGGGCGTCTCGCACCCGTGCACCGCCTTCGACAAGTGGGCGCTGATCCCGGTGCTCGACGACGCCTCGGCGGCCGAGCCGAAGGTCACCGGGCTGGTCAGGACGTTCTTCTGATGAGCCGGGAGCAGGGGCCGGGCGGCGAGGGCGAGCCGGCGGGCCGGGTGGACCGCGGCAACGGGCCCGGTGCCCGCGAGGTGGTCTTCAAGGGGGCCACGGTCATCGACGGCACCGGCGCCGAACGGTACCGGGCCGACGTCCGGATCGCCGACGGACTGATCGCCGAGATCGGCCGCGGTGTCGACGGGGCGCGGGTGGTGGACGCCGACGGGCTGGTGCTGGCTCCCGGGTTCATCGACATGCACGCCCACTCCGACCTCGCCCTGCTGCTCGAACCCGAGCATCCGGCCAAGGCCACCCAGGGTGTCACCTGCGAGGTCCTCGGCCAGGACGGCCTCTCCTACGCCCCGGTCGACGACCGTACGCTGCCTGCCCTCCGCCGCCAGATCGCCGGCTGGAACGGCGACCCGGAGGACTTCGACTGGGACTGGCGGACGGTCGGCGGCTACCTGGATCGGCTGGACCGGACCGGTCCCGCCGTCAACGCCTGCTACCTGGTGCCGCACGGATCGCTGCGGATGCTCGTCGTCGGATGGGAGAACCGGGCCCCGAGCGCCGCCGAACTCGACCGGCTGCGCGCGCTGTTGGCCCAGGGGCTGGCCGAGGGCGCGGTCGGGATGTCCAGCGGGCTGACCTACACGCCCGGGATGTACGCCGACACCGCCGAACTCGTCGAGCTCTGCCGCGTGGTCGCCGAGTACGGCGGATTCCACGCCCCGCACCAACGCTCCTACGGCGAGGGAGCGTTGGAGGGCTACGCGGAGATGGTGGAGATCGCCCGGCGTTCCGGCTGTCCGCTCCACCTGACCCACGCCACGATGAACTTCGGCGTCAACCGGGGACGGGCCGGCGAACTGCTCGACCTCGTCGACCGGGCGCTCGACGACGGGGTGGACCTCACCCTGGACAGCTACCCCTACCTGCCCGGTTCCACCACACTGGCCGCGCTGCTCCCCAGTTGGTCCACCGAGGGCGGCCCGCGCGCCACCCTCGACCGGCTGGGCGATCCCGCGGTGCGCGAGCGCATCCGGTACGAGGTGGAGGAGAAGGGCAGCGACGGCTGCCACGGGGTGGTCACCGACTGGGCCACCATCCAGCTGTCCGGCGTCCGGAACCAGGAACTGGCCGGTGCCGTCGGCCGGTCCGTGGCCGAGCTCGCCGCCGAGCAGGGCCGCTCCGGGACGGAGGTCTTCCTCGACCTGCTGCGCCGCGACGAGCTGGCCACCACGATCCTCCAGCACGTCGGCCACGAGGAGAACGTCCGGGCGATCATGCGCCACCGTGCGCACACCGTCGGGAGTGACGGGCTGCTGGTCGGGGCCCGGCCGCACCCGCGTGCCTGGGGCACCTTCCCCCGGTACCTGGCCCGTTACAGCAGGGAGGCGGGCGTGCTCACGCTGGAGGAGACGATCGCCCGGATGACCGGCCGGCCCGCCGCCCGGCTCCGCCTGGACCGGCGGGGCCGGATCACCCCGGGCCACCACGCGGACCTCGTCCTGTTCGACCCCGAACGCGTCCAGGACGCGGCCACCTTCGACCAGCCGCGGCGGCCCGCCGTCGGCATCGAGCACGTCTACGTCAACGGCACAGCCGTCGTCCGGCAGGGCCGCACCACGGGCGCGCGCCCGGGGCGGGCCCTGCGCCGAACCGCACGAGGAACCCGAGCCGCATGAACTCTCAGCCCGTCACCGTCGATTCCGTCGACCCGGCCGCCGTCGTCGACCCCGCCGCCCCGGTCGGTCCGGTTGCCGCCGACCCCGCCGTGCTCGCCGCCACGCGCGCGGCGCTGGCCGCCGAACCGGTCATCGCCGTCGTCCGTGCCCCCCGGATACCGGACGCCGCCGCGCTCTGCGCCGCGCTCGCCGAGGGCGGCATCACCTGGACCGAACTCACCTTCACCACACCGGACGTGACGTCCCACGTCGAGCAGGCCGCGCGTGCCGGCTGGCGGGTCGGGGTCGGTACGGTGCTGACCCCGGAGCAGGCCGGGCGGGCGCTCGACGCCGGTGCTTCCTTCCTGGTCACCCCCGGTCTGCGGCCCGAGGTGGCGCACGCCGCGCATGCCGCCGGGGTGCCGGTCGTCCTGGGTGCGCTCACTCCGACCGAGGTGGCCCTGGCGGTCGACCTGGGCGCCGCCGCCGTGAAGATCTTCCCCGCGCGGGCGTTCGGTCCCGGCTACTTCAAGGACCTCCGCGGCCCGTACCCGGACGTTCCGCTGGTCGCCTCCGGAGGCGTCAACGGGGGCAACGCGGGCGAGTTCCTGGCCCAGGGCGCGCTCGCGGTCTGTGCCGGGACGGACGTGGTGCCGCCGGACGTGGTCGCGGCCGGGGACTGGGCGGAGATCACCCGGCGGGCGAAGGCGTTCACGGCGGCCTGCGCGGCGCGGTAGCGGACGGCGGGGCGGGCTCCGCAGTTTTGAGGCTCCGCGGCTTTGAGGCTTCAAGGCTGCGGAACTGCGGGTCGCGGGGGTGCGGAGGGTGGGCGGAGCGGTTCGGGAGGGGTGCGGGGCGCGCGGGGAGGGGGAGCGGGAGGGCGCTGAAGCGGCGCGGGAGGAGTGCGGGACGACCCGGGGGCTCCTCCCGCCACAGGCCCCGGAGGCCCGCTTCGGCGCCGGGAGTGGTCGCTGCGGACTGTTGGGACGGCCGGGATTCAACGAGAATCGAGAGCCCCCGGCACCCGGCAGGAGGATCCACCCATGACCTCGACCCGCCCCGGCCCCGACTGGCTGGCCGACGCCGTCCTCTACCAGATCTACCCGCAGACCTTCGCCGACTCGGACGGCGACGGAATCGGCGACTTCACGGGCGTCACCGAGCACCTCGACCACCTCTCGTGGCTGGGTGTCGACACGGTCTGGCTCAACCCGTGCTTCGCCTCGCCGTTCCGCGACGCCGGGTACGACGTCGCCGACTACCTGACGCCCGCGCCGCGCTACGGCACCACGGAGGGCCTCGCCGCCCTGGTCGAGGCCGCGCGGAGCAAGGGCATCCGGGTCCTGCTGGACCTGGTCGCCGCCCACACCTCCGACCGCCACCCCTGGTTCCTGGCCGCGGCCGAGGACCCGTCCGACCACCGCTACATCTGGTCCGACGGCCCGGTGGACGGCTTCGTCGCCTCGCCCGGCGGCCGTCCCGGCTGGTACCGGCCCAACTTCTTCGACTGCCAGCCCGCACTCAACTTCGGCTACGCGCGCGAGAGTGCCGACCAGCCCTGGCGGCAGTCGGTGGACGCCGAGGGACCGCGTGCCAACCGTGCCGCGCTGCGCGAGATCATGGACCACTGGCTCGGCCTCGGCCTGAGCGGCTTCCGGGTCGACATGGCCTCCTCGATGGTCAAGGACGACCCCGGCTTCACCGAGACCGGCAAGCTCTGGACCGAACTGCGGGACTGGCTCGACCGCACCCACCCGCAGGCGGCCCTGTTCGCCGAGTGGGGAGAGCCGGCCGCCGCCGTGGCAGCCGGTTTCCACGCGGACTTCTTCCTCCAGTTCGGCGGCGCCGACCAGGGGTTGCCACTGCGTTCGCTCTGGAACAACAACGCCGGAACGGTCGAGGAGTACTGGAAGCAGGGGCCCTGCTACTTCGAGGCCGAGGGGCGCGGCACGCCCCGGGTCTTCCTGGACGCCTGGCGCTCCGCCGCCGAACTCACCGAGGGCGCCGGTTACATCGCACTCCCCACGGCCAACCACGACTTCTCCCGGCTCGCCACCGGACCGCGCACCGCGGAGCAACTCGCCCCGGCCTTCGCGCTGTTGCTCACCTGGCCCACACTGCCGGCGGTCTACTACGGGGACGAGATCGGCATGCGGTACCTGCCCGGCCTGCCGGACGTCGAGGGGAGCGTGCTCGGCCCGCAGTACAACCGGGCCGGCTCGCGCACCCCCATGCAGTGGGCGCCCGGCCCGAACGCGGGCTTCTCGACGGCTCCCGCCGAGCGGCTCTACCTGCCGGTCGACCCCGACCCGCACCGGCCCGACGTGGCCACCCAGCGGGCCGACCCGACCTCGCTGCTGCACACCGTCCGGCGGCTGATCGCGCTGCGCCGGGCGCACCCGGGGCTGGGGGCCACCGGCTCCGTGGAGGTCCGGCACGCGGGCTACCCGCTGGTCTACACGCGCGCCGGGCGGTACCTGGTGGTGGTCAACCCGCGGCGGGAGCCGGTGGTGGTGGAGCTGGGCGGGGCCGCACCGGAGGGCCGGGCGGTCCGGCCGCTCGACGTGCAGGGGGTGCGGGTGGTGAGCGGGGAGCTGCGGGCGGACGGCTTCTCGTACGGGGTGTTCGAGCTGGTCTGATGCCGTGGGCCGGGGCGGCCGGCCGGTCGGGCACCCGGTCGGCGGCGGTGGCGAGGCCGAGGAGGAGACGGAGGAGCCGCTCGCGGCCCGACCGCTCGGCCGGCCGCGACTCCGGACGGCAGGGGAGGGAGCCCCCGGGAGCGGAGTCGGGACGGGTACGTGCGGTGGCGGCGCGTGGCGCGGGCGGGGTGCCGTGGTGGATCCGGCGGGCAGCACCCCGGCCACGGAGCCCCCGACCTCGGGCCCGACCCGGGGCGGGTCAGGTGTGTCGGCCGGAGGGGCGGCGCAGCAGTCCGTGTCCGGCGCCGGCGAGCCCGCCGACCGCCCAGAGGAGGGCGGCGAACGGCGCGAGGTAGGAGGGCCGGGCGAGCCAGCCGACGGCCGCCGCCGAACCCAGCACCGCCGGCGCTCCGACCAGGGCGGCCAGGGCGACCGGTACCCCGGCCGCCAGCCGCAGGGAGGCCAGGGCGAGCCAGTACGCCGCTCCGGCCGTGAGCAGCGCCGCCGGGAGAACGAGTACGGACAGCACACCGGGACGATAACCCGGGCCGAGTCGAATCCGGTGCCGAGGGGCGAGCCGGTACCGCCTCGGCCGGCCCCGCCGACCCGGGCGCGGTCAGGGACGGCGGGGCGGGCGGGTGAAGCAGCAGTCGCCGCAGACGCCCGCCTGCGGGCCGACGCGGTAGTACAGGCAGCAGCTGGTGCGACGGAACGCCGTACCGCCGAGCGCGTCCGGGTGCCCGGGGATCCCGGGGACCCGGGTCGCGATCAACGTTCCGCTGCCGGTCAGCGGCGGTCGGTCGAGCACCTGGGCGACGAGCGAGCGGGCCCGCGCGGGGCCGTGGGGCGGGGAGGTGGCCTCCGGCGGCGGGGAGGTGCGGGCGGTGGCGTGCTCCGCGGTGTGTGCGTCGAGCATGCGCAGGGCGCCGGCCAGGGCCGAGGCGGTGTTGCCCCGGAGCAGCCCGTCGGAGAGCGGCACCACGGCCCGGACGGCCGCCTCCAGGACCACCAACTGCCCCTCGACGACGGTCCGGTGGAAGCGGTCGACGAGGGAACCCCGGTCCGCGCGGGCGGGCCCGGACGGCATCCAGAGGTCGACCGGTCCCTGTTCGGGGACCCGCACCCACGCCCGGTCCGGGTCCAGTTCGGGCACCTCGCCGAGCAGGACGGCCGCACCGAGGCCCACCGAGCAGAACCGGGCGGCCAGGCCGAGGTGCAGGATCGACGCCGCGACCCTGGGCTCGGCCGTCCCGAGCCGCCGCGCCACCTCTCGTACCCGGTCGGCCAGCGGTCCGTCCGGGCCGGGGGCGTAGAGCTCCCGCAGCGGACGGAAGCCCGGGGGCGGCCCCTGGTCCGGTGCGGCTGCGACGTCGAGGGCGAAGTAGGGGCCGACGAGGGCGAGCCGGCCGTAGTCGGGTGCGTCGCTCACCGGCCGGCCACCGCTGCGCCGGGGACCCGTGCGGCGCGGCTGACCGGGTCCGGGCGGAAGGTGCGGCCCGGGCGGGGGAGGACGCCGGAGGGCGTACGGGGCTGGGACATCGGACGGGTCCTCCGGTTCCGTGCGGCGGGGTGCGGCGGGGCTCAGCCCCGGACGGTGAAGTTGCCGGTGTCGGTACGGATGAACGGTACCGTGCCCTGGCAGTCGGACACGGGTATCCCGAAGGCGCCCCAGAGCCACCCCAGGCGGTCGTTCCGCCCGTCGTCCTGGACGGTGAGCGAGACCCTGGAACCCACGAGCGTCAGGTCCGGGAACCAGGGCGCCGACCCGCCGGTGACCACACCGGTGGTGATCGCCGTCCGCCCGCCGGCGGCGAGGCAGTCGAGGGTGCCCTCGAAGTCGGCGACCAGGGCGCCGTCCGGCCGGTGGTGGGTGACGTGGAAGCGGCCCCGGGCGTGGCCGGGCGCGTTGTTGAGGTCCGTCCGGGCGTCGACTTCGAACCGGACGAGGTCGCCCTCCATCCCGGAGAAGTCCTTGGTGAGGGTGGCTCCGCCGCCGCCCCGCACGCGGACGGTCGGCTGGCCCGTCCCGCCGGTCCCGCCGGTCCCGCCCGTCTCCCGGGCGTCGGTGACGGCGGGTGGGGTGACGGAGGGGGCTGCGGTCACGGGCGCCGCGGTGACCAGTGCCGCCAGCAGGCAGAGGGCGGTGGCGGAGGCGGTGCGAACGGTCGTGGTGGTGGGGCGGCGCATGGGACGGGTCCTTTCGACGGTGGTCGGAGTCGGTCGGCGCCGTGCGGGGTCCGGGTGGGCCGGGTCCGGGGCCGGGGTGTCTCCGGCGAGGTGTTGCGGTCACGCACCAGACTGATCGGTGTACGGCCGTCGCACCTCCCGCTGCGGTGGGGGTTGCCCCCCTCCTCCGGGAGGATCTCCGCCTCCCCCGGGAGAGTTGGCCCGAGCGGGTGAACGACCGGCCGGATCGTAGGCTCGTCCGTATGTGTGCTGAACCTTCGGCGAATCGAGCGCAGGCCCGGATCCCGGCCGAGCCGTGGCCCGCCGCCGCTTCCTCCCTCCCGACCCGGGCCGCCCGGGCCCGCCGACCGCTGGGCACCGCTGTCGCGCTGCTGTTGCTCGCGCCCGCCGCACTGGCACATGCGGGTGAGCACACCGCCGCACTGCTGGTCGCGGGCACGGCCGCCCTGGCGGCGCTGGTCGCCGTCCTGCCGTGGCCGTCGCCGTCGCGACGGGTGACGCTCGTGGCGGCGGCGGGCGCGGTGGCCGTCGCCTCGCTGTCGTTGGACCTCGGGTACGCGGGGCCGTACCGACTGCCCGCCCTCTGGCTGCCGTTCGAGTGGGCGGCCCTGCTGGTGCTGGCGGGACGGGTGGCCCGCCGGGCGCGCGGACGGTGGGCCGGCGCGGTCGGGGTGGCGGTGGTGACGGCGGCGGCCGTGGTGCCGCTGCGGTTCACCGTGAGGGTCCCGGACGGCGGCCGGACCGGTTCCGTGATCGCCGTGCTGTGCTCGTTGGTGCCGCTGGCCGTCGTGGTCGGGGCGAGCCTCTACCTGCGCGCGCTGGACGCCCGTCGGGAGCGCGCGGTGACCCGGGCCCGGCGCGCACAGCGTCTCGAAGTGGCCCGCGGGCTGCACGACTTCGTGGCGCACGAGGTCACGGGCATCGTGCTGGAGGCTCAGGCGGGCCAGCTGCCGGGGCTGGATCCGGAGGAGACGGCCGCGCTGCTGCGCCGGCTGGAGGAGGCCGGGCTGCGCGCGCTGGATTCGATGGACGCGATGGTCGGCGCGCTGAGGGATCCGCAGGACGACGGGGAGGACGACGGGGAGGGCGCCGGGAACGGTGTCGGCGGGCGGGTCGGGGAGCGGGAGGGCGAGGTGGGCGTCGGCGGCGCGGCCGGTCGCACGGCCGGCACCACCCGTGTGCCGGGGCTGGCCGAACTGCCGGAACTGGTCGGTCGGTTCGCCGCGACGGGCGCCGTCCGGGCCCGTCTGGAGGCAGCGCCCGAGACCGTCGGGCTGTTGTCGGCGGAGGCGGACGCCACGGCCTACACCGTCGTCCTGGAGGCGTTGACCAACGTGCGCAGGCACGCTCCCGGGGCCGCGGAGGTGGTGGTGCGCGTGGCGGCAGGCCCGGGCGGCCTCCGGACGGTGGAGGTGTCGGTCACCGACTCCGGCGGTGGCGGACGCGGCGTCAAGGGCCTGCTGCGCCGCCGCCCGGGCAGTGGGGGCACCGGGCTGGTGGGACTCGCCGAGCGCGTCTCGGCGCACGGCGGCACGCTGGCGGCGGGACCGTGGCGGCCTGCGGGCTGGCGGACCGGCTGCGTGCTTCCCGCGCGACAGGCCGATCGGTCGGGCGCGGGCGGAAGGTCCTCCGCCGAAGATCTGCCGAACGGCAGATGGCAGGGGGCCGTCGAAGGACGATCCTCGTCACTGTGATCGAAGCCGGCAGCGCCGACGCGCTGCTCCGATCCGCGTCAACGGGTCGGTGCGACCGCCGCACGCGGGTCCTGCCACCACGCAGGGCCGCCGTCGCCGGTCGTGCCGCCGGACCGCTCCCGCCGCAGGAGGCCCTTCATGACCGTCGTGCCCAGCCCCGCCGTCGCGCCCGCCGCCCCGCCGCGAAACACCGCCGTCGCGCCCGCCGCCGTGGCCGCCAGGCCGGGGAGCGCCGCCGAACGCCCCGGAAGGTGGGCGTTCCTGCTCGGGCGCCCCGGGCGGGCGGTGGGCCGGGTGCCCGTCCTGGGAGCCGTGACCGCAGTCGTCCTGCTGGCTGCCGTCACGGGCTGCGCCCGGGCCGAGGAGGCCGAGCCCGAGTCGACGCTCTTCGGCTACGCCGGCACCACGCTGGACGTCGTCGTGGCGCATCACGTGCCCACCGACCTGGTCACGGCGGACCGTCAGGACATCAAGGTCACGCGCTGGTTCAAGGCCGACGTCGTCGGCACGAGCACGACCGACTGGAGGCTGGAGGGCGACACCCTCCACCTGGAGGCGAGTTGCTCCGGCCTCGCCGACTGCGACGCGAGGTTCCGGGTCGAAGTGCCGCCGCACGTGGCCGTGCTGCGCGACGGCCGGGCGACCGACCTCAAGGGCCGGCCCTCCTGATCCCGGGGCGGGCGGTCGGCGCCGCCGTGCGAGACTGCCCCCCGTGACGAGTCCGAACCCGGAGCCCATCCGCACGCTGATCGCGGACGACCAGGAGGCCGTCCGGCGCAGTGTGCGGCGGATCCTTGAGGCCCAGCCCGACATCACGGTGGTCGGCGAGGCGGCCGACGGTCTCGCCGCGCTGGAACTCGCCGCGGAACGGCGCCCGGACGTCGCGCTGGTGGACATCCGGATGCCGCGGATGGACGGCCTGGAACTGACCGCCAGGCTCGCCGGCCCGGGCGCCGTCACACCGGTGCGGGTGGTGGTGCTGACCACCTTCGACCTCGACGAGTACGTCTACCCGGCGTTGCGGCACGGCGCCTCGGGGTTCCTGCTCAAGCGCTCCGGTCCGGCGCTGCTGGCCGAGGCGGTCCGGGCGGCGGCGGACGGGGAGAGTCTGATCAGCCCGTCCGTCACCGTCCGGCTGCTGCAGCACGTCACGGAGACCCGGCGGACGGACCGCCGGTCGGCGCCGGTGGCGCCGCTGACCGGGCGCGAGGTGGAGATCGCCGGGCAGGTCGCCGCGGGCCGGACCAACGCCGACATCGCCGCGGAACTCTTCATCTCCCCGGGCACGGTGAAGACGCACGTGGCGAGCATCCAGCGCAAGCTCGGCGTGTCGAACCGGGTCGGCATCGCGGTGCACGCCTGGGAGATGGGGTACGCGGTGCGGACGGGCGCGTAGCCGGAGGCGGGGAACCACGGACGTGGGGAACCTGCGAGGCGGCGGTGGCCTCCGGACGTCGCGTCCTCCGGCCGTACAGTTCGATCGTCGACCGAGGTACCAGCGGCAGACCCTGATCCGTCTCGATCTGTCGCCACTGCCTCCTGCGGTCGAACTCCCTCAACTACCTCGCAGGTTCACCACCATCATGCTCCTCGCCGGGCCGGTGCACCAGGGGTTCGGTGGACAGATTCTCCCCAATCGGATATTTCGGGGTGATGTGGGAGAGCGGAGAGTGTCCGGGGCCGGCGGCCACGCCCCTCCGGGCGGACGCTCACCGCAGTGCGTCCTTGCGCAGGAACCGCTTCAGCCGCTGCCAGGGCCAGGTGTTGATCACGTCCTCGGTGGTCAGCCAGGCCCGCTGGGCGGTGCCGATCCCGTACCGGGGGTAGGCCAGGTGCGGGGTGGCGTGCGCGTCACTGTCGATCGAGAAACTCACCCCGTGGCGCCGGGCGCGCAGGACGTCCTCGTCGCGCAGGTCGAGGCGTTGGGGAGAGCTGTTGATCTCGATGGCGGTGCCGGTCCGGGCCGCGGCCGCGAACACGGCGTCCAGGTCGACGTCGATCGGGCCGCGCCGGCCGATCCGCCGGGTGGTGAGGTGGCCGATGACGTGGACGTGGGGGTTCTCGCAGGCGCGGACGAGGCGACGGGTCTGGGCCGCCCGGTCCGCCCCGAAGTGCGAGTGCACCGAGGCCACGCAGACGTCGAAACCGGCCAGGAAGTCGGCCGGCCAGTCCACGCCGCCGTCGGGGCCGATGTTCAGTTCGGTGCCGTGCAGCAGCCGCATCCGCCGGTGGCGGCCCGCCAGTGCGCGCAGTCGCTCGCGCTGGGCGAGCATCTTCTCGTCGGTCATCCGCTGCATCACCAGGTCGGGCGCGTGGTCGGTGACGGCGTAGTAGGAGTAGCCGCGCGCCGCGGCCGCGTCGATCATCTCCTCCAGACCCGCCAGCCCGTCGGTCAGGTCGGTGTGGGTGTGCAGGTCGCCCCGGAGGTCGGCCTCGGTCACCAGGTCCGGCAGCTCGCCGCTCAGGGCGGCCTCGATCTCGCCCCGGTCCTCGCGCAGCGGCGGCGCGATCCACGGCAGGCCGAGCGCCCCGTAGACCTCCTCCTCGGTCGCCGAGGCGATCTTCTCCCCGCTCTCGGCGTCGAACAGTCCGTACTCGGACAGCTTCCGCCCGGCCCGGACGGCGATCGTCCGCAGCCTGATGTTGTGGGCCTTGGAACCGGTGAAGTACACCAGCGCCGCGCCCCAGTCCTCCTCGGGCACCACGCGCAGGTCGACCTGGAGACCGTCGGTGGTGCGGATCGAGGTCTTGGTCGGACCGCCGGCGATCACGTCGGCCACCTGGGGGAGCCCGGTGAGAGCGGCCATCAGCGGCGCCGAGTCCTCCGCGGTGGCCAGCACGTCGATGTCGCCGACGGTCTCGCGCATGCGTCGCAGCGAGCCGGCGTACGCGCAACGGGTGCAGCCGGGGACGGCCGCGAGCGCGGCGACGATCTGTTCGGCCTGCGCGGTGGCGACGTCCAGCAGCGTTCGTCCGCCCGACTGCCGCATCAGCTCGATGCCGTGCAGGATCTTCTCGCCGCTCCGCTCGCCGAAGCCCGCCACCTCGCTCAGCCGGTCGGCGCGGACCGCCTCGGCGAGCTCGTCGACGGACGCGATGCCGAGGTCCCGGTAGAGCGCGAGGGCGCGCTTGGGGCCCACGTGGGGGACGGACATCATCGCGCGGACCCCGGTCGGGATCTCGGCCCGCAGCGACTCCAGCGCCTCGATCCGGCCGGTGGAGAGGTACCCGGCGATCTTCTCGGCGGTGGACTTGCCGACGCCGGGGATCTGTTGGAGGCCCTTGACGTCGAGTCCGGCGATGTCGTCGGGGTGGCCGCCGACCGCCCGGGCGGCCTTCTCGTAGGCGCGGGCGCGGAAGGCGTCCCCGCCGGTGATCGAGATCAGGTCGGCGTACTCCTGGAGCAGCTCCCTGACCTGGTTGTTGAGCCGGGCCATGCGGCCAGTCTAGGGTCGGCGGGCGGATCGGGCGGATCGGGCGGATCGGGCGGATCGGGGGTGGAGGGTGTCCGTGTTCGGGGTGGGGGGCGTGCGGGGCTTGCGGAGGGTGGTTGCGCGCGCCGGGGAAGTGCGCCCCCGCCGGTCGGCGGGTGTCGACTCCTCCGGTCGGCGGGGTGGGCGGGTCGGCCTAGGGCCGGGGGCCGGATTGTCACCCGGGCGGCGCTGGCGCAGGCTGGTCGCAGGACCGGGGAGACGGTCCGCACCGGCTCGCCGGGGATTCCGCGGAGACGGTCCGCGAGGTACGAGGGGCGGGGCGATGGCAAGCGGGAAGCTCTGGGACTACGTGGCGTCGGGCGCCCGGGCGCTGGGCGGGTTGGGTCCGCTCGGACGGTCCGGCGGACTGGCGGGTTCGTGGCTGGTCAAGAGCGCCGGCGGGGTCGGTCGACCGGGCTCGACGGCCGGGTTCGGCGCGTCGCCGGCCGGTGGCGGCGGGCTCGGCGGCCCGCTCCGGGCGGGCTCGGGCGGGATGGTCGGACCCCAGGCGTTGTCGCGACCCGAACTGGAACGGTTGCGGTGGACCGACCGGGCCGGCGGCTGCGTGCCGGACGCGCGGCACGTCCAGGTGGCCGACGTGGTGCGCAGGGTGCTGCGCGGCGGCGGCCGGTCGGCGTCGGTGTCGGTGCGGATACCGGTCGGCCTGCCGGTGGTGGTGGCGGACGCCCGTCGTCTGGAGGCGGCGCTGGCCGGGCTGGTCGACCACGCCGTCCGGCGCAATCCGCCCGGGGTCAGGGTGCTGGTCCGGATCGATCCGGTGCCCGGTCCGGGCGGTCCGGGCGGGCTCGGGTTCCCCGGCTTCCCGGGGTCCCCGGAGGTCCCCGCGGGTGAGCTGGCCCGGGTGGAGCTCAGGGTCGTGGACCAGGGGCCGTCGGAGCTCCCCGAGGCCCGGCACTGGCTGCCGGCCGGGGTCCGGGCCGCCGAACCCGGAGGCCCGGCGGACGGGCGCGAACCCGGCGGGGCGGGCGACGCGGCCGGGCCCTCGGTGCCCGCGCTGGTCCGGGCCGCGGGGGGACGGCTGGGCGTGGAGCAGACGCCCGGTGGAGGGGTCACGGTGGTGCTCGTGCTGACGGTCGCCGGGGACTGACGGCGGGCCGTCGGGGGCGGTGCCGGCGCGCCGCGCAGGCCCTTCCACCATAGAACCGCAAACAGTTCTTCGCAAAAACCCTTTGCGAAGAACTGTTTGCGGTTCTATGGTGTTGTCATGACCGATGACCGCAGATGGCCGCACAGCCCGGATCCCCAGACCGATGTCGTGCTCGACGCCAAGGGCCTGCGTGCCCTGGCCCACCCGGTGCGCGTGCAACTGATCGGGCTGCTCCGCAAGCACGGCCCGTCCACCGCCACCCGGCTCGCCGGGCAGCTGGGGCTGAACTCGGGGGCGACCAGTTACCACCTCCGCCAGCTCGCGGCGTCCGGGTTCGTCGCGGAGGACACCGAACGCGGCAACGCCCGCGAGCGGTGGTGGAAGGCGGTCCACCAGGTCACCTGGTGGACGGACGCGAACCTCGCCGACGAGGACCCGGAGGCGGCGCTCGGCTACCTGAGGTCGATCGTCGCGGGGCACACCGTCACCGCGCAGACGGCGCTCAACGCGTACGAGACCATGCCGAGCGACTGGCGGCACGCCCTGGACCTCAGCGACTCGGTGCTCCGGCTCAGCCCGGAGGAGGCCCGCGAACTGGCGGCGGAGCTGACGGAGGTGGTCGCGCGCTACCGGCGGGCCGATCCGGCCTCGGCGGGACCGGAGGGCACCGAGCGGGTGGCGGTGGTCGTCCAGGTGCTCCCCGACCCGGTGGCGGCGGCACCTGAGGAACCGGAGGAACGATCATGACCGCGCGGAGTACGGACGCTTCCGCCGTCGGTGCCGCCGGGGCTGCCGATGCCGCAGCCGCGCCGCGCAGCCTCCGGCCGCTGGTCGGTGTGCTGGCGGCGATGGCGGTCTCCCTGACCGGGACGCGGGTCTCGGCCATCGCCCTGCCCTGGTTCGTGCTCGCCACCACCGGCAGCGCGACCATGACCGGCCTGGTCGCTTTCGTCGAGCTGACGCCGTACGTGCTGGTCAAGGCCCTCACCGGGCCCGTGGTCGACCGGCTCGGCCCGCGTGTCGTCTCCTGGACGGCGGACGCGGTGAGCGCCGTGGTGGCCGGTCTGGTGCCACTGCTGCACGGCCTCGACCTGCTGCCGTTCTGGCTGCTGCTGGTCATGGTCGGGGTGATCGGTGCGGCCCGCGGCCCGGGGGACCTGGCCAAGGAGATCATGGTCCCCGAGGCGGCCGACCGGGGCCGCGTCCCGATGGAGCGGGCCACCGGGCTGTCCGGGGTCACGGAGCGGTTGGCCTCCACGGCCGGCCCGGCGGTGGGCGGAGCTCTCGTCGCGCTGCTCGGCCCGATGGTCGGCCTCACCGTCAACGCGGTCGCCTTCGCGCTGGGCTCGCTGGTCATCGCACTCGCACTGCCACGGGGCATGGGTCGGGCCGTCGCCCCGCACGCCGCCGCTGCCCTGCCACTCACCGAGGCCGCGCCGTCGTCCGAGCCCGCGCCTGGGCACCGGACCGGGCGCGTGGCCGAGCGCGTGGACGAACCCGGGGCGCCGCCGATCGGCTACTGGCGGATGTTCCGGGAGGGGTTCACCTTCCTCCGGGGCGACCCGCTGCTGCTGACGATCATCGTGATGGTCGCGGTGACGAACCTGCTGGACGCCGCGTTCATGACGGTCCTGGTCCCGGTCTGGGCCCAGGAGTCCGGGGGCGGTCCGGCCGCCATCGGTCTGACGGGAAGCGTCTGGGGGATCGCGGCGGTCGGGGGCAGCCTGATCGCGGCAGCCGTCGCCCACCGGCTGCCGCGCCGGACGGTGTTCTTCACCGGCTTCCTGCTCTGCGGTGCCCCGCGGTTCCTGGTCCTGGCCCTGGGGGCACCGATGGGTGTCGTCCTCGCCGTCTTCGCGGTGAGCGGCTTCGGCTCCGGATTCCTCAATCCGATCCTCGGCGCCGTCCAGTTCGAGCGTGTACCGCGCCACCTGCTCGGCCGGGTCAACGCCCTCGGCGACTCCTTGGCCTGGGCCGGCATCCCGTTGGGCGGTCTCCTCGGCGGCGCGGCCGTGGCCCTGGTCGGGCTCGTACCCGTGCTGCTCGTGTGCGGCGGTCTGTACTTCGCCACCACCACGCTCTCCGGCCTGCGCCCGGAGTGGCGCGAGATGGACCGCAAGCGAGGCCGTGGACCGCAAGCGGTCGCCGACACGGGCAGCACTCCGGCAGAACGGCCTGCGGTCACCACCGCAGTCGGGGCCTGACCCGGACGGCCACGCAGGCGGGTCGGGCCGGGGGGGCAGGTCAGGTCGATTCCGCGGGGCCGCCGTCGGCGGGGGCCGCCGATCCAGGGGCGACCTGCGGTCGGCCCGCCGACCGGCAACCGGTTCCTGTCACACCCCGACGGTGGGGGGCCGACCAGGTGAAGCCGTCCAGTGGAGGAGGAGAAGCGAGGCGAGAGCGGCCAGGGCGCACCAGGTGGAGACGAACGCCAGCCGCCAGAGCAGGGCGCAGACCAGCGCGCCGACACCGGTGAGCAGACCGAGGAGGCGAAGCGAACGGTCACCGCTGAGGAGGAGCGCGCCGACGGTGGCAAGGAGGTAGCCGAGGAGGAGGAGAGCCGGGTACGGGACGCCGACGCCGTAGGTGAGGGTGTGGGTGTGCTCGGTCACGGTCACCGGCCGGACGGCGACGGCGAGGGCCAACGGGACGGCCACGAGGATGCCGAGGAGGGCGACGGCGGTGAGCAGCCTGCGACGGGTCGGTCCGCCGTCGGTCGCGCAGCGGACCCCGACGGGGACCATGACGGGGAGCAGCGGCAGGGCGATCACCGCCCAGACCGTGCCCGCCCAGCGGGCCGTCCCGGCGGGTAGGTCCCCGTCGGCGCCGAGCCAGACCGCGGCCTCGATCAGTTGGTGCACGCCGAGGACCAGGGGGAGTGCGGCCAGCACGAGCCGTTCAGGTCGTCCGGCGCGGTGGGCCCGGACCAGGCAGAGAACGCCGACGGCCGAAACCGCGCCGCCGACCACCAGGTCCGCCCGGGCGCTCCAGCACATGTGCCGTGCTCCGGCGGCCGGTCAGCGGGCGCCCGGGAGCGGGCCGGCTCCGTCTGCGCCGTCGTGGCGGTCGTCGTTGCGGCCGCTCGTGTCGTTGCCCGCCATGTCGCTCCCCTGCGCCCTGTTCCGCTTCGTCCCGGCCCGCTTCGGCCCGTTCTTCTTCCCACCCTTGCCCATGTCGCCCCGGTTCGTCCCGTTCGTGGCGTCCGTCCTGTTCGTGTCGCCGGGGCCCCGGCCGACGGTTGCCGTGCCGCCCGGGCCCTCGTCGCAGGGTTCCTCGTCCGGGTCCTCGCGGGGTTCCTCGCCGGACTCGGCTCCGGGTTCTTCGGTGGGCTTCTCCCCGGAGCGCTTCGAGTCCTTGCCGACGGCACCGGGCATCGCGGGGTGGCGGCCGATCACCACCACCCCGGTCACGATGGCCAGCAGCCCGGCGACCTCCCACGCCAGGGCGCCCGGGGTGACCCGGAGCCGGTCGCCGAGGAAGCCGACCGCGCAGGCGATTCCGGCGATCGGCTGGGCAGCGGTCAGCGCCGGGAGCGACATGCGCAGCGGCGCGGCCTCGAAGGCGCTCTGGACCAGCAGCAGCCCGACCACGCCCGCCGCCACCACCGCGTACGGCTGCCAGCTGCCCAGCACCGCGTCCAGGCCCTGGCGGTCGAGGCGCTGGGTGGTGGTCCGGGTGAGTGCGTCCTGGAGCCCGTAGAGCAGGCCGGCCGCCAGGGCGAGGAGGGTCGCCTCCTCGAACAGCGGCATCCGGCGGGCCGTCGACACGAGCAGCAGCGTCAGGCCGACGACCGTCCCGACCACCAGCCAGTGCCGAAGTTCGCTCGCCGGCGGGCCGCCGCCGGTCGGGCGGCCGGCCACGATGAACGCCGTCACCCCGGCCGCCAGCAACAGCACACCTGCCCAGCCCGAGCGGCCGAGCGACTGCTTGGTCAGGACCCGGGAGAGGGCCATGGCGAAGACGAGGTTGGTGGCGAGCAGCGGTTCGACGAGCGAGACCTCGCCCTGGTTGAGGGCGAGGGCGGAAAGGATGAGCCCGCAGACCATGAAGCCGGTGCCGAGCAGCCACTCGCGCATCCGCAGCAGGTCCAGCAGCAGGCGCCAGCGGAGCAGGTCGGCACGCGGGGCCCGCTGCGCGGCGTGCTGCTGGAGGACGAAACCGAGGCCCAGACAGCAGGCGGCGCTGAGTGCCAGGACGAAGACCGCCACGAAGGGACCACCCGAAGGTCGTTGCCCGCGCCGCACCGCCGGTCCTCCGGAAGAAGGGGGACGTCCGCACGGAATGCCTCCCGGGCGTCCCGCGGTTCTGGCGCGCTGTCGTCAGCCTACCGCCGGGGCGCGGCGCCGACCCCCGGAGCTGCGCCGGGCGCGGGGCGCGGCGTCCGCTTGCCGCCGCCCTGGTGGCGGGCGCACGCTGGTGTGAGCGGACGCCACGGGCCACTGCCCGTGTCGGTCCGGGCAGGCGCGAAGGGGGCCGGCGCCAGGAGGTGTGGCATGCACAACCAGTGGGATGTGGAGCTGAGCTTCGAGGAGGACGGCGTCCACACGGGATGCAACGCGCGGCTGACCGGGGCGCGAGCGCCGGGCCTCACCGCGCACGGGGAAGCGCTGAAGAGTGTGGAGGACCGACCGCTCGCCCGGATCGGCGAGGAGGTCGCGGCCTCGCGCGCCCTGGAGGCGCTGTCCCGCAAGCTGCGGGCCCAGGCCACCGGGGAGATCGAGGACGAGGGGCACCGGCCGGGGTACCTGATCTACTGACGCGGCCGCCCGGCGAATGCGCCGGCCGCCCGGTTCACGGCCGCCCGGCGGGACGTCCGTACGGCTGGGTGCCTGAACGCTCGGGCTCTGGGTGCCTGAACGCTCGGGCCCTGAGTGCTCGGCCCCTGAGCGCTCTGCCCCCGGCCGCCGGGGCCCCGACCCGCGGCCGGTCCGGAGTCCGGCCCGGCCGCGTCCGGAGCGCCGCCGGTCCCGTTCCGACCCTCCGGTTCGGAACGGGACCGGTCTCCGCCGGGCCGCGCCCTCCGGTTCCGTCAGCGCGGCCGAGCCGGCTGCGGCCCGGAGGCCGCCTTGCGGGCGGGCACGAACAGCACCGAGATCAGCGCCGCCACGCCGAGCAGGGCGGCGGTGACCACGAAAGCCCGGTCGTAGCCGGCCGCCAGCGCGGCCAGGGGGGTGTCGCCGTCCTCCGCGGCCCGGCGGGTGGCGGACACCGCGAGGGTCGACAGGACGGCGAGGCCGATGCTCCCGCCGCACTGGCGTCCGGCGTTGAGCAGTCCGCTGACCAGGCCGGCTTCCCGCGGGTCGACGCCGGAGGTGCCCATCGCGGTGTTGGAGACCATGCAGATGCCGACACCGACGCTGGCCACGAGGGAGGGGCCGACGAAGGCGGTGAGGTAGCCGGAGTCCACGCCGAGTCCGGCGAACCAGAGCATGCCGAGGCCCCCGAGCAGCAGGCCGCCGGTGAGGGTGGCCCGTCCACCGAAGCGGGCGGTGAGCCGGCCCGCGATCATGCTGCCCGCCGCCGTTCCGGCGCAGAACGGCAGGAACGCGGCTCCGGCCGCGAGCGGGCCGTAGTGCAGGACGTTCTGCAGATGCAGCGAGCAGAAGTAGAAGCCGACCAGCATGGCCGCTCCGAGCAGCGTGACGACCGTGCTCGCCACCCAGGCCGTACGGGCCCGGAGCACGCCCAGCCGGACGATCGGCGCCTGTGCGAACCGGGATTCCCAGAACAGGAAGGCGAGGCCGAGCAGAACGGCGGCGGCGATCGTGCCGAGGGTGCGGGCCGAGCCCCACGGGTGCCGGTCGGTCTCCATCAGTCCGTAGACCAGGGCGGTCGTCGCACCGGTGCCGAGGACCGCGCCGAGTACGTCCGGGCGGCCGGCGCGCGGTGGGCGGAAGGCCGGCACCGAGCGTGCTGCCAGGGCGACGCCGACCAGCACGATCGGGGCGTTGACGAAGAACACCCAGCGCCAGTCGAGCAGGTCGGTGAGTACCCCGCCCAGCAGCACGCCGAGCGCGCTGCCACCGGCGGTCACCATCGACCAGATGCCCAGCGCACGGGCCCGGGCCGGTCCCTCGGCGAAGGTCACCATGATCAGGGTGAGGCCGATCGGGGCCAGTACGGCGGCCGCGACGCCCTGTCCGGCGCGGGCGGCGACCAACTGGGTGGGCGTCTGGGCGAACCCGCCGAGCACCGAGGCGATCCCGAACAGCACCAGACCGGAGAGCACCGCGCGGCGGTGCCCGACCAGGTCGGCGATCCGGCCGCCGAGCAGCAGCAGCCCGCCGAACGCCAGCGCGTAGGCGTTGACCACCCAGGGCAGCGCGCTGTCGACGAAGCCGAGGGCCTCGCTCATGGCGGGAAGCGCGATGTTCACGATGCTGGCGTCGAGCGTGACCATCAGCTGACAGAGGCAGACGGTGGCGAGGACGAGGCCCGGCCTGGCGTGCCGGGCGTGCTCCCCGTGCGGGGCGCGCGGGGTGGGCGGCGACTCCGGGGCGGGGTCCTGGGCGGGGTCCTGGGCGTGGACCGGCGTCGGGCCGGGTGACGTCCCGGGAGTGGCTCGGGACGGGGTGGGTGGCGCGGCTTCGGGCATGACGACCTCCGATGCGAACGTTGTTCGCGTAAGGTAAGCCTTACTCGATGTCGAGTGCAAACGACCCGGTGGAGGAGCGGGTTGGCGGAGCCATGGCAGGATGGCGGAGTGTCAGAAGAGACCAGTCGGCCGGGCGCCGGCGGACGTGAGGCGGACGCCGTGCGCGAGGCCGCACCGGAGGCCGCGCCCGCGACTGCCCCGGGGAACGCACCGGAGACCGCACCCGAGGTCCCGCGCCGGGCGGGCTCGGGGACCGCACCCGCCGCCGCGGTGCAGGGGGTCGCAGAGGTGGCGGGGGAGGTCGCGGGGGAGCGCGGCCGGTACGGGCGCAAGCGCCCGCGCCCCGGTCTGACCACCGCCGGCGTGGTCGCCGCCGGGCGCCGGGTGATCGAGCGCGACGGGATCGACGCGCTCACCATGCGCGCCGTCGCCACCGAGCTCGGCACCGCGCCCGCCTCCCTCTACCGGCACGTGACCGACCGTGAGGCGCTGCTGCTCGCCGTCCTGGAGGAGATCGCCGAGGGCCTGCCGGTCGGCGTGGCGGGTGCCGGCCCGGAGGCCCGGCTGCTGCGCCGGCTGGTCGACGCCCACGACTACATGGCCGGCCACGCCTGGGTGCTGCACATCCTGATCCGGGGCGAGCTGGTGGCGGAGAACGCGCTGCCCTTCAACGACGCCTGCCTCGCCGACCTGATGGCCGCCGGACTCCCGCCCGGGCGCGCGATGCCGGCGTTCCGTTCCTGCTGGCAGCTGGTCCTCGGCGAACTGCTCTCCGAGCACCCCGTCAGCCCGCCACGGGAACCTAGCCAGCGCCGCGCCGCGTACGAGGGGGCGGACGCGACACGGCTGCCGGCCCTGGGGCGGGTGCTGGCCGAGACGGGGTACGTCGGCGTGGGCGAGCGGTGCGGGGAGCTGGAGGTGGCGCTGGGTGCGCTGATCGCGGGGCTGGTGCGACGCGGGTAGCCCCGGGCCGCGCGGCCGCGCGGTCAGGGGCCGGTGGCGAGGAAGGTCGTGAGCCGCCGGTTCAGTTCGTCCGGCCGGGCGGTCAGCAGGGTGTGGTGGGACGTGCCGGGGAGGACCGCGACCGTGGCGGAACGGAGGGTCCGGCGGGCGCGTTCGGCCACCGCGGCGGCGTCGTGGGTCCGGCTCCGTTCGGCGAACAGGGCGAGGACGGGCGCGGTGAGCCCGCGCAGCTGATCGGTGGTCGGGCGCGGACCGGTGACCGGCCGGGCGGCGGGGAAGCCGGCGTACCCGAGTGCGTACAGCTCGCGCCAGGCCGGGTCGAGGGCGGTCCCGCCGCTCTCCCAGTCCAGGTAGGAGCGGGCCCTGGCGGTCGTGCGCGGGGGCGCGAGGAGGGGAAGGGCCCGCAGCAGGTAGCCGGGTCGGAAGCCGGCGAAGCACTGGGTGGGATCGAGGAGGGCGAGGCGGCCGACCCGGCCGGGGGCGTGCAGGGCGTGGCGGAGGGCGATCCACGCGCCGTAGGAGTGGCCGACGACGTCGGCGGCGGCCACGTCGAGCCCGTCGAGGACGGCGTCCAGCCAGCTCAGCAGGCCGGGGACGCCGCCGAGCGGCGAGCCGCCGAGGACGCTGCGGCCCGGGTCTCCGATCAGGTCCACGGCGAGGACCCGGTGGCCGGCCCCGGTGAGTGCGGCGACGCCGGCGGTCCAGCAGGTCGAGGTGGAGCCGCCGCCGTGCAACAGGACGAGGGGGCGGCCGTCGCGCGGGCCGCAGGCGTTGACGCGGGTGGCGCCGTGGGGCGTCCGGACGGTGAGCGCCTCGGCCGGGACGGGCCAGCGGGCGAGGGCCTCGTCGTAGGCGGTGAGGAAGGCGGCGTGGCCGGGTTCGACGGCCGGGTCGGCGGATGTGCGTGCGGACATGATCTCCCCCGGTGGATGATGGAGTCGCTCGCCGAGCATGTATCTCGCTCAGCGAGAGAATACGTCCGGGGGACCGTCAGGGAAAGGACACGGGGTGGAGCAATCCCGGCTGCCGATGGAGCTGGTCCATCTGTTGCGCGGACTGACCGTCGAACTCGACCTCTTCGGCGCCGAGTTCGCCGCGCGGCACGGGCTGCACCCGACCGACCTGCGGGCGCTGGTCCACCTGCTCGACGCCGCGCGGGCCGGTTCGGTGGTCACTCCCGGGCGGCTCGGTGAGGCGTTGCGGCTGAACTCGGCGGGGACGACCGGTCTGGTCGACCGTCTGGTGCGGCTCGGCCTGATCCGGCGCGAGCGCGATCCGGAGGACCGTCGCAAGGTCCGGCTGGTGGTGGAGGAACGGGCGACGGAGCTCGGGCAGGCCTTCTTCGGCGGGCTCATCGCCGATCTGGTGACCGCGATGGGCGGCTTCGGGGAGGCGGAGCTGGCGGTGGCGCAGCGGTTCCTGACGGCGATGACCGATGTGGTGGCGACGGCCCGGGCCCGGTGACGCCGGCCTGCGGGCGGCAACCGGTCGGTCGCGACCGCGACCCGGCGTGCCCGCGAGGGGGCTGCGGATCCGCAGTGGCGGAGCGTACGGAGCTGCCGTCCGGACAGAGCCAGGTGCGTCGGTCGAGTCGGACGCAGGGGCGACCGGCGACATCGAGCGCGGACCCGGTGCGCGTTGCCGATGCGAACCCCCGGTCGGGCGCTCTGCGGACGAACGGCCCGCCGGTTCCCCGGCGGGCCGTCCTCCCACGGGTCGGGATCAGTAGATCCTGTTGGCGAAGGTCCTGAACGCCGCCTGCGTGCCCGAGCCCGCGATGCCGTCGATCGCGCCGGTGTAGCCCCAGCTGTCCTTCAGCAGACGCTGCAGCGCCTTGACGGTCTCGGTGCCCGCGAGGCCGTCGATCGCGCCGCCGTAGCCCCAGTGCGTCTGCAGCTGGCGCTGGAACGCCTTCCAGGTCTCGGTGCCCAGCTGGCCGTCGAGCGCGCCGCCGTAGCCCCAGTACCCCCGCAGCCAGTGCTGAACGTTCTGGGCCTGCGTGGTGTTCAGCCCGAGGTTGTTCACCGCGAGGACGCGCTGGGAGCCGGAAGCCTGGACGGCCGGGGCGTTCGGGGTGGCGCTCGCGGTGGCTGCAAGGCCGAACGTGGCGGCTACCGCCACTGTGACGGCAACAGCGCCCTTCGCGATCTTGTGCTTGAGGTTCATGGTCCCCCCGTTTCGAAGTGTCAGGTATCGGCAGCGGACGGGGTGCCCCCCATGGCCGCGGCCGGAACCATCATGAAGCGTGCACCACGCACCACGGGCGACTTGCTGCGCCGGAGACGTCTCAAGCTGCCGTCGGACCGGCTGACCAGTGCTTTGGGACGGTTTGTGAGACGCGGAGGGAACATCCTCCGGTTCTCGCACGCTCCTGTCGCGGGAGCCGCCGGCTGCACTGCCCGGTGGGGGAGACCCGGTGGTCGGACGTCGCCGAGGACTCGCCGAACGTCGCGGGTCGGGTCCCCCGGCCCGCGACCCGACGGTCCGGGGCGGGGCAGGGCGGTCCCGGACGGTCCGGACGGATGCGAGCCGACGAGGCCGTCGGCGGGGAGCGTCCCGGCTACGGCCGGAGCCCGGCGAACTCGTCCAGGACCGCCACCCGCAGCTCGTGCGCGCCGTCCGGCCGGGTCTGCTCGTAGTACAGGTACCAGCGCCCCCGGGCGGCGACCACGTCGGCGTAGCGGACGTCCAGCCAGGGCCCGTCGGTGGTCAGCCGGTGCCACTCCCGCAGGTCGGTGGAGACGGCGAGGCCGCAGCGCTCCTCGTAGTTGCCGGCGGCGTCGGCCGAGCCGTCGTAGAGCGCCAGCCAGCCGCCCCGCCCGTCCGGGAGGACGGCGGTGATCCGGGCCTCGTAGGCGTCCCACGCGCCGGGCGGGCCGACGTCCAGGACCTCGGCGGCCCTGCCGGGAGGGGCGGTGAACCGCAGTCCGTCGGGCGAGTCGGCGCGCGCGGTCGGCTGGACGGTGAGGCCGGTGGTGTGGATGTCGGCGTCGGCGTGGGCGAGCTCCTGCTCCTCGGCGGTGAAGGCACGGGTGCGCGAGACGGTGCTGAACATCTCTACCGTGCCGTCGAGTTCGAGCAGGTAGGGGTCCTTGACGCCCTCGGTGCCGGTGCCGGCGGCGGTGAGGACCGGGGTGCGGGTGGCGAGGTCGAAGGAGTCCGGCGCGCCGGCCCGGACGGCGTCGATCCGCCAGCGGTTGTCGGCCGGGTCGACGTAGCTGAGGTGGAGCAGGTAGCCGTCGTCGCGGGGGAGCAGGGCGAAGCGCTCCATCGACGGCGAGTCCAGCTCGGCGCGCTCGACCGACCAGACGTCGTGAAACTCGACGCCGTCCCTGCTCTCGGCCACCGCGCAGCGCCAGCCCCGGTCCTGGCCGTCGGTGCCGCGCGGGCGGCGCTCGCGGTAGGTGAGCAGGAAGCGGTCGCGGTCGGCCTCGTAGCGGATGCCCGGGCAGCCGGCCCAGTAGCCGGGCAGGGGGCGCTCGGGTGCGCGGACGAGGACGGAGTCGCTGAGGTCGGGCGGGGCGGGCAGGGTGCGCGGGGCGGTGGTCGGCATGGCTGGCGGTCGTCCTCACGGAAGGCGGCGGGGTGCTTCGGCAGTTTCTATCAGATCGATAGAAAGTTTCGAGAAGGTGTCCCGAGGTGGGCGGCATGCCGCTGGTCAGCGTGGGACTCTTTCTGCCTGCCGGGCTTCTGTGAAGCCTGTGTTTCCCCCTGTGGCGATCGGGCAACGCAGGTCGGCCTGGTCTTGACCATCACCGGAAGATCGGGAAAGACTTCTTCTCACAGTCGATCAAACGTCCTGCGGCGATCGCTCGCCGCGCACCGTAGAGGAAGCCCGACCCGATGACAGCCCCCACCACCGACGCACCCGGCTACGGCGGTCTTGGCCTGTACGTCGGCGACATCCACAACCACTGCGGCATCAGCTACGGCCACGGCCCGATCGAGGACGCGTACGCCAACGCCCGCCTCCAGCTCGACTTCGCCAGCGTCACCGGCCACGGCTGGTGGCACGACCTCCCCGAGCGGACCCCCGAGCTGGCCTCGCTGGTCGACTACCACACCCAGGGCTTCGCCCGGCTCGCCGACCGCTGGGAGCACGTCCAGGAGGTGACCGCCGCCGCCCACGAGGACGGCCGGTTCGTCACCTTCCAGTCCTTCGAGTGGCACAGCCTCGCCCACGGGGACCACTGCGTGTACTTCGACGGCCCGCGCGGCGAGATCATCCGCGCCGCCGGCCTGGAGGAACTGCGAGCCCGGCTGCGCGCCCTCGCGGCCGAGGGCGTGCGGACCTGGGCGCTTCCGCACCACATCGGCTACGGCACCGGGCGGCGCGGCATCAACTGGGACACCTACACCGAGGAGTTCGCCCCGGTGGTGGAGATGATGTCGATGCACGGCTGCGCCGAGTCCGACGAGGCGCCGCGCACCTACCTGCACACCATGGGCCCGCGCGACACCACCGGGACCGCCGTGCACGGGCTGCGGCTCGGCCACCGGTTCGGGCTGATCGGCTCCACCGACCACCACAGCGCCTTCCCCGGCAGCCACGGTCACGGCCGGCTCGCCGTCTGGGCGCCGGAACTGACCCGGCCGGCGATCTGGGACGCGATCGAGCGGCGGAGCACCTACGCGATCACCGGGGACCGCATCCTGCTCGCGGCCTCCGTGAACGGGGCGCCGATGGGGGCCGAGACCGCGTCGGCCGACCGCCGCCGGATCCGGGTCGCCGTGCAGGGCCGGGACGCGCTCGACCACGTCGAGGTGGTCCGCAACGGCGTGCCGATCCACCGGGTCTCCCGGCCCGAGCTGCTGGGCACCGCCGCCCGGTCCGCCGCGTTCGACGGCACGCTGGGCTTCGCCGTCGGCTGGGGCAAGCGCGAGACGCCCGTCCACTGGGACGTCACGCTGCGGGTCGAGGGCGGCGAACTGCTCGACGTCCAGCCCCGGTTGCGCGGTTCGGAGACGGTCGCCCCGGCCGCGGCCGAGCCCGCGTCGTACCGCCCGTCCGACTGGTGGCGCACCGGCCCGGGCGAGCTGCGGCTGCGGACCGTGACCGAGGGCAACCCCAACACCGCGACCGACGCCACCCAGGGCTTCTCGCTCGCGGTCGCCGGCGACGACCGGACCAGGCTGACGGCCGTCGTCAACGGGGTCGAGACCTCGTACGCCGTCGGGGAGCTGCGCGAGGGGCCGCGGACCGGGTTCATCGGCGGCTTCGTCTCCGGGGCCTTCCGGTTCGACCGGGCGGTGCCGGCCGGGGAGCTCGCGGCCGAGCTGGACCTGATCGACGAACGGCCGGGCGGCGACGGCGACTTCTACCACGTACGGGTCCGGCAGCTGAACGACCAGTGGGCGTGGTCGAGCCCGACCTGGGTCGGGCGGGCCGCGGGCGCCGGGCGGACGGGCCGTGCCGGGTCGGCGGCGGCCTCCTGTCGACGGGCCGGCTGACGCCTGGAAACCGTCGTCGGCCGGCCGCCCCGGTCACCGTCACCCGAACCCGTACGTCCCGAGGAGCACGATCCCCATGGCCCCGTCCCGCCCCACCGCACGCCGGCTCGCCGGCACCGCCCTCGCCGCCGCGCTGCTGACCGGCACCCTCGCCGCCCCGGCGGCCGTCGCGGGCACGACCGCCGGAACCGCCACCGCCGTCACCGCCACCGCTGCCACCACCGTGTTCTCCGACGACTTCGAGTCCGGCACCGTCGCCAACTGGACCCGTCAGCGGATCGACGGCAACGGCAGCATCACCGTCACCGGCGGGCCCGCCGGCGGTTCGGGCCTGGCCGGCCGGTTCAGCGTGCCCAACGACGGGCAGTCCTACCGCTCCGAGGTCGCCGTCAACGCCCTCGGCTGGGGCGGCTACCGCTTCGCCTTCGCCGACTACCTGCCCGCCGACTGGGTGCGCACCTCCACCGAGACCATCGTCGCCCAGTGGCACGGCTACCCGCTCGCCGACGGCAGTGACACCAAGCCGCCGATCGCCCTCACCGTCAAGGACGGCAACTGGCGGCTGAAGGTGCACTGGCTGACCGACCCGTCCACCGTGCAGGAGGCCGTGATCCCGCTCGGCGCCGTGCAGTTCGGACACTGGAACCAGTGGGCCTTCGACGTCACCTGGTCCACCGCCACCACGCCGGGCTCGATCACCGTGCTCCGCGACGGCGTCCAGGTCGGCACCCACAGCGGGCTCAACAACTACCACCAGAACCAGGCGCCCTACTTCAAGACCGGCATCTACCGCGCCAACTGGAACCCGGCCAAGGGCATCTCCTACCCGACCGGCGGACCCGACGTGGTGCTCTACAGCGACAGCGTGGTCGTCACCAAGTACTGAGGCGGGTGGGGGAGTTCCCCGCCCCGTCGGCCCGCGGCCCCGTGCCGCGGGCCACCCCGAACCCAACCACCAAGAGGTAGCAGCACCATGAGCGAAGCGGCCCGCCACCCCGGCCTGGCCCGAAGAGGCTTTCTCGGCCTGAGCGCCGGAGCGGCCCTGCTGGCGGCGGGCTGCCGCTCGGCCACCGACCCGTCCCCCGGCGGCGCCGCGGGCGCGTCCGCCACCGCCTCCGCACCCGACCTGCAGATCGTGTACGGCAGCGCACCCGACCCGACCCAGCTGCTCCACCGGGGCCCGGACACCCCGGCGTTCGTCAACCTCGTCCTGGACCGGCTGGTCGACCTCGACCCGAAGACCCTCCAGCCGGTGCCCTGGCTCGCCACCTCCTGGGAGTGGAGCGCCGACCGGCTGAAGCTGGTGCTCAAGCTGCGCGAGGACGTCACGTTCCACGACGGACGCGGGCTCGACGCCGACGACGTCGTGTACTCGCTGGTCGGAGCCACCAAGAGCTCCCAGGTCAAGCCGCTGCTGGAGCGCCTGGCCGACGTGAAGGCCAGTGCGCGGGGCGAGGTCACCCTCACCCTCTCCAAGCCCACCAGCAACCTGTTCGACGCGCTCGCCTTCAACCCCGTCGTCGACGCCCGGAGCTACGTCGAGGGCAGGGCCTCCGACAAGGTCAACGGCACCGGCCCGTTCACCTGGCAGGAGTTCAAGGGCGGCAACCAGCTCGACCTCACCCGCTACGACCGCTACTGGCAGAGCGGACGGCCCCGGTTCGAGCGGATCACCGTCCGGTCGGTGACGAGCAGCCAGGCCGGACTGTCCGCGCTGCAGTCCGGTCAGGCCCACCTGATCGGCGCCGTCCCCGGCCGCGACCTCAAGGTGCTGGCCGGCAACCCCGGCTTCACCGTGCAGTCCGCCAAGGCCTCCTACCAGCAGGCGTTCCTCGGGGTGAACGTCGCCTCCAAGCCCTTCGACGACATCCGGGTCCGCCAGGCGCTGCAGTACGCGGTGGACCGCGAGCGGATCGTCGCCCAGGTCTACGGCGGCCACGCCGAGGCCAGCAGCCTGCCCTGGCCGTCCAACACCCCGGGGGTCACCCCGGACCAGGTCACCCGCTACCGGCACGATCCGGAGAAGGCCCGGGGCCTGCTCCGGGAGGCCGGCGCGGAGGGCGTCCGGGTGCCGCTCACCGCCGCCAACTCGCCGATCTTCACCTCGCTCGTCGAGCTGGTGAAGTACGACCTGGAGCAGGCGGGCTTCGGCGTCGACGTGCAGCTGCTGGACAACGCGGCGATCCAGCCGAAGATCCAGCAGGGCACCCTGGAGGGCCTGTTCGTGGCCAACCACGGCATGGTCAGCGTCTCGCCGCTGAGCGGCATCACGGTCTCGGGGCCGCTCCAGGTCGGCAAGAACACGTCGCACGTCACCGACCCCGCCTACGCGGAGCTGCAGGCCCGCGCGTTCGCCGCCGCCGACGAGCAGGCCCGGGCCGACGTCAACCACGAGCTGTCCGAGTACCTGCTGGCGCAGTCCTTCCACATCACGCTCGCACACGCCTGGGAGACGTACGCCTTCGCCTCCTCGGTGCACGACGTGTCCACCAGCGCGCTCGGCTACCTGAAGCTGACCGACACCCGCCGGGCCGGCTGACTCCCGGTCCCGCCCCGTCCGGTCCCGACCCGTCCGGCTCCGCCCGGCCCGGCCCGGTCCGCCCCGACCGGCCGGATCCCGGCGCCGCCTCGGCCCGACGAACCGCCCCGCCCCGCCGGCCGCCGGCCCCGGGCGACCCCCACCGCCCGGGGCCGGTGAACCACCCGGCCCGCCCGCATGGCCCGACCACCCGGAGAACCCCCGTGCCGTACTGGACCAGAAAGGCCGCCGGAGCGCTGGCCACCCTCTGGCTCGCCTCGGTGGCCGTCTTCCTGCTGCTCCACCTGGCTCCCGGCGACCCGGTCTCCGCCGCCCTCGGGGCCGAGGCGGACCAGGAGCAGCGCGACCACCTCAGCCGCCAGCTCGGCGTGGACCGGCCACTGCCCGTCCAGTACCTGACCTGGCTGCGAGGACTGCTCGTCGGCGACCCCGGACTCTCCTTCCACTACCGCGAGCCGGTCACCAGGATGATCGGCCAGAGCCTCGGCTCGACCCTCCAACTCGCCTTCGCCGCAGGTCTGCTGATGCTCGTGCTCGGCCTGCTGCTGGGGGCCGCGCTGGCCGCCGAGCGGCGCGGCCGGCTGGCCCGGGTGCTCGACCCGCTCACCACCGCGGTGCTGGCCCTGCCGGTCTACGTCACCGCCGTGCTGTTCGTCTTCGTCTTCGCGGTCCTGCTCCGCGTCCTGCCGGCCGGCGGCGAGAAGGACCTTCTCACCGCGCCGGACCTGGCCGTGCAGTACCTGGCGCTGCCCGCCGTGGCGCTGGCCCTGCCCGGGTCGGTGGTCCTCGCCCGGCTGCTCGCCACCGAGATCCGCCGCACCCGGCAGGAGGAGTTCGTGCTCACCGCGGTCGCCAAGGGTGCGCCGCCCCGGCGCATCCTGCTGCGCCACGTGGTGCCCAACAGCCTGGCGCCGTTCTGCGTCGAGTTCGGGCTCAACCTCGGGGAACTCCTCGGCGGAGCCGTCGTCGCCGAGCAGCTCTTCGCCCGGCACGGTCTCGGCCAACTGCTGCTCGACGCCATCAACCAGCGGGACTACCCCGTCGCCCAGACCCTGATCATGCTCGCCGTCGCGGTGGCCGTCACCGTCCAGCTCGGTTCCGAGCTGCTGGTCGGTCGCCTCGACCCGCGGATCGCCCGCGCCGGCACCGGGGAGGCCCGATGAGCACCACCGCCGAGACCCAGGACACCACCGTCGGGACCCCGGCCGAGGCGGGAACCGCCGGGACCGCCGGGACCGCCGGGACCGCCGGGACCGGCGGGACGGCCACCGCGGCCGACAGCACTCCCGCAGGCCGGAGCACCGGGCGTCGCCGACTGCCGGCCCTGCCCGCGCTGCCCGCCGCACTGCGGGGCAGGCGGGGCCGGACCGGGGCGGCGCTGGTCGCCCTGGTGGTGCTGCTCGGCCTGCTCGGCCCGCTGCTGCTCTCCGCGGACCCGTACCAGCAGAGCCGCGAGGCACTGGCCGGGCCCTCCTGGGACCATCCGCTGGGCACCGACGAGGTCGGCCGCGACCTGCTGGTCCGCGCGCTGTACGGGGTCCGGATCGAGCTGCTGGTCTGCCTGCTGGCCGTTCCCGTCGCCGCCGTGCTGGGCACCCTGCTCGGCCTGGCGGGCGGGCTCAACCGCCTGCTCGGCGAGGCCGTCCAGCGGCTCTTCGACCTGCTGCTCGGCTTCCACGGGCTGCTGCTCGGCCTGGCCATCGCGCTGATCGTCCGGCCCGGCCTGGGCAGCGTGGTCGTCACCATCGTGCTCAGCGCCCTGCCCGTCTTCGGCCGCCAGGCACGCGCCGCCCTGCTGGCCCAGCTCGCCCGTGACCACGTGGTGGCCGCCCGGGTGCTCGGCGTACCGCGCGGGCGGACCCTCCGCCGGTACGTGCTGCCCAACGTCACCGACGCCGCCACCGCACTGCTCGCCGTCGCGATGGCGCACGCGGCCAAGATCGAGGGCGGGCTGAGCGTCCTCGGCTTCGGCATCCAGCCGCCCACCCCCTCGCTCGGCACGATGATCAACACCGGTAGCAAGTACCTCTTCCTGCACCCCGGATACGCCCTCGCGCCCGTCCTGCTGCTCGGTCTGCTGGTGTTCGGGCTGACCCTGCTCGCCGACTCGTTCAACCGGGAGAAACTGCGGTGACCGCGCCCACCGAGACCGCCCGCACCGCCGGTGGCGGCCCGACCGCCGGTGCAGGCCCGACCGCCGCCGTCGACGACGTCGGCCGCACCGGCCCGGCGGCGCCGCTGCTGGAGGTGTCCGGCCTGCGGGTCGCCGCCGGGCCCCACCAGGTCGTCCACGGCGTGGACTTCACCCTCCGGCCCGGCGAGATCCTGGGCCTCGTCGGCGAGTCCGGCTCCGGCAAGACCCTCACCGCGCTCGCCGCCAACCGGATGCTCCCGCCCGGCTGCCGGACCACGGCCGGGACGGTCCGCCTCGACGGCACCGACCTCCTCACCCTCCCCGAACCCGGCATGCGGGCCGTCCGTGGCCGCCGGATCGGCATGGTGTTCCAGGACCCGCTCGCCTACCTCAACCCCCGGATGCCCATCGGCCGCCAACTCGCCGAGGCCGCCCGGGTGCACGGAGCCTCCCGGGCCGCGGCCCGGGCCCGTGCGCTCGAACTCCTCGACCTGGTCGGCATCCCGGAGCCGGAGCGCCGCTTCCGCGACCGCCCGCACGAGTTCTCCGGCGGGATGCGCCAGCGGGTCCTGATCGCCATGGCGATGACCAACCGGCCCGACCTGCTGATCGCCGACGAGCCCACCACCGCCCTCGACCCCACCACGCAGGCCGGCATCCTCGACCTCCTGGTCCGGCTCCGCGACGAGACCGGCACCGCGGTCCTGCTGATCACCCACGACCTCGGGGTGGTCGCCCGGACCTGCGACACCGTCCAGGTCATGTACGCCGGACGGATCGCCGAACGAGCCCCGGCCAAGGCCCTGCTGGCGAGCCCGCGACACCGCTACACGGCCGGGCTGCTGGCCGCCGTCCCCCGGCTGGACGGCCCGCCCGGCCGCCCGCTCGCCGTGATCGGCGGCCGCCCGCCCGCCGCGGGCGAACCGCTGCCCGGCTGCGCCTTCGCGCCGCGGTGTGCCGCCGCCACCGCGCGGTGCGCCGAGGAGGTGCCCGCCTGGGAGGTGGTGGGGGACCGCGGTCTCGCCTGCCATGTGCCGGTGCCGGAGGAGGGGCCGGAGCACGAAGCGGAGCACGAGCAGGGACGAGAGACGGAGCAGGGTCGGGGACAGGGGCGGACCGACCCGCCGGGGGCGGACCGACCCGCCGCCGACGACCGGGCCACCGCCGCGGCGACCAGCCCCGCCGGGGACGCTCCCGTCGCGGCGCAGCCGGTGCTGGTCGCCGAGAACCTCACCGTCCGCTACGGCCGTGGCCGCCGGGGAGCGCCGGCGCTGGAGGGCGTCAGCCTCACGGCGGCGCCGGGCCGGGCGGTCGGGGTGATCGGCGAGTCCGGCTCGGGCAAGTCGACGCTGGCCCGCGCCCTGCTGGGGCTGCTCCGCCCGCAGCACGGGACCGTCCGGGTCGGCGGTCGCTCCTGGGCGGAGGTCACCCCGGAGGAGGAACGCGCGCTGCGCCGTCGCGTCCAGTTCGTCTTCCAGGACCCCTACGCCTCGCTCAGCCCGCGCATGACGATCCGCCAGGCGCTCACCGAGCCGCTGCTGACCCACGGCCTGCCGCTCTCGCGCGTCGACGAGTTGCGCGAACTGGTCGGACTCCCGGCGGGGTTGCTCGACTCCCGGCCGCACCAGCTGTCCGGCGGGCAGCGCCAGCGCGTCGCGATCGCCCGGGCGCTCGCGGTCGGCCCGGAGGTGTTGGTGGCGGACGAGCCGACCTCGGCCCTGGACGTGTCCGTCCAGGCCCAGATCCTCAACCTCCTCCTCGATCTGCGCCGACGGACCGGCGTCGGGCTGGTGTTCATCTCGCACGACCTCGCGCTCGTCCGCCACCTCTGTGACGAGGTGCTGGTGATGCGTCACGGCCGGGTCGTCGAACACGCCCCCTCCGCCGAGCTGTTCACCGCGCCCGCGCACCCGTACACCAGGCAGTTGCTGGCCGCCGCCGCGCACTGACGCGCGCCGCCTTCCGGTTTGCCCCGCCCGCCCGCCTGCCTGCCCGCCCGCCTGCACCCCGTGCCGCCCGCCGCGCACATCCCCGCCGCCCCCTCCTAGGAGCACCATGACGTCCGCCAGCCCCTCCCGCCGCCAACTCCTCCTCGGCGCCGGTACGGTGACCGCCCTGACCGCACTCGGCGTCGGCCCCGCCGCCGCCGCGCCGCGCTCGCCCCGCGCCCCCGAGGTGACCGGCCTCGGCCCGGGGAACGCCGACTTCCCGCTGATGAGCGCCACCCTGCTGGGCGAGACGCTCTGGATCGGCTCGCGGAACCTGGCGCCCGCCAAGGTGGTCGGCTACCACGTGCCGACCGGGCGGGTCACCGCGACCGCCACCCTGCCGACCGGCAACTTCGTGCAGGGCTCCGCCGCCCACGGGGGCCGCCTCTACCTGGGCGTCACCGACGCGCCGAAGGCCGTCAACCTCTACCGCCTCGACCCGGCCGACGGCAGCGTGCGCGGCCTCGTCAACGTGCCCGGCGCCGACGTCCGGGACGTCGCGGTCGCCCCCGACGGCGTGGTGTACGCCACCGGACGGCAGAAGGGCCGCGCGGCCGGCCCCGGCCTGTACGCGTACGACCCGGCGACCGGCGTGCTCACGGAGGTCGCCTCGCCCGCGCCGGGCGCCACCCAGGGCCGGGCGGTCGAGGCCACCGCCACCCACGCCTACCTGGGCGTCGGCAGCAACCTGGCGGGCGGCGGCGGGGCCACCCTCGCCAGCCTGTTCGCGGTCGAGCGGGCCACCGGCCGGATCGCCGACATCACCCCGCCCGAGCTGGCCGCCGACACGATCATCCGGCAGATCACCGCGCTCGGGGACGACCTGCTGGCCGTCTCCACCGAGGGCAAGCCGGCCCACGTCGCCTTCCTGGACCCCGCCACCCACACGGTGCTGCGGTCGTTCCCGGTGCCCGGCACCAAGAGCATCACCAACTTCCAGCGCCTGGGCGACACCGTCTGGTTCACCTCCACCGAGCAGGGCGTCGTCTGGCGGTACCGGCTCGCGGCCGGGACCCTGGAGCAGTTCGCCGTGCCCGTCCCGGACGGCAACTCCTGGGGCCTCGGCCGGCTCGGCGACACCCTGGTGGGCGTCACCGAGGGCGGCACCGCGTGGACCCTCTCCACCTCCACGGCAGCCGTCACCACCACCGACCTGGTGGCCGCCGGAGCGCCGGCCGAGGCTCAGCTCGGCATGTCGCTGGCGGCCCGGAACGGCCGCGTCTACGTCGGCGGCAACGGCTCGATCGCGCTGCACGACCTGCGCGCGGGAACGGTGCGCAAGCTCCCGGTGCCCGGCGAGGCCAAGGACACCGTGATCCTCGACGACGACACCCTCTACCTGGGCGTCTACTCCTCGCAGGGCATCTGGCGGTACAACCCGTGGGAGGACACGGAGCCGGTGCAGGAGGCCGTCCTCCCGCAGGAGCAGAACCGGCCGCAGACGATCCGCTGGGACGAGGAGCACGGGCTGCTGTTGCTCGGGGTGCAGGCCGACACCACCGGCGGCGGGTCCTTCGTCACCTACCGGCCCGGCAGCGGCCGGCCCACCGTGCACGTCGACCCGCTCGGGTCCGAGCAGCTGGTCCGCGCGGTGGCGGTGGGCCACGGGCAGGCGTTCCTCGGCGGCGACAACGCCAAGACCACCGGGCCGCGCGGCGACCTCGCCGCCTGGGACCCCGAGGCGGGGCGCGAGCTCTGGCGGATCGGCACGAACCTCGGCTCCGGCATCAGCAGCCTGGCGGTCCACGGCCGGTGGCTGTTCGGCATCACCGTGAACGGGCAGGTGTTCTCCGTCGACCTGCGGACGGCGCGGCGGCGCCCCGGCGGCGGCGCGCCCGCGCCGGTGATCGGTGCCCGCGCCGACCTGCGCGCGATCACGTCCGCCAACCCGCGCCTGCTGGTGGTGGACGACCGGCTGTACGGGATCAGCGAGCGGACGCTGTTCCGGCTCGACCCGGAGACGCTGGCCGCCACCGTGCTGGTCCAGGTGGACGCCGAGTGGTACAGCGGCGCCCGGGTCGCGGCCGACGACGGTGGCGTGCTGTACACGCTGCGCGGACGCGAGCTGATCGCCGTACGGGACCGCTGACGGCCCACGCGGCAGGTGCGGGCGCCCGCACAGCGGTGTCGGGGGGCCGGTGTCCGGGTCCGGAACCGGGGCGGGGCCGGGGGCCCGGCCCCGGCCCGGGACCTCAGGCCGGGCCGAGCGCCCACGCGGCCAGCGACAGCGTCGCCATCGACACCAGGGTGGAGCAGAGCACCGCGTCCCGAGCCAGTGCCGCGCCGTGGCCGTACTCGCGGGCGTACACGAAGACGTTCTGCGCGGTCGGCAGCGCGGAGAACAGGACCACGGTCAGCAGCTGGTGGGCCGACAGGTGGAGGACGAACGCCCCGACCGCGTAGGCGGCCAGCGGCTGGACGACGGTCTTCGTCAGCACCGCCACCCCGACCTCCGCGTACCGGGCGGCGCCGGTGACCGCCGGCCGGTGGCACAGCGAGAGGCCGAGTGCCACGAGCGCGGTCGGCACGGCCGCACCGCCGAGCAGCTCGCAGGAACGATTCAGCTCGGCGGGCGGTCGCCAACCGGTCGCCGACAGCACGGCGCCGAGGGCCACCGCCAGCAGGATCGGGTTGCGCAGCGGCAGGGTGAGCGCTGCCCGCAGCCCGGCGCGCCCCGAGTCCAGGACCGTCAGCACGACTGGGGTGACCACCAGGATCTGGAACAGCACCACCGGCCCCACGAACGAGGCGTCGCCGAGCACCTGCACCGCCACCGGGATGCCCAGGTTGGCCGAGTTGACGTAGCCCGCCGCCATGCCGCCGACCGTCCGCTCCGGCAGGCCCCGCCCGAACAGCCGCTGCGAGGCCAGCAGCCCCAGCCCGCCCGCCACCGCCGTGCCCGCGGCGAACGCTGCCATCGACGGATTGGCGAACCGGTCCAGCGGGGTCCGGGCGATCATCAGGAACAGCGCCGCAGGCATGGCCGCGTGGAAGACGAACCGGTTCAGCACCTGCTCCGCCTGGCCTCCCAGCAGCCCGCT
Organism: Streptomyces sp. BE20; assembly: GCF_036322525.1. Lineage (NCBI taxonomy): Bacteria > Bacillati > Actinomycetota > Actinomycetes > Kitasatosporales > Streptomycetaceae > Streptomyces > Streptomyces sp. BE20. Next base: position 21,659 of record NZ_JAQYWW010000567.1, on the reverse strand, counting down.
CCGACCGAGCAGGTAGCCCACCCCGGTGAGCGCCCAGATCGGGGCGAAGCCGGAGATCAGCGGAGGCAGGCTGGGCATGGCGTCCTCGGCAGGGTCGGCACCGGCGGCACCGGCGGCACCGGCGGCACCGGCGGCACCGGCGGGTGCGGTCGCGGTGGCCCACGGCGGGCCGCCGGACCGGAAGTCAACCAGGCGGCGGTGCGGGGCGGACCAGGAGGGTCCCGGGACCCGGCCGGCGGCGGCAGGTCCTAGGATGGCGCTGTGGAGTACCTGAGCCTGGCCGAGGTCGAACGGATCGCGCGGAGCGCCCACGCGGGGCAGACCGACAAGGACGGTCACCCGTACACCGAGCACCTGGCGGCGGTGGCGAACGGCGTCGCGGTGCGCGGCGGCAGTGACGAGCAGATCGCGGCGGGCTGGCTGCACGACGCGATCGAGGACGACGCGCTGACCGGTGACTGGCTGGCCGGGGCCGCCCTCACCGACGCCACCAAGGCGATCGTGGACGCGCTCACCAAGCGCCCCGGCGAGCCGCTGGAGGGGTACACCGCGCGCATCCTGGCCACCCCCGGCGCCCTGCTGGTCAAGCAGGCCGACCTCGCGCACAACTCCGACCCGGCCCGGCTGGCGAGCCTGGATTCGGCGACCGCCGAACGGCTGGCGGCCAAGTACCGCCGGACCCGCGAACTGCTGGGGCTGGACGGCGACACGGCCTGACGCATCGCCTGACGAGCGGTCCGGTCCGTCCGGGCGGCGGACCGTCAACCCGCCCGCGGCGCCGGGAGGAAGCGCGCGAACGGATCGCCGGAACGGGCGCAGTGCACGGCGAGCAGGGAGCGGAACCGGTCGAGCAGCGCCGCGTGCCGCGCGTCCACGGCCAGGTTGACCATCTCGCCCGGATCGGCGGTGAGGTCGAAGAGCTGCTCCCGGTGGTCGCCCCAGGCGTAGCAGACGTACTTGTGCCGGGTGTCCCGGATCATCCGGCCCAGCGCGTTGTTGAAGCCGGGCAGCTCCCAGCGCGTCTCCACCACGACGGTCTCCCGGGGTTCCGGGGCGCGGACGCTGCGCCCCGGCAGGCCGGGCGGCGGGGTGACGCCCGCCAGGTCGCAGAGCGTCGGGACGAGGTCCAGGCCGGTGGAGACCAGTCGGTCGCTGACGGCACCCGCCTCGGCGCCGGGGCCGCTGACCAGGAAGGGCACCCGCACCGACTCCTCGTACAGGGCCCACTTCTGGTTCCACCGGTGCGCGCCCGCGCCGTCGCCGTGGTCGGAGCTGAACACCACCACCGTCTCCCGGCGTCCCTCCTGCCGCTGCTCCGGCCCGTCGGCCGGTTCGCGGAGCGCGGACAGGACCGTTCCGAGGTGCGCGTCCACCCGTTCGACCAGTGCGTAGTACGCGTACCGGTACCGCCGCCAGTCGTCCTCGCTCCACTCCTCGGTGGGGTGGGTGTGCGCCCAGGCCCGCTGGGCCAGCCGGGGCAGCCGGGCCTCGTACGGGGCGGGCGGGAAGTTGGCGGGCAGTGGCGGGCAGTCCTCGGCGGGCGGCGGGGCGGGCAGCGGCCCGGTCTTCGGGTCCTGGCCGCGCGCCCATTCGCAGATGCCGTGCGGTTCCAGGAACGACGCGACCAGCAGGAACGGCCGGTCGCGCCGCTCGCGGACGAACGCGGCGGCGGCGCGGGCCAGTCCGGCGTCGTCCCCGGCCGGGTGGATGCGGCGGAAGCCGTGCCCGTCGGGCAGGTCGAGTTCGGGCAGGTGCCACTTGCCCCCGTAGCCGCAGTCGTAGCCGGCGTCGGCGAACAGCCGGCCGAGCACCGGCTGCGCGCCGCCCTCGTTCCCGGTGACCCCGAGGCTGCTGGGCAGTTGCCCGGTGAGCAGGCTCGCCCGGGACGGTGCGCAGAGCGGTTGGGCGCAGTACGCCTGGCGGTACCGGGTGCCGGCGGCGGCCAGGGCGTCCATGTGCGGGGTGGCGACGTGCGGATTGCCGGTGGCGGTCATCGCCTCGGCGGTCTGCTGGTCCGTCAGGACCACCAGGACGTTCGGCCGGTCGTCTGCAGGTCGGTCGTCGGCGGGACGGTCGGTCACGGTCAGGCCATCCGCTCGTAGGTGCGGCGGTCGAGCGCCCGGAGCAGCGGCTCGCCGAGCGTCCAGCGCTCGAACTCCCCGACCACCAGGTCGCCGAGGCGCCGGCGCTCCAGGGCCTGACTGCCGGCCAGGTGCGGGGTGACCACGACGTTCGGCAGGGTGAACAGCGGCGAGCCGGGCGGCGGAGGCTCGGGGTCGGTGACGTCCAGGACGGCGAACAGGTCCGGTCGTTCGGCGAGCACGTCCAGCAGGGCGGGTTGGTCGAGGACGGCGCCGCGTGCGGTGTTGACGAGCGTCGCGCCGGGCTTCATGGCGGCGATCAGGGACCGGCCGACCAGCCCCCTGGTCTCCTCGGTGAGCGGCGTGTGGACGGTCACCACGTCCGCCGTGGCGAAGAGTTCCTCCAGGCCGACGGCCGCCACCCCCGGCGGGGGTGCGGCGTACGGGTCGTGGGCGACCACCCGCACGTCGTAGTCGCGCAGCCGTTCGCAGACCAGGCGGCCGGTCGCGCCCAGCGACAGGACGCCGACGGTGGCGCCGTACGCGCCCGGGGCGCGGCCGACACGGACCGGTGCGCGGGCGGCGCGGGCGGCGAGCACGTGCCGCCAGCCGTCCTTGAGCGCGTAGACGATCTGGGCGACGGTGAACTCGGCGACCGGCAGGGCGTTGGCGTGGGCGGCGGTGACGAGCGGGATGCCGGTGGCCCAGAACTCCTCGGTCACGATCCGGCGCACCGAGCCCGCGCCGTACAGCACCAGCGCGAGCCGGGGCATCCGGGCGAGCGCCGCCGCGTCGAGGACGGGGCCGCCCCAGCCGGTGAACAGCACCTCGATGTCGCGCAGCGCGTCCGGGTCGGCGGCGAGCCGTTCGGCGCTCCAGACCCCACCGGGGCCGGCCGGGTCCTCGACCGTCTCCGCCCGCGCGACCACCCGGGCGCGAGCCTCGGGTCCGTACACGTCGGGGAAGCGGACGGGGTCCATCGTGAAGGCGGCCGCGAACATTCGGGTCTCCCTTGGTCGAGTGCCCACGGAGAGTTTCTATCACACTGAGAAATAGTGGGACGCGGGGAGGCGCTGGAGGGGTGGCGGAAGCCCCGGGAGGGCGCACGCGGGCGCGTGCGGGAAGGGGGAGGCGCGGGTTCGGGGCCGTGCGGCGGGTCCGAGGAGGCGGTGCGGGGGTGGCGGCCCTGGGCAGGCCGGCGGGGCGAGGCCGGCCCGGCGGTTCAGCGGGTGATGAACGTCGCCCCGTCGGCGAGGCGGACGGCGGACGCGGCGGCGCCGACCAGCTCGGTGGTGGTCGAGTGCACCACCATCAGGCGCGGCAGGACCGGGACCCGGCCCTGCAGGCGGGACTCGATCGCGGGCAGCATCTCGCCCCCGCTCTCCCAGAACAACCGGCCGCCCAGCGCGACGAGTTCGGGCCCGAGCACGCTGGTCAGATTGGCCACCAGCAGGGCCAGGTCGTCGGTGAACTCGTCCACCAGCCGGACCGCGGCCGGCTCCCCCTCCCGGGCCAGCCGGAACAGTTCGGCGACCCGCTCGGCCGAGGTGCCGGTGACGGTCAGCCCCGCCTCGGTGATCCGCCGGTCGACGGCGTGGTCGCCGATCCGTGACTGGGTGTCGCCGGTCCGGCCGAGCGGCCGGTCCAGCGCCCGCCGGTCGGTCATCAGGTGGCCGAGCGCGCCCGCCGAGCCGAGCCGCCCCCGGTGCAGGCGGCCACCGAGTACGATCCCGGCGCCGACCTCGATCCCGACCACCACCGCCGCGAGGTCGCTCACCCCCGCACCGGCCTCGCTGTGCCGGACGGCCAGCGCGACCAGGTCGACGTTGCTCTCGACCGCCACCGGGATGCCCAACCGCTCCTGGAGCAGTGCGCGCAGCCGCATCCCGGGCCAGTCCAGCGCCGGCGCGAACTCCACCAGCCCCGTCCGGTCCCGGACCACGCCGGGCACTCCGACCACCAGGGCGCGCGGGGCGCCGGCGTGCCGGCCGGCCCACGTGCGCAGGCCGTCGACCAGGGCCAGCAGCGGCCCGGTGAGGTCCTCGGCGGAGGGCTCGCGGCTCCGGTCGGGGCCGAGGCCGGTCCAGTGGTGCTCGGTCTCGTGCAGCACGGTGCCGTGCAGGTCGGCGACCACGCCGACGATCCGGCGCGGCCGCATCGCCACGGCGAGCACGGTCTGCGCACCGGCGTTGTAGCGGACGAGTTGCGGCGGCCGCCCCCCGCTGGACGGTGCCCGTTCGGTCTCCACGATCACCAGTCCGGCCGTCCGCAGCACCTCGACCAGGCGGTGCACGGTCGCGGTGGAGAGGCCGCTCTCCGCCGCGAGCCGCTGCCGGGAGAGCGAGCCGTGCCGGCGCAGTACCTCCAGCAGTACGGTCTGGTTGACCTGCGCCACGGTCTGTGTGGTCGCCGTCGCGGGGGTGCGCGGTGCGGTCCGTGACGTGGTGCGCGGCGTGGCGCGCGGGGGCTGGGTCACCGGATGCTCCTCGGGCGGGGCCGGGCGGGGCCCGAGCGGGCGGGACTTTGTCTCGGCCCGAATATATCCGACCGGTCCGCCGACCGGACGGGCTCCGGTCGAACGGGGGCGGGCCCGGTGCGTGGGCCCGCGCGAGCCGGAACACGCCCGGCGGGAACGCCCGAAGGGCCCGGCCGCGCGGATCGCGCACGGCCGGGCCCTTCGGTCACCCCGGTGATCCCTGTCCGACCCCGGGGTGAGGGGGGACAGGCGGTCCGGATGCCGTCGGTGGAGACGGGTGGGGTCGGTTTAGTACCAGTGGTGGGTCTGCCAGAACGACCAGGCGGCGTTCGGGCTGCCGTAGCGGGTGTTCATGTAGTCCAGCGCCCACTTGATCTGGGTGGTGGGGTTGGTCTTCCAGTCGGAGCCGTGCGTCGCCATCTTCGAACCCGGCAGCGCCTGCGCCAGGCCGTACGCGCCCGAGCTGGGGTTGGTCGCGGTCACGTTCCAGCTGGACTCGTGGGAGATGATCTGCTTGAACGCGGCGAGCTGGCCGGCCGGCACGATCTGGGCGGCGATGGCCTGCGGGGACGCGGTCGCGGCCGAGGCGGTGGCGGGCACCAGGCCGGCGCCCAGGGCGGTCACACCAGCGGCACCGGCAAGAAGAGCGGCAGAAGTACGCATACGAAGCTTGAAAGCGGGCATGAAGAACAAGACCTCAATCAGGTTGGGCCGGTGCACGTCCCGCCCCGACCGCGGCCGGACAGGGGCCGAAACGGTCGCGGGGCGTGCCCGGCGAAAAGTCTGCGGAAAGCCGCTCCCGGTGGGACAGGTACCGGGTGCGGCTGACGACTGAGCCATTGTTGCCAGACGCGGAGGGCGCCCGCCAAGACCCCCCGGATACGACGCACCGTCGTAGCGGCGGGCGGTGCCGCGAATCGAAGGCGGCGCGGTGACGACGCGCCGCAATGCCCGCTGAGCTGCACCGATGTCCGGATCGGGAGGGGTCGCCCGGAGCAGTCGTCGCCGGACGGCGCGGGCACTATCGACCGTCGTGGCCGTCGAATCCCTGTGAGCGCACTCACCGGACCGGCTCCCGGCACCGTCACCGACCGGCGCGCCGCCGCCACCACGGGTACAGACGATCTGAGAGCGGCGCCACAGGCGCGGGTACCGGATGCGCAGCCACGGCGCGGGAAACCGGTCTCACGGGGCGATCGCGTCCCCCAGCCGCCGGTGCCGCAGGGCGCGGGCGGCCGACCGCTCCGCCGCCGACAGCCGTGACAGCTCGCCGAGCGCGACGCCGACGGCCCGTCCGAGCCGCTCGCAGAACGCCGCCGGCTCCTCGGCGGCATCCGGAAGCTCCGGCACGACCACGTCCACCAGACCCACCGCGGCCAGGTCGTACGCGCCGATGCCCTGGGCCCGGGCCAGTTCGGCGGCGTGCGCGCCGTCCCGGTGGACGATCGCCGACGCGCCCTCCGGCGGGAGCGGCGCCAACCAGGCGTTCCCGGCGGCGAGTACCCGGTCGGCCGGCAGCAGGGCCAGCGCGCCGCCGCCCGAGCCCTGGCCGAGCAGCACCGACAGCACCGGCGTGCGCAGCGAGAGCAGGGTGGTCAGGCAGTGCGCGATCTCCACCGCGATGCCGTCCAGTTCGGCCTGGGCGGAGAGCTCGGCCCCGGCCGTGTCGACCACCGTGACCAGGGGCATCCCGAGCTGCTCGGCGAGCCCGGCGGTCCGGCGGACGGCGCGCAGGTCGGCCGCGGTGAACGGCCGCTCTCGGTCGCCGGCCTGCCGCTGCTGCCCGACCACCAGCACCGGCCGCCCTTCCAGGACGGCGAGCGCGCGCACCAGTGCGCCGTCCCGGCCGCCCGGTACGTCCAGCAGCACCAGCTCCTCGGCCGTCCGGCGGAGCAGCTCGCGGGTGCCCGGTCGGTCGGGGCGGCGGGTCCGCCGGACGGCCTCCCAGGCGTCGGGGCGTTCGCCGGACCCGGCGGACCCGCCGGGTCGGCCGGGTCGGGCGGGTCCGTCGGGCTCATCGGATCCGAGAGGCTCTCCGGGTCCGCCGGCCGGCGCCACGCGGGTCAGCACGGCGAGCGAGCGCCGCAGCACCTCGCGCAACTCCTCCGGCGCCACCACCGCGTCCACCAGGCCGCGGTCGGCCAGGGTCTCGGCGCGCTGCACGTCGGCGGGCAGCTCCACACCCCGCAGCTCCTCGTAGACGCGCGGCCCGAGGAAGCCGAGCCGGGCCCCCGGCTCGGCGAACACCAGCTGCCCGAGCGTGCCCCAGGAGGCGAACACCCCGCCCATGGTGGGGTTGCGCAGATAGGTGAGGTACGGGATGCCCGCCGCGCGGTGCGCCTGGACGGCGGCGGTGATCCGCAGCATGCAGAGGAAGGCGGCCGACCCCTCCTGCATCCTCGTCCCACCGGAGACCGGCAGAGCGACCACGGGCAGCCGCTCGGCGGTCGCCCGCTCCACGGCCCGGGTGATCCGTTCGGCCGTGGCGACCCCGATCGACCCCCCGAGGAAGCCGAACTCGGACGCGATCAGCACGACGGTCTGTCCGCCGATCCGGCCGGTGCCGGTGAGGACCGCCTCGTCCAGTCCGGTCCGCCGGCGTGCCCGGGCGAGGCTCGCCCGGTACTCGGCGTCCGCGGGCTCCGTGTCCGCCGGCTCGTCCCAGTCCAGGTGGCTCCCGGGATCCACGAGCAGCTCGACCAGCTGACGCGCCGTCAGTGAAACTCCCACCTGGTCCACCCCATCGTCCGATCCGCCCGCACCGACGAAGATCACCCTAGGCGGAGGGCGGCGGGCGCAGGGGGATTGGCGGGTGGGTGTGAGCAGTCCGACAGCTTCGCCGGCGGACGGGAGGAAGAGAGGAGGAAGAGGGGGGAGGAGGCGGAAGGGAAGGGGGGAGAGGAGAGGCGCCGGGCGCAGGCCGGTGCTCCCCCGCTCTGGGGAGAGGGATCGGGCGTCCGCACGATTCGCGACGGTCGGCGGACGCGGAGGCTGGGCACATGACGAGCACCGAGATCCTCCGACCGACCGCGACCGCGACCGCGACCGCGACCGTGACTGCTCCGCGCACCGAGCGGCCCGTCCCCCGCTGGCCGCTGCCGGTGGTCAGCCTGCTCCGGCCATGGTGCTCCGGTCGGCGTGGATCCGGGCGGCGTGGTTCCGGTCGGGACGGGCCCGGTCGTTCCCGGACCGGTCGGCGAGCGCCCGGTCGGAGAGTGCCTGACCGGCGCGTGCCCGGTCGTAGCGTTCGGCGACGAGGCGGGCGAGGCCGTCGTGGGTGCCGAGGGGCGCGCCGGTCCAGCGCGCGGGGGCGGCGGCGGCGCGGGTGGCGAAGAAGCCCGGGGCGAGCAGGTAGGTGGCGACGGCGACGTGCCGGTGGCCGGCGGCGTGCAGGGCGGTCACCGCCTGCTGGGGGGTGGGGTGGGCGGCCGAGAGGTAGGCGGGGACGACGGGCCGGCCGTCGGCGAGGCGGTCGGCCAGCATCCGGGCCATCTGCGCGGTGTCCGCGTTGGCGGCGGGATCGGAGGAGCCGGCCGCCGCGAGGACGACCGGACCGGCGCCCGCCGGGCGGCCGCTGTGGGTGAGTCGGTCGGCGAGCGCGGCGGCGAGCAGGGGGTGGGGGCCGAGCGCGGGGGCGAGCGGGAGGTGCGCCAGTCCGGCGGCGGCGAGCGCATCGGGGAGGTCGACGCGCAGGTGGTAGCCGGCTCCCAGCAGCAGCGGGACCAGGACGGCGGGCCGTCCGCGCAGTGCGTCGAGCGCTTCCGGCAGCGAGGGGCGGGCGAGGTCCAGGAAGCAGCAGCGGACGTCGAGTTCGGGCCGCAGCTCGCGGACCCGGCCGAGCAGCGCACGGCCGGTGGCGACCCCTTCGGCGGACCGGCTGCCGTGTGCGACGGCGAGCAGGACCGGGGGTTCGTCCGCAGGCGCGCGCTGCTCGGCCGGGTCGGCCACCGACGGGCCGGCGGCGCAGACGGCGCAGCCGGAGCCTGAACCCCCGGCGCTGCCGGACCGGCCGGACCGGCCGGGCGCGGTGGCGGGGTGGAGCCGGGCGGCCATCAGTCCGCCGCCAGACGGTAGCCGCGCTTCGGCACGGTACGGATCAGCCGGGCGTGCGGTCCGAGCGCCGTCCGCAGCCGGCCGACGGCCGCCTCGACGGCGTGCTCGTCGGCGACCGCGTCGGCCCAGGCCGTCCGCAGCAGGTCCGCGCGGCTGAGGACGTGGCCCGGGCGCTCCGCGAGGGCGCGCAGCACGGCCGCGCCGCGGGGGCTGAGCCAGTGGCTCTCACCGTCGACCAGGACGGCGTTCCCCTGGAGCGTCAGGGTCTTTCCGCCCAGGACGAACTCGCGGCGGCCCCGGCCCGGGAGGGTCTCCGCGAGCAGCCGGACCAGTGAGCCGAGCCGTCCGCGCTCGGGGAACACGGCGGGCAGGCCCAGTTCGGCGAACGGCCGGGCGCAGAGCGCGCCGACGCAGACCGGCAGGACGTCCCCGCGCAGCGCGTCCAGCAGCGGTTCGCGCAGGCCGTCGGCGGCGGCCGTCTCGACGAAGGCGGTGACGGCGGGGGCGCTGGTGAAGGCGAGGGCGTGGACCTGGCGGCGGACGGTCTGCTCGACCAGCCGCCGGACCGGGGAGGGGTCGTCCGGCGGTGCCCAGCGGTAGACCGGGACGGAGATCACCTCGGCGCCGCGTTCGCGCAGCGCCGCCGCGAAGGCGTGCAGCCGGACACCGTGCTCCTGGACGGCGATCCGGCTGCCGGCCAGCGGTCGGGCGAGCAGCCAGGTGAGCAGTTCGTCGGTGGCCTCGGAGCCGGGAGAGAAGCCCTCACCGAGGCCGCTGGCGCGGACCGCGCCGGTGGCCTTGGGGCCGCGCGTGAGGACGACGGCGTGTCGGCAGGCCTCGGCGAGGGCGGCGCCCCGGCCCCAGCCCTCGGCGGCGCTCATCCAGCCGCGCCAGCCGACGCCGGTGGTGGCGACGACGTAGTCGAGCGGGGCGGCCAGGCACTGTTCGGTGGCCTGGCGCAGGGCGAGGTCGTCGGCGAGCGGCATGATCCGCAGGGCCGGTGCCTCCACCACCTGGGCACCACGCCGGGTGAGTAGTGCCACCAGCTCGTCGCGGCGGCGTGCGGCGGTCACCCCGATGGTGAAGCCGGTGAGGGGTCCGGGCCGCGGGGTGGGGCGCGATCCGGTGAGGGTGGTTGTTGCCATGGCCGAAAGGGTGCGGTCCGCGCGTTACGGGCCGATTGCCCGCCGGTCACCTGCGCGTTAGTGAAAGGGCTGCTCCGGTTACGGCGGATGTCCTGGGGCGCACCACGGGTGCCGGCGGGCGTGAGGGACGTGTACCGCGCGTGCAACACGGTGGACCCTGTCGCGAAACGACCGGCGGTCACATTTCTTGCCATGACCCCCGCCACCCCCGCCGGCTCCGCCTCTACCCGTACCCCCACCCCCTCCTCAGCCGACTCCACCGCCTCCGTTCGCGACGTGTCCGACGTGCCCGTCGCTTCCGACGCGTCCGACGCTGCCGGGGCTGCCGACGCCGCGGGCGGAGCCGGCGCCGCCGATGCCACGGACACCCACTGCCCGTACTGCTCGCTCCAGTGCGGGATGCGGCTGCGTGCCACGGACGCCGGCCCGGGGGAGGCGCCCGCCGAGGTGCTGGAGCGCGCCGACTTCCCGGTCAACCGGGGTGCGCTCTGCGGCAAGGGCCGCTCCGCGCCCGCCGTGCTGGCGGTCGGCGTCCGGCTGACCGGACCGCTGCTGCGCGACCGGCCGGGCGGGCGGCTGCGCTCGGCGGGCTGGGCGGAGGCCCTCGACCGGGTGGCGACGGGTCTCGCCGCCGTCCGGGAGCGGCACGGGGCGGACGCGGTCGGGGTGTTCGGCGGCGGGGGGCTGACCAACGAGAAGGCGTACCAGCTGGGCAAGTTCGCCCGGGTGGTGCTGGGGACGGCCAACATCGACTACAACGGCCGGTTCTGCATGTCCTCCGCCGCAGCCGCGCACCGCCGGGCGTTCGGGCTGGACCGGGGGCTGCCCTTCCCGCTGGCCGACGTCCCGCACACCGGCTGCCTGATCCTCGTCGGCGGCAATCCGGCGGAGACGATGCCGCCCGCGCTCCGCTACTTCCGCGAGATCCGGGAGAACGGCGGCACGCTGATCGTCGTCGACCCGCGCCGCACCCGGACCGCCGAACTGGCCGACCTGCACCTCCAGCCGCGCCCCGGCGGCGACCTCGCGCTCGCCCTCGGACTGCTCCACCTGGTGATCGCCGACGGGCTGGTGGACGAGGACTTCGTCGCCGCCCGGACCACCGGCTTCGACCGGGCCCGGGAGGCCGCCATGGCGCACTGGCCGGACCGGGTGGAACGGATCACGGGCGTCCCGGTGGACCTGCTCCGCCGGACGGCCCGGCTGTTCGGGCGGGCCGCGACCGGCATGGTGCTCACCGCCCGCGGACCGGAGCAGCAGAGCAAGGGGACGGACACCGTCGGCGCCTGGATCGACCTCTGCCTGGCCACCGGCAACGCGGGCCGCCGGTACGCGGGTTACGGCTGCCTGACCGGCCAGGGCAACGGGCAGGGCGGCCGGGAGCACGGCCAGAAGGCGGACCAGCTCCCCGGCTACCGTTCCATCGAGGACCCGGCCGACCGCGCACACGTCGCCGGGGTGTGGGGCGTCGACCCGGAGGCCCTGCCGAGGTCCGGCCGCTCCGCGTACGAGCTGCTGGACGGCCTCGGGCAGCCGGGCGGGGCGCGGGCGCTGCTGCTGATGGGCTCCAACCCGGTGGTCTCCGCGCCGAACGCCGCCCACGTCACCTCCCGGCTGCGCGGCCTCGACCTGCTGGTCGTCGCCGACCCGGTGCTCTCCGAGACGGCCCGGCTGGCCGACGTCGTGCTGCCGGTCACCCAGTGGGCCGAGGAGGACGGCACCACCACCAACCTGGAGGGCCGGGTGATCCTGCGCCGCCGGGCCGTGGACCCGCCCGAGGGGGTGCGCAGCGAACTGTGGCTGTTGCGCGAACTCGCCGCCCGGCTGGGCGTGGAGGCCGGCTTTCCGGACGACGCCGAGCAGGTCTTCGACGAACTGCGGCGTGCCTCGGCGGGCGGGGACGCGGACTACGCGGGCATCAGCTACCGGCGGATCGCGGCGGAGAACGGCGTCTTCTGGCCCTGCCCCGACGCCGGACACCCGGGCACGCCGAGGCTCTTCCTGGACCGGTTCGCCACCCCGGACGGCCGCGCCCGGTTCGCTGCCGTGACCCACCGTCCGGCGGGGGAGGAGCCCGACGGGGAGTACCCGCTGCACCTCACCACCGGCCGGGTGCTCGCCCAGTACCAGAGCGGGGCGCAGACCCGGCGGGTCGCCGAGCTGAACGCCGCCGCTCCCGGGCCGTTCGTCGAGCTGCACCCCCGGCTGGCCGCCCGGCTCGGCATCGCCGACGGCGATCCGGTCGCGGTGGTCAGCCGGCGGGGCCGGGCGGTGGCGCCGGCCCGGGTGACCGACACGATCCGGCCGGACACCGTGTTCATGCCGTTCCACTGGCCCGGGGCCGGGCGGGCCAACAGCCTGACCAACCCCGCGCTCGACCCGGTCTCCCGGATGCCGGAGTTCAAGACGTGCGCGGTGCGGGTCGAACCCGCGGCCCGGCCGCGGCCGGAGCAGGAAGGGCGTCCCGACCGGGAGACGCGGCCGATGCGGGAGGCACGGGAGGCACGGGCGGGACGGGCGACGCGGCCCGGGGCGCGCCGGCCGGACGACACGGCACGGGCGGTGGCGTGATGCGTACGGAGCGAAGGATCGCCGTGGTCGGGGGCGGCATGGCGGGCGCCCGCTTCGCCGAGCGGTACACCGCGCTCGGCGGCGCCGGCACCGTCACCGTCTACGCTGCCGAACCGCGCACCCCCTACAACCGGGTGCTGCTGGCCGACGTGCTCACCGGACGGTACGACGCCGAGGCGATCGCCCTGCCGCTGGGCGCCGCCCGGCTCCGCGCCGGCTGCGAGGCGGTGACCTTCGACCCGGACGCCCGGACGCTCGGCCTCGCCGACGGAACGGTGGAGCCCTGGGACGAACTGGTGCTGGCCACCGGCTCCAATCCCGTGCTGCCGCCCGTCCGGGGCCTGCGCCGCGCCGACGGGGCCGGACTCACCGAGGGCGTGCACACCCTCCGTTCCCTGGACGACTGCACCCGGCTCGCCGAGGACGCCGTCACCGCCCGCCGGGCCGTGGTCGTCGGTGGCGGTGTGCTCGGTGTGAGCGCCGCCCGTGCGCTGGCCGCACTCGGTGTCCGGACCGAGATCGTCCACCAGGGACCGTATCTGATCGAGCGTCAGCTCGACGCGGAGGCGGGTGCGGCGCTCCGCGCCCGGCTCGACGGGCTGGGTGTCGCGACCTACCCCGGCAACCGGGCCCGCACGGTCGTCGCCCCCGACGGCCGGGTCGCCGCCGTGGAGCTGGCCAACGGCTACCGGCTCGACTGCGACCTGGTGGTGCTCGCCTGCGGCACCCGGCCGCGGACCGCGCTGGCCCACGCCGCCGGTCTGCCGGTGGGCACCGGAGTGCTGGTCGACGACCGCCTCGCGGCCGGCGCACCGCACGTGTCCGCCATCGGCGACTGCGCCGAACACCGGGGCGCCGTCCAGGGATCGGCCATCCCCGCCTGGGACCAGGCCGACATCCTCGCCCTGCGGCTCTCCGGCGCCGACCCGGGCGCCCGCTACACCGGCTCCCGCCCGTCGGCGCGGCTGAGCGCCGCCGGCCTGGAGTACGCGGCCTTCGGCGCCGTCGACGAGACGGGCGACGAGGGGCTCGACGTCCTCCGGCTCACCGACGCCACCCGGGGCAGCTACAAGAAGCTCGTGCTGCGGGGCGACCGGCTGGTCGGGGCCATCCTGTTCGGTGATCTGGCCGGTATCGACGCCCTCGCCGACGCCTGGGCCCGCGACGACCCGCTCACCGGGCACCCGCTGCACCTGCTCACCGCGGGCTCCGGACCCGCGCCCGGATGAGCGGCCGGGCCCGACCCCCGACCGCCGGACCCCGACCCCCGGCCGCCGCCCGCTGCCTGACCGATGTCCCGACCGCCCCGGCCCTAACAGGTTCCCCCGGTTCCCCCGTCACCCTTTCCCGCACCACCCCGAGGAGTCACGCCATGACGTCGCACACGCCCGACCGGCCGCGGGACCTCGTCCTGGTCGGCCACGGCATGGTCGGCCAGCGCTTCCTGGAGTCCTGGACCGAGCAGCCGGGCGCCGACCGCTGGCGGGTCACCGTGCTCGCCGAGGAGCCCCGCCCCGCCTACGACCGCGTCCACCTCGGCGCACTGTTCGACGGCCGCACCGTCGAGGACCTCGGTCTCTGCCCGCCCGGCTTCCTCACCGAGCACGGCATCGACCTGCGCCTCGGCGACCCGGTCACCGCCGTCGACCGGGCCGCCCGCACCGTCACCACCCGGTCCGGGCACCTGCTCCGGTACGACGCCCTGGTGCTGGCCACCGGTTCGGTCCCCTTCGTGCCGCCGGTGCCCGGCCACGACGCCGACGGCTGCCACGTCTACCGCACCGTCGAGGACGTGGAGGAGATCCGGGCCGCCGCCGCGGCCGCCGCGACCGGTGTGGTAGTCGGCGGCGGACTGCTCGGACTGGAGGCGGCCGGCGCGCTCCGGGCGATGGGGCTCGCCACCCACGTGGTCGAGTTCGCACCCCGGCTGATGGCCGTCCAGGTCGACGAGGGCGGCGGCGAGCTGCTCCGCCGCAAGATCGAGGACCTCGGCGTCACCGTCCACACCGCCGCCGGCGCGAGCGGCGTCGCCACCGGTCCCGACGACCGGGTCCGGGCCCTGACGCTCTCCGACGGCCGCGAACTCGTCGCCGACCTGGTGGTGTTCTCCGCGGGTGTCCGCCCGCGTGACCAGCTCGCCCGCGACTGCGGCCTCCCGGTCGGCCCGCGCGGCGGCGTCGTCGTCGACGAGCGCTGCCGCACCGAGGACCCGGCCGTGCTGGCGATCGGCGAGTGCGCCCAGGCCGCCGACGGCCGGGTCTACGGGCTGGTCGCCCCGGGCTACCAGATGGCCGAGACCGCCGCCCGCGAACTCGCCGGCCGCCCCGGCGCGGGCTTCACCGGCGCCGACACCTCCACCAAGCTCAAGCTGCTCGGCGTCGACGTGGCCAGCTTCGGTGACCCGCACGGCACCGCCGACGGCGCCCTCGACGTGCTGTACAGCGACAGCCGGCTCGGCGTGTACCGCAAGCTGGTGATCGGCCGGGACGGGGCCCTGCTCGGCGGGGTCCTGGTCGGTGACACCGAGTCCTACGGCGTCCTGCGCCCGCTCGCGACGGCCGGCAAGCCGCTCACCACGCCGCCCGAGCAACTCGTCCTGCCCGCGGGGTTCGCCGCCGCCGGCCCGATCGCGCTGCCCGACGACGCGGTGCTCTGCTCCTGCCACAACGTCACCCAGGGCGCCGTCCGCACCGCCGTCCGCGACCAGGGCTGCGAGACCGTCGCCGCCGTCAAGAAGTGCACCCGGGCCGGCACCGGCTGCGGCAGCTGCCTCAAGCAGCTGAGCACCGTGGTCACCGAGGAGCTGACCGCCGCCGGCACCGCCCCGCAGACCGGTCTCTGCGAGCACTTCCCGCAGACCCGCGCCGAGTTGTACGAGATCGCGCTGGTCACCGGCCTCACCACGTTCTCCGGGCTGATCGACCGCCACGGCAGCGGCGAGGGCTGCGACATCTGCAAGCCGACCGTCGCCTCCATCCTCGCCAGCCTCTCCAACGGCCACATCCTGGACGGCGAGCAGGCCGCGCTCCAGGACTCCAACGACCACTTCCTCGCCAACCTCCAGCGCAACGGCTCCTACTCGGTCGTTCCGCGCGTGCCCGGCGGCGAGATCACCCCGGACGGTCTGATCGCGATCGGCGAGGTGGCCCGCGACTTCGGCCTCTACACCAAGATCACCGGCGGCCAGCGGATCGACCTCTTCGGCGCCGGCGTCGACCAACTCCCCGCTATCTGGCGCCGCCTGGTCGACGCCGGCTTCGAGTCCGGGCACGCCTACGGCAAGGCGCTGCGCACCGTGAAGTCCTGCGTCGGAGAGACCTGGTGCCGGTACGGCGTCCAGGACTCCGTGGCCCTCGCCATCGAGCTGGAGCTCCGGTACCGCGGACTGCGCTCCCCGCACAAGCTCAAGTCGGCGGTCTCCGGCTGCGCCCGCGAGTGCGCCGAGGCCCAGAGCAAGGACTTCGGCATCATCGCCACGTCCGCCGGCTGGAACCTCTACGTCGGCGGCAACGGCGGCATGACCCCCCGCCATGCCGACCTGCTCGCCGCCGATCTGGACCGCGATACCCTGATCCGCACCATCGACCGGTACCTGATGTTCTACATCCGCACGGCCGACCGCCTGGAGCGCACCTCCGTCTGGCTGGAACGGCTGGAGGGAGGTCTGGACCACCTGCGTGCGGTCGTCCTCGACGACTCGCTCGGCATCGCCGCCGAGCTCGACCAGCTGATGGACCGTCACGTCGGGTCCTACCAGGACGAGTGGGCCGCCACCCTGGCCGACCCGGACCGCCTGCGCCGGTTCGCCTCCTTCGTCAACGCCCCCGGCACGCCCGACCCGGCCGTCACCTTCGTCCCCGAACGCGGCCAGATCCGCCCCGCCCGCCCCGACGAGGACGGCCACGTCCTCACCGCCCCCGTCTACGCCCCCACCCCGGTCCTGGTGGCCGGTCCCCGACTGGAGGTGCTCGCCAAGTGACCGTGGAGATCCACGACGGCAACCGCTGGCAGCCCGTCTGTACCCTCGACGACCTGCAGCCCGGCCGCGGGGTCGCCGTCCTCCTCGCCGCGGCCGACGACGGCAACGACGCGCAGGTGGCCCTCTTCCTCGACCGCGCCGGCGCCCTGCACGCCGTCGACAACCGCGACCCGTTCAGCGGCGCGTACGTCCTCTCCCGCGGCCTGCTCGGCAGCCGCGGCGACCGGCCCACCCTCGCCTCGCCGATGTACAAGCAGGTCTTCGACCTCACCGACGGCCGCTGCCTCGACGAGGACACCGCCCCCGACGGCAGCCCCGCCGTCCTCCGGCGCTGGCCCGTCCGCACCACCGCCGAGCACACCGCCCCGGGCACCGACCCGCAGACCGACTCGCAGACCGACTCGCCAACCGTTCCGCAGACCGTCCCGAGCACCGCCCCCATAATCCGGGAGGACCAGGCATGAGCACCGCCGTCGAAACCCCGCCCGCCCGCGCCGGCAGAGCCGGTGCCCCCACCCTCACCCACTGGGATCCGGAGGACACCGAGTTCTGGGAGCGCACCGGCGCCCGGACGGCCCGCCGCAACCTCGTCTACTCCGTGGCCTCCGAGCACATCGGCTTCTCGGTCTGGAGCCTCTGGTCGGTCCTGGTCCTCTTCCTCGGGCCGGAGTACCACATCGACCCGGCCGGGAAGTTCACCCTCACCGCCCTGCCCACCGCACTCGGCGCCGCGCTCCGCCTCCCCTACACGTACGCCGTCGCCCGCTTCGGCGGCCGCACCTGGACCGTGATCAGCGCCCTGCTGCTGCTCGTGCCCACCGTGCTCGCCGCGCTGGTCCTCACCCCCGGCGTCTCCTACGGCACCCTGCTCGCGGTGGCCTGCGTCGCCGGCGTCGGAGGCGGCAACTTCGCCTCCTCGATGGCCAACATCAACGCCTTCTACCCGCACCGCCTCAAGGGCTGGGCGCTCGGCGTCAACGCCGGCGGCGGCAACCTCGGCGTCCCCGCCGTCCAGCTCCTCGGCCTGCTCGTCCTCGCGACCGCCGGCGCCGGCCACCCCCGCCTGCTGCCGCTGCTCTACCTCCCGCTGATCGTCCTCGCCGCCGTCGGCGCCTGGCGGCGGATGGACAACCTGCCCGCCACCCCGCGCTCCGCCGACCGCTCGTTGCGCGAAGTCGCGCGAGACCCGTACGGCTGGGCCGTCTCGACCCTCTACATCGGCACCTTCGGCTCGTTCATCGGCTTCGGCTTCGCCTTCGGGCAGGTCCTCCAGGTGCAGTTCCACGACCGCTTCGACACCCCGGTCAAGGCCGCCGCGCTCACCTTCCTCGGCCCGCTGCTCGGCTCCCTGCTGCGCCCGGTCGGTGGCCGGCTCGCCGACCGCTGGGGCGGCGCCGTGGTCACCCTGGTCACGTTCGTCGCCATGGGTGCCGGCACCGCCGTGGTGCTGTCCGCCTCCCGGGCGGGCTCGCTGCCGCTCTTCCTCGCGGGGTTCATCGCGCTCTTCGTGCTGAGCGGCATCGGCAACGGCTCGACGTACAAGATGATTCCGGCCCACTACGAGGGCCGCTCCCGGGCCGCCGTCGCCGCCGGTGCCGATCCGGTCGCCACGGAGGCCGCGGGCCGGCGCCGCACCGCCGCCCTGATCGGCCTGGCCGGTGCGATCGGTGCCTTCGGCGGGGTGCTCGTCAACCTGGCCTTCCGCCAGTCCTTCCTCTCCAGCCGCAACGGCGACGCCGCCTACCTGGCCTTCCTCGCCGCCTACCTGTTCTGCGCGGCGCTCACCTGGGTGGTCTGGCTCCGGCCCGGCGCCCGGCGCTGACGGCGCGCCCGGCCCGGGACGCGCCCGGCGAACCGCCGCGGGCCCCGGACGCAGTACGCGTCCGGGGCCCGCGGTCGGTCAGTTGTGGGTGTGCGAGCCGCATGCGGGGCCCGGCAGCGGGAGGAAGCCGTGCAGGCGGATGTCGGCGGCGCCGGTGCCGCTCCGGCAGATCCAGCCGGACGGGCCGAAGATGGCGCGTAGCGCGACACCGTGCGCGTCCAAGGTGTTCCACTCGGACTGGCGGACGGTGTTGTAGAGGACTCGCCCGTACGCCGAAGCCGAGTAGGGCGCGCTGATGGTGTGGGTCGTGGGGTTGACCGGTTGGACGTTGTTGACCGCGCGTGGCACGAGCACCCCCGGGTTGTCGGTCGGGGTGGAGTAGCCGCCGTGGACCTGGCCGACGTAGCGGCCGACGGAGTACGGGACGATCACGTCCGGGTCGTGCAGGACCGCGTCGGTGCCCTGGTTCTCCCGTTCGACGACACCGACGCACGAGTGGTCCGTCCAGGGGTCCCCCACGATCGCGGAGTAGTAGTCGAGGGCCTGAAGGAAGAACCCGGAGGAGTCCATGGAGGCGCCGTCCACCCCCGACCGGGTCACCAGGAGGTGGCCGGCCAGCATCGGGCGGATGGTGGCGTCGGGCAGCGCCGGGTCGATCTGCCGCCAGTTGGTGACGGTGCAGGTGTAGATGGCGCGCAGCTGCGCGGTGGTGAGGTTGGCCGGGGCGTGGCCGCCGGCCGGGGCGGCCCAGCTGACGGCGTCCTTGGCCATGGCGACGAACAGCGTGTTCACGCTGTCGTCGACCTTCGGGCCCCGGGTGCTGCGGGCGAAGTCCAGCGTGCCGCTGGTGGTGGAGGCCAGCGCGATGATTCCCGCGTTGGACCGGTCGGGGCGGACCAGCGAGGACGATCCCGCCTTGGGGGTGATGAGGGTCGTCCCGGTGGAGTCCCAGCTGTAGAGGCGGGGCGAGGTGGTGTTGCCGGCGGCGGTGAGGGAGGCGTTGTAGTCGGTGGAGAGCTGGTTGAAGAGCGACTCCGTGACCTGGGCGCCGACGCCGACGATGTCGGTGGCGGCGGGCGGGGGCACGGGGATCGGCCGGGGCGGGTCGGCGAGCGCCGGGGCGGCGGAGGCGAGGGCGAGCGCGGCGGCCAGTGCGAGGGCCGGGGCGACCCGGGCGGTGAGACGGTGCACGAGGTGAACTCCCTTTCGGGGGCGGGCGGTCGGGCCACCGGGATCATCGGTGTGCCGGTCCGTGACCCGGAAGATCCCAGGCTTCTGGGGGGTGGACGTCCCCGCAGGTCACCCCCTGTCCCCGCCCGCTCCGACTGCCACCTGTTCTTCCACCGGACGCCCCCCGTACGCCGCCGCCGTACCGGCGCGGTCCGTCGCCGGGGTCCGTCACGGCGGTCTGTCGCCCGGGTCCGTCGCCGGGGTGCCGGCCGGCCGGGTGGCGGGCGGCGTTTCCGGCGGAAAACGCCCAGGTTGCTAGGGTCGGGGGATGACAGCGAGCGGCGCAGGCGGCGCGAACCCCCCGGTGCGGTTGCGGCGCGACGCGCAGCGCAACCGCGATCTGCTGCTGACCACCGCCCGCGACCTGTTCGCCCGGCACGGGCTGGACGTGCCGCTCGACCAGATCGCCAAGGAGGCGGGCGTCGGCAACGCCACGCTGTACCGGCACTTCCCGACCCGGGAGTCCCTCGTCGCCGAGGTGTTCGCGGACGCCGCGACGCTGCTCGGCGACGCCGGTGCGCAGGCGCTGGCCGACGAGGACGCCTGGGGCGCCGTCGAGCGCTACTTCGAGCGGATCTTCGAACTGGTCGCCGCCGACCGGGGCATCAACGACCTGGTCACCCAGGCCATCCCCACCGTCCCCGGGATGATCGAGATCAGTCGGCGCAACGCCGAGACGGTCGGCGTGCTGGTCGCCCGCGCACAGCAGCAGGGCACCATGCGGACCGACGTCGTCACCATGGACCTGCTCTTCATGCTCGGCCCGCTCTGCCGCGCGCTGCCCGCCACCACCGACCTCCGTCCCGACCTCTGGCGCCGCTACCTCGCCCTGCTGCTCGACGGTTTCCGTACCCGGGCCACCCACCCGCTGCCGGTGCCGCCGATCGGCGAGGAGCACCTGGACAAGATGTTCGCCGACCTGTGGGAGGCGGACGGGCCCGGCGCCTGACCCGCTCCCGGGCCCGGCGCCGCCGCCCGCGTCAGGAACCCGTACGGACCGGCGCCCCGCGCGTCAGGGCTCCGTCAACGAACGGCCCTTCCCCCTCCGCCGGGGATTGGCTGGAGCTGAGCACCACACCAGTGAACAGCCAGCCGGAAGGACGGACAGGGCCATGGCGGACAGCGGCGCCGGCACCCACGCGGACGAGCCGATCGACCTCCCGATCGACCCGTGGAACGAGCAGGAGAACGACGAGCAGCACGGCGGGCAGAGCGACGGCGGCCGGGGCCGGATCGTGGTCGGACTCAGCGGCTCGCTCGGCAGCCTCGCCGCCCTGCACCGAGCCGTCGCCGAGGCCCGCCGCCTCGACGCCGAGGTCCTCGCGGTGCACTGCTGGACCCCCGTCGGCGGCGAGTTCGGCTACCGCCGCTCCCCGTGCCCGCCGCTGCTCACCGCCTGCCGCGACGCCGCCGCGGCCCGTCTGCGCGAGGCCCTCGACCGGGCCTTCGGCGGCACCTCGGCGGGCGTCCGGCTGCGCGGCGCGGCGGTCCGGGGCGAGACCGGGCAGGCTCTGGTCCGCTGCGCCGATCGGCCGGGTGACCTGCTCGTCCTCGGCGCCGGCAGCCGGGGCGCGCTCGCCCGCGCGCTGCGCCCGTCGGTCACCGCCTACTGCGTCCGGCACGCGGCCTGCCCGGTGCTGGCCGTCCCGAAGCCGCCGCTCCAGCGCGAGCTGGAGGCGCTCCGGCGCCACCACCGCGTCCGGATGCCGGTGACGGCATGAGCACCCGCCTCCGGCCCGCGATGTCCGGAGCGGTCGCCCTGACCGCCTCCGCCGCACTCGCCCCGCTCCTCGCCGTGCTCGGCGAGCTCCGCGCCACCTGGGTCGCGCTCGCCGGCTACGCGGTGCTGTGCGCCGCTGTCGGCCGCTGCTCGCGCCCGTCCGCCGCCCCGTTGGTCGGCCTGGCCGCCTGGCTCTTCCACAACGGGTTCGTCGAACACCGCCGGGGCACTCTCGGGTGGGCCGGCCCCGCGCCGGAGACCGGCCACCTCCTCCTCTTCACCGCCGCAGCCCTCGCCTTCGCCGTCCTCGCGGCCCTGCGGCGTCCGCACGCCCGACGGCGTCCGCGGCCCCGTGACCGGCGTCCCGGCCGCCGGTTCGGTCTCACCGCCTGACCGACCCCCCGGGGTGCTCCGGGCGGTCGTCCGGGGTTCTCCCGTGGTTCGGGCGGCCGTTCCGGGCTGGTACTGTTCTTCCTGTCGCGAGGGAGATGATCTCTCGTCAGGCGTCAGTGGTGCTACCAGAGCACGTCCTACTTTCAGTAGGGAGAGTCCGTGCAACCCGGGCCTGGCGCTCCACGTCGG
>NZ_JAQYWW010000566.1:0-564 GCF_036322525.1 Streptomyces sp. BE20 | reverse complement strand
CTCCTGGCCGGGCTGACGGCCGTGCGCGACGGAGACTTCGGCACCCGCCTTCCCGACGACGCCGACGGCCTGTTGGGCGAGATCGCCACCGTGTTCAACTGCATGGTCGACCAGCTCTCCCTCTTCACCTCCGAGGTGACCCGGGTCGCCCGCGAGGTCGGCACCGAGGGCATCCTGGGCGGCCAGGCCCACGTCCTGGGAGCCTCGGGCACCTGGAGGGACCTCACCGACTCGGTCAACGTGATGGCGTGCACCCTCACCGGCCAGGTCCGCGCCATCGCCCAGGTGGCCACCGCCGTCGCCCAGGGCGACCTCTCGCGGAAGATCAACGTGGACGCCAAGGGCGAGGTCGCCGCGCTCGCCGCCGACATCAACTACATGGTGGACACGCTCACCGACTCCGCCCACGAGAACCCCCGACAGGCCCGCGAGGTCCGCACCGATCGGACGCTCGGCGGGCAGGCACGGGTACCGAACGTGGCCGCCACGTGCAAGGTCATCACCGACAACGTCAACTTCATGGCGCACAACCTCACCAGCCCGGTCCGCAACATCGCCCAGGTG
>NZ_JAQYWW010000565.1:0-404 GCF_036322525.1 Streptomyces sp. BE20 | reverse complement strand
GGCCAAGGCGATGCTTCCGGTGGCCTTCGCCACCATGCACCTCAGTTGGGGCTTCGGCTTCCTCACCTCGCCGCGCTCGCTGGCCCGCAAGGTGATCGGCAGCAGCGCCCCGTCTCCCCGCAACGTCGTCGCCGCGCGCCGCGGCCCGCGCCGGCGGCCCCCCGCGCCCCCCCGCCCCCGCGGGGTGACCGGCCCAACCCCGGGGCCCCGCCCCCCCGCCCCCCCGCCCGGCGCTAGCGGGGGGCGCCCGGGGCACAGACGGGGGGGGGACCGCCGCCGTTGCCCGGGTCGAGGCCAGCGCCGACGTCGACGACCGGGCCGTGCTCGGCCCCGGCACCCCCGGCTGGCACCTGGCCCAGGGGCGGGAGGCCGCGGTGATCGGCGCCGACTGCATCATCGGCCGG
>NZ_JAQYWW010000564.1:0-328 GCF_036322525.1 Streptomyces sp. BE20 | reverse complement strand
CCGCCCGCGGGCGGGGGGGCCCGCCCGCCCCCCCCGCGCGCGCCGGCGCCCGGCCCGGGGGCCCGCCCCCGCCGGGGGGGGGGGGGCGGGGGGGGGGGGGCCGGCCCGCCGCGCGACCCGCGCGCAAACCCCGCCGCGCCCACCCACCACCCCCCCCCCCCCCCGCCCCGCGCCCCCCCCCCCCCACCCACCCACACGCACCAAACCACACACCCACAACACATCCGGCACCAGACGCTCCACGAACAGCACGCTAGCAGCCTACAACCCCAAATGAGATGACTTCTCAGCCGTTGCCCGCCGGACTTGCTAGATCCAGCGTGGGAGT
>NZ_JAQYWW010000563.1:0-350 GCF_036322525.1 Streptomyces sp. BE20 | reverse complement strand
CCCCCTCGACGGCCGGCGCCAGCGCCCCCCGCCTGCGGGGCTGTACCCCGTCGCTCCGTCACCCCCGCGGTCCTGGCCTCCCTGCTCCCCGCGCCTGCGGGGCAGTTCCCGACAGGATGCACTACAGCCGGACGGCGACGCTCTGCTCCCCGCGCCTGCGGGGCTGTTCCCTCCAGGTTGATTTGCACGTCGGTGCCCCTTCGCTGCTCCCCGCGCCTGCGGGGCTGTTCCCAGTGGCCGCCCAGAGCGGAAGAGCTCCAGTCTGAACTCCCGTCACATTGTGAGCTGTAGAAGGCAGACACCTGCGTGACAACCCGTCGGGGGGGTGGTGGTGGGGCCGGCGGGGAGGT
>NZ_JAQYWW010000562.1:0-47789 GCF_036322525.1 Streptomyces sp. BE20 | reverse complement strand
TGCGAAGGCGGCCGAGTACGGCGCGGCGAAGGTCTACGTGGCCGACGGCGCCGAGTTCACCGACCAGCTGGTCGTCCCGAAGGTGGACGCGCTGACCCAGATCGCGAAGGCGAGCGAGGCCGCCGCGGTGCTGGTCACCTCTTCCGGCGAGGGCAAGGAGGTCGCCGCCCGCGTTGCCCTGCGCCTCGGCTCCGGCATCATCACCGACGCGGTGGACCTCCGCGCGGGCGAGGACGGCCCGATCGTGACCCAGTCGGTGTTCGCCGCCTCGTTCACCGTCGACTCGCGCGTCTCGACCGGGGTGCCGGTGATCGCGGTCAAGCCGAACGCCGTCGCGCCGGAGGCCGCCGCGGCCGCGGGCACCGTCGAGGACGTCAGCGTCGCGTTCACCGGCAACGCCGCCAAGGTCGTCTCGCGCACCCCGCGCGTCTCCACCGGCCGCCCCGAGCTGACCGAGGCCGCCATCGTCGTCTCCGGCGGCCGCGGCGTCGGTGAGGCGTCCGGCTTCGGCGTGATCGAGGAGCTGGCGGACGCGCTGGGCGCGGCCGTCGGTGCCTCGCGCGCCGCCGTCGACGCCGGCTGGTACCCGCACAGCAACCAGGTCGGCCAGACCGGCAAGCAGGTTTCGCCCCAGCTGTACGTGGCCAACGGCATCTCCGGCGCCATCCAGCACCGGGCCGGCATGCAGACCTCGAAGACCATCGTGGCCGTCAACAAGGACCCCGAGGCCCCGATCTTCGAGCTGGCGGACTACGGCGTGGTCGGCGACCTCTTCGAGGTGCTGCCGCAGCTCACCGCCGAGGTGCAGTCCCGCAAGGGCTGAGCCTGCCCAGTGGTACGCCGGAGGGCGTGGCACCGAGTACCCCGGGGTACTCGGTGCCACGCCCTCCGGCACTCGGTGCGGCCGGGGCTTGCGAGGCCGCCCGCGGCCGGGCCCGCGCCCGGGCTTCTTCGCACCGGACGAGGGCCCCTGCGCTACTCCGCGAACATCGCCAGGTGCTGGGTGAACCCGCCCTGGACCGGTGGCAGCGGGCGCGGGTCCGGCGACGGGAGCCGTTCGGGCTCCTCGTGCGACAACACCGTCAGGGCCGGGTGCTCCGAGCCCTCCGCCGCACTCAGCCGGACCCTCGTGCCCACCGGCACGGTGGAGCGCAGACCGTTGACGATGCACCAGACGTCGAACCCCTCGGCCATCCGGATCAGCGACTTCTGCCGGGCCAGCGGGGTGCGGGCCTGTTCGACGGCGCAGCGCCGCACGACCCCGGTGCCCTCGCTGCGCTCCAGGCGCAGGTCGGTGGAGCCGCAGGTGGGGCAGAGCAGCCGTTGGAAGGTCGGGTTGCTGCACCAGGCGCAGCGCTGGAACAACAGCGGGGCGTTGGCGATGTCGATGTCGATGTCGGCGTCGATGGCTGAGTGGACCACGTTGTCATCTCCCTGCGCTCGGACGGCTTACGGTTCGGTGGCTTTCGCCCCGAAAAGGATAGGGAACTCAGTGCCGCTCTGTGAAGGCACTGAGTTCCCTTTCTGCTCCGCACGTGCATAATGAAGGGTACTGAGTACCGTCGTGAACGTCGTGAAACAGGAGTGGCCGCTCATGAGCCAGGACTTCGATCTCTTCCGGATCTCCGAGGAGCACGGAATGCTTCGTGAGGCGGTGCGATCGCTGGCCGAGGCGAAGATCGCTCCGTTCGCGGCGGAGGTGGACGAGCAGGGGCGGTTCCCGCAGGAGGCGCTGGACGCGCTGCAGAGCAACGACCTGCACGCGGTGCACGTGCCGGAGGAGTTCGGCGGTGCCGGGGCGGACGCGCTGGCGACGGTGATCGTGATCGAGGAGGTGGCACGGGTGTGCGCCTCGTCGTCGCTGATCCCGGCGGTGAACAAGCTGGGGTCGCTGCCGGTGCAGCTGTCGGGGTCGCCGGAGCTGAAGGCGAAGTACCTGGGGGCGCTGGCCCGCGGCGAGGGGATGTTCTCGTACTGCCTGTCGGAGCCGGAGGCGGGTTCGGACGCGGCGGGGATGAAGACCCGGGCGGTGCGGGACGGGGACTTCTGGGTGCTGAACGGCGTGAAGCGCTGGATCACCAACGCGGGGGTGTCCGAGTTCTACACGGTGATGGCCGTGACCGACCCCGAGGCGCGGTCGAAGGGCATCTCGGCGTTCGTGGTGGAGAAGGGCGACGCGGGCGTGTCGTTCGGTGCGCCGGAGCGGAAGCTGGGCATCAAGGGGTCGCCCACGCGCGAGGTGTACTTCGACAACGTGCGGATCCCGGCCGACCGGATGATCGGTGCGGAGGGCACGGGCTTCGCGACGGCGATGCGGACGCTGGACCACACCCGGGTGACGATCGCGGCGCAGGCGCTCGGGATCGCGCAGGGGGCGCTGGACTACGCGAAGGGGTACGTGCGCGAGCGCAAGCAGTTCGGGAAGCCGATCGGTGACTTCCAGGGCGTGCAGTTCATGCTGGCGGACATGGCGATGAAGCTGGAGGCGGCGCGGCAGCTGACGTACGCGGCGGCGGCGAAGTCGCAGCGCGGGGACGGCGACCTGACGTTCTTCGGGGCGGCGGCGAAGTGCTTCGCGTCGGACGCCGCGATGGAGATCACGACGGACGCGGTGCAGCTGCTCGGCGGGTACGGGTACACGCGTGACTACCCGTTGGAGCGGATGATGCGGGACGCGAAGATCACCCAGATCTACGAGGGCACCAACCAGATCCAGCGCATCGTCATGGCCCGGAACCTGCCGTAACCCACCGTCACCCTTCGGGCGTCCGGACCGGCGCGCCGTACGTCGCACGAGCTGTACGCGGCGTGCGCGCGCTGGTCCTGGTGTTCGAAGCCGATGCTATGTTCCGGGAATGAGCGAGAAGGAAGCGCAGGACCAGCCCATGAACGACGGGCCCCCCAAGCCCGCGATGCGCGAGGCGCTGGTCGCCGCCGCCTTCGAGCTCTTCCTGGAGCGCGGATTCGAACAGACCACGATCGACGACATCGTCTCGCTCGCCGGGGTCGGCCGGCGCTCGTTCTTCCGCTACTTCCCGGCCAAGGAGGACGTGGTCTTCCCCGACCACGAGCGCAGCCTCGCCGAGATGACGGAGTTCCTGGAGTTCGGCACCGGTGAGGAGGACCCCGTCCGGCGCGCCAGCGACGCCGCCCGGCTGGTCCTGCGGATGTACGCCGAGCAGCCGTCCTTCTCCGTCCAGCGCTACCGGCTCACCCGCAAGGTGCCCGGCCTGCGGGCCTACGAGCTCTCCGTGGTCTGGCGCTACGAGCACACGCTCGCCCACTACCTGCGCGGCCGCTTCGCCGACCGGCCGGACGGGGCCCTGCGGGCCGACGTGATCGCCGCCGCCGTGGTCGCCGCGCACAACCACGCGCTGCGCACCTGGCTGCGTTCGGGCGGCGAGAGCGACTGGGTGGCCGAGGTGGACCGGGCGATGGCCTTCGTCACCGAGACCTGGAGCGACCGGCCCGGTGGCGCGGCCCCGGCCCCGGCCCCGGCCGACGGCGCGGGCACGGGGTCGAGGGTGGACCTGGAGGCCGGCCCGGGCCGCGGTCCGGACGGCCGGGACGAGGCCGGGCCTGACGACGACGTCGTGGTGCTGGTCGCCAGCCGCCGCATGCCGCTCTGGCGGATGGTCCAGGGGATCGAGAGCGCGCTGGGGGAGTCCCACCGGGTCCGGCAGGACTGACGGTCCGGCAGGACCGACCCCGTCCACCCCGGCACCCACCCGCTCGCCCGTGCCCTTCGCGCCCGCCCGGCCGCCTGCCCGCCCGGCCCCGTTCCCCGCTCACCCGCCCGGCGCAACCCGGCGGGACGCGCCGTGTCCCGGACGCCGCCTGCCGTGCGGGGCGCCGGGTCGCGGGCGAGACTCGGTCGCAGGACGCGGCCGGGGGTGGACCGGCCGGGGAGCGCGAAGGAGCCGGTATGCCCCAGCAGAGCGGTGACCCCACCCTGCGCGGTCTGCTGCTGACCAGGGGATACCTGGGCCTCCTTCTGATCGCGGCGCTGGTCGGCGTCCCGGTGTCGCTGGCGGCCTTCGGGTTCGTCAGCCTGGAGCACGAACTCCAGCACTGGATCTGGGAGAGCCTGCCCGAGGCGCTCGGCCACGACCGCGCGCCCTGGTGGTGGCCGCTGCCCCTGCTGCTGATCGCCGGGCTGCTGGTGGCCCCGATCGTGACCCGGATGCCCGGCCGCGGCGGGCACGTCCCGGTGGACGGGCTCGGAGGGGCCCCGACCCTGCCGAAGGCCGTGCCCGGCGTCATCCTGGCGGCGCTCGTCTGCCTGCCGCTCGGCGCGCTGCTCGGCCCGGAGGCGCCGCTGATGGCGATGGGCAGCGGACTGGCCCTGCTCGCCGTGAGCTCCGCGCGCCGCGCGGCCCAGCCCCGACTGGCGCCCGTGCTCGGCGCGGCCGGTTCGACGGCGGCGATCTCCACCATCTTCGGCAGTCCGCTGGTCGCCGCCGTGATGATGATCGAGGCGGCCGGGCTGGGGGGTCCGCAGCTGGTGGCGCTGATCCTGCCCTGCCTGCTGGCCAGTGGGATCGGTGCGCTGGTGTTCACCGGCTTCGGCCACTGGACCGGGCTGTCGATCGGCGCGCTCTCGCTGCCCTCGGTGCCGTCCAGCGGCACGCCCGACCCGGGCGACTTCCTCTGGGGCGTGCCGGTCGCGGTCCTCGTCGCCGTGGTCTGCGTGGCCGGCCAGTTGCTCGGCCGCCGGGTCAAGGTCTTCACCGTCGGTGACCCGAACGGCCCCGGCGGCCCCGCTTCCGTGCCGACGGTCCGGCAGACGGCGATCCGGACGGTGCTCTGCGCGGTCGCGGTCGGCGTCGTCATCGCCGCGTACGCGCTGATGACCGGCCGTTCACCGGAGGAGGACGCGCTCTCCGGACAGGCGACCCTCGGCGCCCTCGCCGCGAACCCGGGGGCCTGGTCGGAGGGCGCGCTGCTGGCGCTCGCGCTCTGCAAGACGGTCGGTTGGGGCATCGCGCTGGGCAGCCTGCGCGGCGGCCCGATCTTCCCGGCGATCCTGATCGGCGCCACCATCGGGGTGGCGTGCGGTCCGCTGCCCGGTTTCGGCGTTGCTCCGGGCATGGCGGCCGGGCTGGCCGCCGCCGGCGCGGCGGTGACCCGCTTGCCCCTCACCAGCACCGTGCTGGCGGCGGCGCTGCTGGGATCGGACGCGACGGACGAGATGCCGCTGCTGATCGTCGCCTCGGTGACGGCCTTCATCACCGGCGAACTGGTCCGCAACCTGACCGACCGCCGCACCCCGGCCCGCACCCCCGCGCCGGCGGCCTGAGCCTGCCGCCCGGCCGCCCGGCGGCGGCAGGCCCGGAGAAGTACACGTCCCTCACGAGGAGGCACTTCTCCGCCCGGTCCGAGTCGGCGTCAATGAAACTCCGCCCCGCACTCGTTCGAGTGGGTGCCGGATTGGGCGGCTCCGGTCGGGGCAACCTCGCCACCATGACCACGTCCTCCCCCCGCCGCCGACGCGGCCGTCGGCCCACCGTCCACCGCGCCACCACCCCGCGGAAGGGTGCCCGCCGCTCCGGCACCATCGGTACGACCACCGCGGCCGCCGCCGCACCGATGGCCTGCCGGGAGCAGCCGCCCGCCTCCGCGTGCACCTCCACGGGTCCCAAGCCCGGCGCCCCGGCCCCGCGCGCTTCCGTGCACGCCGCCGCGTCCTCGCCCACCCGCAGTCACACCTCCGCTCACGCACCGGCAGTACCGGCAGCGTCCGCACGGCCGTGCTGCGCCATCGCGACCACCGAGCACCGGTCCCTCGGCGGCACCGTCATCCGCACCCACCGCCACCAGGCCGCCTGCCCGGTCTGGACCGCCCGCTGACCCCGGGCACCGCCCGCGCACGACGCCCCACGACCGGCCCTGCCGAGGTCAGGCCTTCCTGCCGAACGTGTGCGACGCCCTCGTGAACACGACCCGGACCCTGCCGAGCACCTGGTCCGCTCACTGACCCGAGGCCGGGGCGCCGCCCTCCCGGCCCCCCCACGAGCACCACCTGACCGCCGCCGCCGAACTCGATGGCCGCGCTGGCAGAACTCTCGTCACAGGTAGTTGCGGTGGTTCCCGGCGAACCCCTGCCAAGTCGAGGAAATCAGAGCAAACTTGCTGCAGTCGTGCGCTGTCCGTGCGACGAGGCTGCTCCTTGGCTGCGGTGCTGACGGAACGGAGAGGATCGGGAGGTGGCCGATGGTCGTCCGGAGGAGGCCGTCCCTGGCTGCCCAGAGGCAGTTGGTCGGTCACACACAGGAGTCCATCGCAGCCGCCCTCCATGTCGATCGTTCGACGGTTCACCGCTGGGAGAGCGGAAAGGGCGACCCGCGACCGTGGCTTCGGCCACGACTCGCGGCCGAGCTGGGCGTATCCGTACACCGGTTGCACGAACTGCTGGCGTTCGATCAAGGAAGAAGCTTCGAGGCGGACAAGTGCGAGGCGGCTCCGGTTACGGGCATCGTTGGCTCTGCTGAACCGCTTGCGCCCGAGCCGCTCGACGGACAGGCACACCGCGGCGCGGGTGAGCTCTGCCTGGCCGATGGCGACGCCCGAGTAAGGGACTGGGCATCCGGTTTCAGTCCCGAAACGCTGCGTCGGGCGAACGGTCGCCTGTGGTTGACCGGAGACGATGTCACAGCGGCTGACGGCATGCTCGCCATGTTTCGCCAACTCGACCACACGTACGGCGCCGGTCCGTTCGCCGCTCAGGTGACCATCTACATCGACACCGAACTGGCGACGCTGCTCGCCCGCCCCGCTACCGGCGAGGACGTGGTGCACGCCAGAGCCCGCGTGGCCACCGGCCTCTTCGAGCTGGCCGGTTACCAGGCCGTCGATGCCGGAGATCCGAGCCGGGCTCAGGTCTACTACTTGCGGGCGCTGGCCCTGACCAGAGCGACCCACAACCACTCCTACGGGGCCTACCTCGTCGCGGTGAGCCTCGGCCACCTGGCCCTGCACAGCCGTCGGCCGCGCCACGCCTTGCGCTGGGCCGAGTCTGCGGCAGCGGCGGGCACGGCGGCGAGTCCCGCGACGCGGGCAGCCATCTCCGCAGTCCAAGCCCGGGCCCACGCCCGGATGGGACAGGAGCGGGAGGCCACCGCGCTGATCCTGCAGGCGGAGCGGTTGCTCGGTTCGTCCGTCCCTGCGGACGAACCCTCGTGGATCAGGTACTTCACTCCGGCCTATCTGGCGGACGAGGTCGCGCACTGCCTGTACGACCTCGACCGTTCCCAAGCCGCCAGAGGCCACCTGATGGACGCCATCGAGGGCGTGGGGCGGGACAAGGTGCGGCGTCTGGCGATCGACGCTGCCCTGCTCGCCTCGACGTGGCTGCGCACGGGGGACGTCGACCGGGCATGTGCCGCGGGCCGCGATGCCGTGAACTACGCGGCCAGGACGTCGTCAGGGCGCTGCGCCCAGCGCGTCGCCGGCGTTCTGGCGGGGCTCGATTCCCACGCCGACTACGCGCCGGTGGCTGAACTGCGTGAGTACGCGCGCCTCGTCCTACCGGCGGCGGACCGAGTAGCGACGGCGACTGCTACGGCTCGCGGCGCATGAGACTGTCGTAGAAGTCGAGCTCGGCCAGCAACGCGTGCTCCAGGGCTGTCGGCGCGGACAGGTAGTGGCCGACGCCCTCCAGGAGCAAGGCCCGGTGGGGGCGTCCGAGTGTCGCGAGGTCCTTGACGAGTCGGCGTGTGTCGTCGACCGCGGCGATCTCGTCAGCCGTTCCGTGGATCAGCAGGACCGGTATGCGGACAGCCTCCGCGCGGACCGCTCCTGCCGGGCCGCTCAGAATCGCTGCGTGGGGCCGTTGGAAGCGCGGGACGACCTTCTCCCAACGTGCTGGGTCGATGATCGCGGAGGTGGCGGTCGCCGCGGTGAACGGGCCCTGGCGACAGGCGGCCTGCAGGGCGGTGTATCCGCCCGCGCTGGCTCCGGCGATGAAGACGGCGTCTCGCTGCGCCTGACCGGTCTCCAGGAGGTGGCGGGCGACGGTCGCGCAGTCCTCGACGTCGTACTCGCCCCAGTGGCCGTGAAGGGATTGTCGGAAGACCCGGCCCTGGCCGGTGCTGCCACGGTAGGCCACCTCCGCGACGGCGAAGCCGCAGCTGACGAAGAACTGTACGGCCCAGTCAAGGCGTAGGGGGACGTCGTCGGTGGGCCCTGGGTGTACCCGGACGATCAGGGGAGCGGGGAGCCCCCCGTCGGGCTGGTGCAGCAGGAAGCGAATGGAGAGCTCACCCGAGCGGACGGTGCGGATGGTCGGTGGCAGGACTTGCGGTCCAGGGATGCCGCTGATGCCGGGCCCGATAGGCAGCGCCGGACGCTCGCCCGGCAGGCCGAGGTCGATCATGCGCACGGACGGTCGGCTGGCGGGGGTTGATCCGATGAGGAACACGTCGTCGCCGAGAGCAGCGACGTAAGGCTTGATCGAGGTCAGATCGGTGGCATGGCGGATCAGCAGCCCGCCGCGATCAACGCTCACCAGCTCGGTGCCGATGCCGTCGTGAACGGTCAGGACGATCGGCCCGGAGTCGGTGAAGGCGTACGACCGGTACCCGCCCTCCCACGGTGCGGGCGCACAGTCGGCGTCCATCGGCGCAACCGGCTCGATGGTCCCGCCTGTCCAGCGGTAGAGGTTCCACCATCCGGTGCGGTCGGACATGAAATACAGCTGTCCGTCGGGGCCCCAGAGTGGCTGGACCACGGCCTCCCGGTCACTGCCCGCCAGCAATCGGCCCGGGCTCGTCCGGTCGGGCCACGCGGTCAGCATGAGTCGGGTGGAGTCCCACGGCATTCGGTCAGCGGCCCACTCCAGGTACGCGAGCGCCCCATCGTGCAGCTGCGGGGCCGCGAGGAATCCCGTTGAGCTGACGAGCACCCGGACGTCGCCGTCCGGGGTGATCTCGACGATCTGGTCGCCCTCGTCGGTGCCGCGGACGGCGAGCAGGACGTTCGCGGCGTGGTGCAGTTCGCCGTACCGGTAACCGTCGGCCACGGCGACGGCCGGTTCCGGCTCGTTGCCGGACCTGATCCGGTAGACCTTGCTGTCCTCGGCAACCACCCACTGGGTGTCGGCGGCGACCGCGAAGGAGCCGCCGCCGTAGGCATGGAGCCGGCCGCCCACCGACACCCCGGGTGGCGTTCGCGCCCGCGCCGGAGCGCCAGGGCGTGTGCTCATCAGTCGGCGGATGCCGCCCAGGTCGGGATCGGACTGGAGCCACCACAGAGCGCCGTCCGCAGCGAGCAGTTCATCGTGCGACACCTGCTTGCGCGCCACCCACTTCGCCGCGAGCGGCCCGCCGTACTCCCCGCTCATCCGTTCCTCTCGGCCGTCGATGCACCCGGGTTCGAAGGCTACCCCCGCCCG
Source organism: Streptomyces sp. BE20 (assembly GCF_036322525.1). NCBI lineage: Bacteria > Bacillati > Actinomycetota > Actinomycetes > Kitasatosporales > Streptomycetaceae > Streptomyces > Streptomyces sp. BE20. The sequence goes on along the minus strand of NZ_JAQYWW010000562.1, from coordinate 38,398 downwards.
GTGCCACTGCGGAGAAGGGTCTGAGCGTCGCCCCGTCCCCGGCCGACCGTCGAACGCTCGATGGCGGAGGCTCCGGCCGAGGATGCCTGCGCGCATGCCTGCCCATCCAGGTGCTGGAGGAGTCACGTGTCTGCGACGCGTAGGCCGTCACGCGCGAGCGAAGACTCGCTGTCGGCAGAACATGCCAGGCTGCGCGCGGGTTTCCCCCATCTGCGCCACATCGATGCATCAATTCTGCTCTGTGCCGGCCAGGTCGGAGGCGCTTTGCTGGAGATCTGCCGAAGCCTGCCGACTCGACAGGTTGGAAAGCCGGGCCTCGGCCTGCTCCAGGGCGCTCCGCAGGCCGGTGCGTTCCCGGAGAAGGTGAGAGGTCGCAGCGCAGCGCCGGCCAGAGCTGCCCTGCGAGGGGGCCGGTAGCCGGACGCTTCACCCTGGACCACCCGCTGGAAGCCCGGCGGGACCACCCGACATGAGAGGAACCCAACAGTGCCCGAGTACACGCCGCCCCCTACCGGGGACGGCCTTCTGGTGGCCGTGGAACTGCTGGCAAGTGTCCACGACCGACACGACACTGACCGCTCCGATCCTGGCACAGGCGGTTCGGGCGATGGCCCCTGGCCCGACGGCGATGGTCTGAACAATCCGGCCTGACAGGCCGGCGTCCTGGGGCGGAGGGTCCCGTCGACCGACTCGGCACGATCCTCCGCCCCTCACGCTACGCACTCGAAGGAAGAGGGACCGTGAAGCATCGTCTGGTACGTGGTGTCGAGGATGCTCTGGGGTGGGACGGCCCCGGGCTGCTCGGGAAGGAGTTCGCGCGAGGCAGCCTCAGGGACGTCGAACTGGTAGAGCGGATGCTCACGCCCCAAGGGCTTCTTGACATGGTGATGCGCCGCAGCCTGGCGAACCCGCAGTTCCGCTGCTTCCGCGGGGGCGAGGAGCTACACCCCAAAGCCTACCTGAGCCCGCAGATCTCACTCAGGGGACAGAGCATCCCGATGGCGGACATGCGCCGGCTGGGCAATCTCCTTCACGAGGGCGCGACGATCGTCCTGGATCAGGCGAACGTCTTCGACCCGACGATGGAGGTGGCATGTCGGGCCATGCAGTGGTGGTCCCGGGAGAACGTCCAGGTCAACGTCTATCTGACCACCAACGACGCCGCCGGTTTCGATCTGCACTGGGACGACCACGATGTCCTGATCATCCAATTGGCCGGCGAGAAAGACTGGGAGGTGCGTGGAGCATCGCGGCAAGCTCCGCTGTACCGCGATGCCGACCGTAACGACACGCCCAGCGACGAGATCGTCTGGACGGGTGCGATGCAGGCCGGTGACGTCATGCACATTCCGCGCGGTTACTGGCACCGGGCCTCCCGCGTCGGTCGCAGTCAGGGCCGGAGCATGCACATGACGCTCGGTTTCGCGAAGCGAACCGGGGTGAACTGGTTCTCCTGGCTGGCCGATTGGTCCCGCGAGACCGAACTCTTCCGTCGTGATCTCGACCGGTGGGGCGAACCCGGGGAGCGGGCGGCCCAACAGCGGGAGCTGGCCGCTGCTGCCGCACGCGTCATCACCGCAAGGAGCCCGGCCGACTACCTGGCGGTCCGAGAGCGGGAAGCCGTCACACCTCGGCACGTGCCGTTCCTGGAGATCTTCGGGCCGCTGGAGGCCGCGGTGTGCATTACCGACTTTCCGCCGCTGATCGAGGAGAACGGCGACACGGTCGCTGTTCTCGCGGCTGGAAAGAAGCTCACCTTCACCGCCGAGGCGCTGCCTGCTCTGCACGTGCTCCTGAGCGGCCGGCCCGTGAGGCTGGCTGAGGCAGTCCGCGGTGTGGGCGACGAAGTCGGGCTCTTGGCAAGGATTTTGACGGAGGAGGAACTGTGCGCAGGCCTCACCCCCGAGTTGTTCTCGGGCTACACCGGTCTCGTTACGAACGCCGGCTGCTGACGAGCGCCCTGGAACTGGGTATTACGGCGATCGACACGAGCTTCAACTACAGGAATTTCGAGGCCCACAGCAGGCTGGCGAAGATCGGGGGCGACCTCCTTCCACGCTTCGCGCTGTCCACCAAGGTCGGATTCTTTCCGGGCGCGGGCAGGGCAGATCACTCTCTCGACCCGGCCCGGCTGCGGCTCGCCGTCGAGCAGACGAATAGGGACCTCGGGCGACCCCCGGACCTCGTCTTCCTGCACAACCCGGAACACTCACTACGAAAGGCCGTCGATGCGCGCGACGCACTGGCGCAGGCATGCGAGGCCCTGGACGATGCCGCAGGGAAGGGGTTATGTGGATCTTGGGGGATCTCGTCCTGGAATCCCTCCGCGCTGCCGGAACTGGTCGACCCGACGGTGCCGAAGCCGTCCGTACTCATGATTCGTGCCGGCCTGCTGGTCGGGATCGACACGCTGGACGCTGTGGACACCCTCGCCTCCCGGTTGGGTCTGCCAGTTCGTTCGATGTGGGGCATGAGCCCTTTCGGGGGCAACGCCGGCGACCCCGTGTGGGGCAAGATCGACCCCCGTATCTTCATCCAGGACCAGGAGGGGAGATCGCTGTCCCGGCCGCAAGCGGCGTTCCGGTCAGCTTTCAGCCTTCCCCGTGTAGACGCCGTGGCCGTCGGTTCGGACAACCCCGTGCACCTCCACGAACTGCTTGCCGCTTTGGACTGCCCGGTGGATGAGCAGATGGTCCTTCGATACCGGGACCTCCTGCGAGACCGGGCGGCGCGCCGTCAGCCGGCTTGAAGGCGCGCCACGATCCGGGCTGCCGCATGCCGGGCCGGCTCCACCCGGGGATCCTCCGGATGGGCATCCGGTCCGATGATCTTCGAGCAGGCGAACAACATCATCAACCTGCCCTCCCTGTTCTCCAACGCGTGCCCGCGCTCCCGGCGCACGCGGTCGGCCAGCGCCGGGACGGCAAGAGAATTCGCCCACAACGATGCCGAGTCCAGGCCCCGCGGCGCGTTACCCCAGTCCTCCCAGTCGAACAAGCAGAAACGTGGGCCGGTCACGTTCGCCCAGTTCAGGTCCGCGTGGGCGGGCGCCCACTGGGTGACGGTCGTGTCGAAGGTGCCGGGAAAGGTTGCGCGGATGGCTTTGGTGACCACGGCTTGGCCGATGGGCACCGTGTCCGGGGTGGCGATCCGTGTCGTGTGTTGGCCGGCCAACGCGTCCAGCGAGGAGTTCAGTGCTTGCCACCAGGAAGCAGGAAGGCCCGGATCGGTGGCGAGCACGCTGGTGCCGACCGGGTTGCCCGGAAGGAGACTGGTCTCGTCGGCCCGCCACATCGCCGCGTGTGATGCATCCCGCCAAGCCAGCCCGGCGCGCCAGGTCGGCTTGTCGATCGCTGTCAGGGCTGCCGCGCACTCGGTGCCGTTCCAGCCTTGGCCGCCGATTCGGTCGAGTGGGCGCCGTTCGATCCGGACCCAGGTGTCACGGTCCGTCCGCGCCCCGACCGAGCGGCGTTTACGCAGCACCGTGTCGGGTTGCAGGCGCACCCGGAGAGCCTGCTCGACGCGGTCGAGAACCTCGTCGACCGGCTCAACCCGCAGGTCGACAGCGAGGGCCGAAGGAATCGGGAGCGTCATGCGAGTGACCGTAGCAAGGAGGTCGATCCGGGCTCCGGGTTATGAACGAACAGGACCTCGCGCCCCTCGCCGATCGAGGTCACCGGATGTCCGACTCGTCCGAGGGCTCCAGGCATCCCGGGAAACGAAAAGGGCGGATCGAGGAGAACCCCGATCCGCACCTGATCACTGCTACATCATCTCCACCTGGGGAGATGGACTGTGTCCGAGGGGGGACTTGAACCCCCACGCCCGATAAAGGGCACTAGCACCTCAAGCTAGCGCGTCTGCCATTCCGCCACCCGGACGGGGTGTTGTCTTTGCGGCTTCCTTCTGTTCGTCGGCCGCGCTGACAGATGTAACTGTAGCAGTGATCGGCTTGCGGTCCCAAAACGGCTCCGGGTGGGGGAGTGGGGGTTGCGGGGGCGTGTCGGCGTGTTTCGTGGGGGTGGATCCGGGTCGGGGGCTGGGAGAGGATGGGCGGACGTGCTCGTACGGCCCGGGTGCAGGTCCCGGGGAATGGCGCGCTGGGGCGCCGGTGCGGGCCAGAGACGAGGAGTGACCGTGAGCGAGCGGAGCGAGTCGGCGGGGCGGTCGGCGGCGAAGGTGACGGGCGAGTCCGAGGTTGCCGACATCTGCCGTGATCTGATCCGGATCGACACCAGCAACTACGGCGACGGTTCCGGTCCGGGGGAGCGCAAGGCCGCCGAGTACGTGGCCGAGCAGCTCGCCGAGTTCGGTCTCGAACCGCAGATCTTCGAGTCGGCGAAGGGCCGGGCGTCCACCGTCGTCCGGATCGAGGGCGAGGACCGGTCGCGGCCCGGTCTGCTGATCCACGGGCACACGGACGTGGTGCCGGCCAACGCCGCGGACTGGACCTACGACCCGTTCGCCGGGGAGATCGCGGACGGCTGCGTCTGGGGCCGCGGCGCGGTGGACATGAAGGACATGGACGCGATGACCCTGGCGGTCGTCCGGGACCGGCTGCGCACCGGCCGCAAGCCCCCGCGTGACCTGGTGCTGGCCTTCCTCGCCGACGAGGAGGCGGGCGGCACGTACGGCGCCCGGTACCTGGTCGACAAGCACCCGGCGCTGTTCGAGGGCGTGACCGAGGCGATCGGTGAGGTCGGCGGCTTCTCCTTCACGGTCAACGACAAGGCCCGGCTCTACCTGGTGGAGACGGCCGAGAAGGGCATGCACTGGATGCGGCTCACGGTCGACGGCCGGGCCGGGCACGGGTCGATGGAGAACGACGACAACGCGATCACCGAGCTGTGCGAGGCGGTGGCCCGGCTGGGGCGCCACCAGTTCCCGCTGCGGATCACCAAGACCGTCCGGGCCTTCCTGGACGAGCTGTCGGACGCGCTCGGCGTCGAGCTCGACCCGGAGAACATGGACGAGACGCTCCGGGTGCTCGGCGGCATCGCCAAGATGATCGGCACCACGCTGCGCAACACCGCCCAGCCCACCATGCTCGGCGCCGGCTACAAGGTGAACGTGATCCCCGGGCAGGCCACCGCGCACGTGGACGGGCGGTTCCTGCCCGGCTACGAGGAGGAGTTCCTGGCCGAGCTGGACAGCGTGCTGGGTCCGCGTGTGAAGCGCGAGAGCCTGCACTCCGACAAGGCGATCGAGACCAGTTTCGACGGCGCCCTGGTCGAGGCGATGCAGACCGCGCTGCGTGCCGAGGACCCGATCGCCCGGGCCGTGCCGTACTGCCTCTCCGGCGGCACGGACGCCAAGTCGTTCCAGGACCTCGGGATCCGTTGCTTCGGGTTCGCCCCGCTGCAGCTGCCGCCGGAGCTGGACTTCGCCGGCATGTTCCACGGCGTGGACGAGCGGGTGCCGGTGGACGGGCTGAAGTTCGGCGTGCGGGTGCTGGACCGGTTCATCGACGCCTGCTGAGGCGGTTCGCGGAGCCGCCGGACCGCCAGTCGCCCCGGCGGGCGGCTCCGGTCGGGCGACCGGCCCGCCCCCGGATCTCCGGGGGCGGGCCGTTTGTCGTGGCAGGGGTGGGCGGGCCCGTGCCGCACGGAGGGTCGCGCCGGCCGCCGTAAGTCGATTACCTGTTCGTCGTATCACCACTGCGAGTGAATGGGACGCCTGTTCCGTACCCCGTTCGGCCGCACCGTCGTTCACTTCTGTGACGGCCCGGAACCGATGTCCGGGTGTTTTTACAGGAGGAATGATGAAGGTCAAGAAGATTGCCGCCGTTACCGCCGCCACCGGTGGCCTGCTGATCGCCGCCGCCGGTGTCGCCTCCGCGCACGGCGGGGCCGGTGCCCAGGGCGTGGCCGCCGGTTCCCCCGGCGTCGTGTCGGGCAACCAGATCCAGATCCCGGTGCACATCCCGGTCAACCTGTGCGGCAACACCATCAGCGTGATCGGCGTGCTGAACCCCGCGTTCGGCAACCACTGCGTCAACGCCTGAGCCCATACCAGTCGTTGAGTCGGGCCCCCGGTGGCGGTTGCGCCGCGCCGGGGGCGCTTGTCTGCTCGGGCCCGCCCCGTACCTCCCTCATGACATCCCTCGAACGGATGAATAGGGCTGGTTCGGGTCAACCTCCGCGCGGACTTCTTCGTTCTCTCCCATGCAGCCGAAGACCTCTCCGCTCATTCGGAAATTCCGACTTTCGGTAGGTCATCACGTCGTCTCGATACGTCAGGGGAAAATATGAGGAATGCAGCCAAGAAGGGGCTCCTCACGGCCGTGGCCACCGGCAGTGTGCTGGCTTCGACCGCCGGCTACGCCTATGCGAGCGCCGGGGCGGAGGGGGACGCGGTGGGGTCACCGGGCGTGGCCTCCGGCAACTCGGTGCAGGTGCCGGTCCACGTGCCGATCAACGCCTGTGGCAACACGGTCGACGTGATCGGCGTGCTGAACCCGGCGTACGGCAACAACTGCGCCAACGCCTCCGGACGCTCGGGCGCCGGCGGGCACGCCGGTTCGGGCACCGCGGCCTCGGGCACCGCGGCCTCGGGGTCCGGAGCCTCCGGAGTCGCGGCCGGGTCGCCCGGTGTGGTCTCGGGCAACAGCGTCCAGGCCCCCGTGCACATCCCGGTGAACGCCTGCGGCAACTCGGTCGACGTGGTGGGCGCCGCCAACCCCGCCTTCGGCAACGACTGCGCCAACGCGCCCGCCCCGGTGCACACCCCGCCCGCCGTCCCGGAGGAGGACTGCCCGGAGGGCCACAACCCGCACAACCCGCCGCCGCCGGTCACCAGCCAGCCGCCCCCGCCGCCCACCCCGAGCCCGAGTGCCGGCGAGACCACCCCCGGCGTGCCGCGGAACGGCAGCCCGACGCCGTCCGCCCCGTCCGCGAGCAGCAGCCCGAACGCCGGCCCGGGCGTCGCGAGCCCGAGCCGACAGGCGGTGCCCGCCTCCGCGCGCACCGGCAGCCCGTCCGCGGCCCCGGTCGGCTCCACCGACGGCGGCCAGCTGGCCTCGACCGGCGCCGGCGGCACCGAGATGCTCGGCGCGGCAGGCCTCGCGCTGCTGATCGGCGGCGGCGTCCTCTACCGTCGCGCCCGCGCCGGTGCCCGCTGAGTAGCCGCGCCGCCGCACGACCGGTGCGGCGCCCCCGTCCGAGCTCCGCGCACCTGCGGGACGCCCGCGTCGGCTGAGACGCCGCGCGCGGGCAGGCCGGGCCGCCGCGCGTCCGCGACCGTCGAACCTCGGACGGTCGCGGACGCGCGGCGAGGCATGGCAGGAGGACGGCGGGAGGGCGGGGCCGGGGTCCGGCACGGGAGGAGGCCCCGGCGAGAGGGCGGACGGGGAGCCGACGCCGGAGCGGACCGGCCGGAGCGAGCCGGCCGCGGAACAGCGGAAGACCGGCCCGGGGGCAGCCCGGGGGAGTCGGTGAAGAGGTCGGTCGGAGACGGCAACACGCCGTCTCAACAGGTGGAAGCCGTCACCAGCTCCGGACCTGCCGGATGATCCGCCGGCGCAGCAGCACGGTTCGGCTGCCGTCCGGGAACAGGCGAAGCCTGTCCAGTTCCCAGTGTCCGTACTCGGCGTGATCGGTGAGTAGTTGGCGTGCCGCGTTGCGGGACGTCCCGCGAGGCATGCGCAGTGACTGGTACTCGTACTCCGGCTGCCGGACCGGCTGCGGTGGGGTCAAGATTCTCCTCCTGTGGGACACCTGCGGGCAAGCCTACGGCCTGCCTCCGACAACCGGCCCGGGTATTTTCGGCCGCGATGCCCGCTGTCCTCCCGCCGGGTCGGCCGGCGGCCCCCGGCCTGTGACTGACAGTGCATCAGTTCCGTTGCGCCTGTGGTCGGCATACCCCGAACGCGGCTCGTGAAGCGACACCCGTACGGCTCAGCAGGCCCGTCCCGCGCCCCCGGGGGGCGGGCGGACCGCGGGGACAGAAGCACGCGGAACGGACATCACGGGGGAAGTTGCGGTGAAATCGCGGGTGTAGGTGACAACCGCTGTGCGTACCGGCACCGAGGGGAGATAGCGTCTGCACCATGTCTGATGCCGCGCAGCCCACCATTGCCGAGGTACGCGCCGCCGCCGAGGCGGTCAAGGCCGCCATCGACCGTCATCTGGAAGCGGTGTCGACCCCGACCGCAGTGGACGACTCCGCTGTGTCCACCGCCTACGAGCAGCTGGCGACGGCGGCGATCGCGTACGACCAAATCCTGTACGAGGTCTACGACGAGGTCACCCCCTTCGAGGTCCCCGGTGACGAGGGCCCGGGCGGGTACCACGGCCCCGAGCAGCCCGAGGCGATCAGCGTGCTGATCCGCCGCGACTACCACATCGTCGACCCGAAGCGGCTGCGCGCCCAGGCGGAGCGGCTGGACGATTCGCTGACCCCCGGCGGAGGCGCGGACAGTGGTGGGGTGAACGCCGCGATCGGCGTGCTGTTCGGCGAGTTCGAGCCGGACGAGATCGCCGCCCGCAGCGAGGAGTTCGGGCTGGAGGAGGCCGACTCGACGCTCTGGGTGGCCGCGGCCGAGCCGACGGAGCCGGGGGAGTGGCTGCCGGAACCCTTCGAGCACGCGGATCCGCAGCTGCTGATCTGCCGCTTCGACGTCAGCGAGGTCTACGACGACGAGGACCTCGACGACTGACCCGCGCGTCCGGTCCTCGCCCGGTCCGCACCCGCCCCCCGCCCGTCGGCCCGAACACCGGGGCGCGGGCGGGGCGGGCGGGTCGGGCGGGTCGGGGGTGGACCGAGGCAGCCTCCCCGGTACCGACCCCGTGCGCGAGTGACGGGCGCCGAGTGATGCGCGCCGGACCGTCCGTACGGGCGCTCAGCGGGCGGCGGCGCCGAGTTGGGCGAGCAGCGTCCGGTTGTCCTCGATGTGCCAGTCCTCGGTGATCCGGTCGGTCCCGACGTGCTGGATGTCGATCGCGTCGAACTCGACCCGCTGCCCGCGCCCGGCCACGCCGTCGAAGACTCCGGTGAAGTGGCCGCGGAAGACCAGGCGGGCGGTGATCATGTCGCCGGTGATCAGTAGGTCGGCGAGCTCGCAGGTGAGGTCCGGTACCGCCGCGCGGAAGGCGCGGGAGGCGAAGGCGGGGCCCGCCGGGCCCTGCGGGCGGCCGTCCGGGAGGGTGTTGTCCCAAAATCCCCGGTCGACGGCGGCGTCCAGGTGGCGCTGTTCCCCGGTGTTCCAGAAGGTGTAGAGCTGCTGCGCGAGCCGGATCTCCTGGGCGGCCCGGCGCTTGCCGAGCGACCCGTCGACGGTCAGGGCGCGCGGCCGGACGAGCTCCGGCGAGCGGTCCACCAGGCGCCAGGCCCGGTCGGAGGCCGCGCCGGCACCGGAGCCGCGGGCGTCCGCGGAACCCTGGGCGGTGGCAGTGGTGGTACCGAGTGCGACGGTGGCGGCGAGCAGACCGGCGGCGGTGAGGGCGGCGGTGCGGAGACGCTTCGGCGAGCGCATGGTTTCGGACATTCCTCTCGTAGGACGGTGGGCGGCGAACGGAGGCCGGCGGGCGCCGTGAAGGTGCCCCCGGCCGGTCAGAGCTGCCGCAGCGCGCCGCCGTCGACGGCCCACTCGGCGCCGGTGACCTGCCGGGCGAGCGGCGAGACCAGGTAGGCGACCACCCGGGCGACGTCCTCGGGAGTGCCCAGCCGGGCGCTCGGCAGGCGCCGGACCTCGCGGACGAAGTGGTCGACGGCCGCCTCGACGGGCAGCCCGAAGCCCTCGGCGAGCTGCTCGGCGAAGCCGCCGGGCGCGTCCCAGAGCCGGGTTCGGGTCGGGCCGGGGGAGACCACGTTGGAGCGGACGCCGCGCGGGCCGAACTCCACGGCGAGTGACTTGGAGAGCGAGAGCAGGGCGGTCTTGGCAGCCGCGTAGTCCACCAGCGGGCTGTCGGGCAGCCGGGCGGCCTCGCTGGCGAGGTGCACCAGCGAGCCGCCCCCGCGCAGCAGCGCGGGTACGGCGGCGCGGCTCATCCGGACCGCGGAGTGGAAGTTGAGGTCGAAGGTGGCGCGCCACTGCTCGTCGGTGACCTCCAGGAAGCCGGGCCGCGCGTCCAGGCCGCCGGCGTTGTTCACCAAGGCGTCCAGCCGCCCGTGCCGGGCCAGCACCTGCCCGACGACGCGGTCGGCGGCGCCGGGGTCGGTCACGTCGGCGGCCACGGCCTCCACCCGCTCGCCGAGTGCCGGGACGCCCTCCGGCGAGCGGGCGACGCCGACCACGACCGCGCCCTCGGCGGCGAGCAGCCGCACGGTGGCCTCGCCGATCCCGGCGGAGGCGCCGGTGACGACGACCACCTTGTCGGTGAGCTGAAGATCCATGGGCGGCACTCCTCGGTCGGTCCGGGTTCGCCGGGGGGCGGGCTGGCGAACTGCCTCCACCCTCCGCCGAGCTGGTGCCATGCGTCCAAGGCTTGATTTCTACCGGAATGATGACTTGTGCTCATGGACCCCGCCACGGACGGCCGGCGTGCGCCGCCCCCGTCGCGGCCGGACCGGCGGCGGGCGACCAGTGAGGGTGACGGAACGCGACGGGAGGGCCCCTCGTGAACGAGGAGCCCTCCCGTGGGTGCGGCCCGTGGGTGCGGCCGGCGGGGGCCGGGTCAGTACGCCTGGGCGGCGTTCTCGGCCAGGACGGCGCGGAGCCGGGTGGTGCGGGGCGACGCCTGGCGCTCGGTGACCGCCTGGGGGAGCGCCGGGCCGGCGGCGTGGACCACCGAGAGGTGGCGTTCGCCGCGGCCGAAGGCGGTGTAGACCCACTGGCGGGTGAGCGCCGCGGCCGCGTCGTCGGGCAGGACGACCACGGCACCCGGCCAGCGGCGGCCGACCGCCTGGTGGACGGTCAAGGCCCAGCCGTGCCGGAGCCGGGCGGCCTCGGCCGGCGGGACCGTCCGGCGGGCGCCGTCCGTGTACTCCAGGTGCAGGCCGGTGGCGTCACCGTCGACCACCCGGGCCAGGCGGGTGTGGCCGGGGGCGGGAGAGTCGGCCACCCGGTCGCCCGGGTCGAAGCCGCCGAACCGGCCCGGGCCCGGGTTGAGCCTGGCCTTGGCCGCGGCGTTCAGGGCCCGGGTGCCGGCGGTGCCGCCGTGGCCGGGGGTGAGCAGCACCACCTGCTCGGCCGGGATGCCGAGGGCGCGCGGGATGGAGTCGGTGAGCAGCTGGATGGCCCGGTGGACGGCCTCGCCGCCGTCCTTGGCGGTCAGGATGACCACCTCCTTGTCGGGCGCGTCGACCGGCTGGAGCTCGCCGATGCCGATGCCGGAGACCAGCTCGCCGATCGGGCCGAAGTCCGGCGTCCGGGAGGCCACCGCCGGGCAGACCTTGGCGGTGAGCAGGTCGGCGAAGAACCGGCCGGGGCCCGCCGACCAGAGCTGGCCCGGGTCGCCGCTGAGCACCAGCCGGGTGCCGTCGGCCAGCGACTCCAGCAGGGTGGCGGCCAGTTCGACGTCCAGCAGCGGGGCGTCCAGGACGATCAGGACGTCGAGCGCGAGCGAGCCGTCCGGGGAGCGCCCCGGTCCGGCCACGCCGGCCAGGAGTTCGGCCAGGGTGACGACGGGCGCGGTGCCGGGTGCCCCGGTGAGCGCGGCGAAGGCGGTCCGGCCCTGGTCGGTCCAGGTGGCGGCCCAGGCGCGCAGACCGAGGCCGGTGGCGGCGGTCAGCAGGGCGGCGGGTTCGGCGCGGGCGGCCTCGCCGCCGGTGTGCAGGACGAGGGCGCTCTCGGCGGTGGCCCGGATCAGGGCGGTCGCGGAGGAGGACGGGGCTGCGGCGGCGGCCTCCTCCCAGGCGGTCGGACCGGGTGCGAGGGGCGGCTCGGGGAACTCCTCGGAGGACTGGCCGGTGTCGGCGGCCTCTGCGGCGGCCGGGCCCTCCTCGTCGGCCAGGGCCCCGTCGTCCTCGCCGTCGGACGAGTCGTTCGACGAGTCGCCGGACGGCTCCTCCGGCGATCCCTCGGAAGGCTCGGCGGCGGCCTGCTCCCCGCCAGTGTCCCCGTCGGTGTCCCCGCCCGTGTCCTCGCGGGTGTCCTCGTCCGCCGGGTCCTCCCCGGGAACGAAGGTCGACATCAGCCGGACCAGCCCGTCCGCCAGGCTCTCCTCCGCCAGCGCCAGCCGCTCCAGCGTGAGCAGCGTGCGGGTCGGCGGCTCGTCCTCCTCGTCGTCGGCGCCGGTGGTGTGGGCCTCGGCGCCGGTGAGTTCCTCCTGGAAGGGCATCGCCCGGCCGTCGAGTACGGCGGCCTGGACGGCGGCGGCGGAGTCCGGCACGCCGAGGCGGTCGAGTCCGGCCGTGACCTCGCCGATCTCCAGGGCCGAGTGGCCGCGCAGGGCCGCCTGCTCCAGCAGCCAGCCGACCAGCGCCTGGGCGCGGCGCGGGTCGCCGGGACCGGCTTCGGGGCCGAGCAGGCCGCGGGCGAAGCCGTCCGCGTGCTCGGGCCGGACGGCGGGCAGGGTCAGTACCGCCCACGGGTCCCTGCGCAGCTGCTCGGCGGCGCCGTCGCCGAACGCGGCCACGGCGGCCGGTGCCAGGTCGGCCGGGGCGCCGCCTGCGGCGAGCACCTCGGCCGTGTCCCGCAGCGCCTGGTCCCGCTGCTCGTCGGTGACGGGCCCGGCGGCTGCGGTCGCGGCGCTCCCGGGCGCGGGCCGATCGGTCGGAGCCTCGGTGGCGGAAGTCCGGTGAGCGGCGGGGGACCCGGCCGCCGATGTGGTGCCGGTCGCCACGCCACCGTCCCTGCTGCCGCCGCGGTCGCCTCCGCCGGGCCGCCCGACGGCCCGGACCGCCTCGGCCAGCGCCGCCACGGCCGCCGCCTTGTCGGCCTTGCCGGCCTCGTCGTCGGATGCGGGCGCAGAGACGGACGCAGGTGCGGGCGTGGACGAGGGGTCGGGAGAGGGTGCGGGGACGGCGGCGGAGCCGCCGGTGCCCGGGGTCGCCGAAGTATCCTCCGGAGCGCCGTTCTCCGTGTCACTCATCGTTCGCTCCACAAAAGCTCAACTCCACTGCTGGGCACCGGCCGCCCCGTCGTGCGGGCGGTCGGCAGGTTCGGGCCGGCCGCGCGCCGCGCGGGGCGGCCGGGCCGACGATCGGTCGGTTCGGTACAACAGGGTCGGCACATGCCGACGGGCCGTACGGTCCGGTCCGTACGAAACGGCCCGCACGAACCGTACGGACGCCGCAGGCGGTACGGACGGCCACAGGCACTACATCACGTCGTTCGTTACGGGGTCGGGTCCGGTCCGTCGGGTCGCGGGGCGGGGGCGAGCCGTCCTACAGCTCGCTCCACCCCTGGTCGGGGTAGCGGTGGACCGGCGCCGAGATGTCGTCGAGCGCACCGCGGATCTCACTCGGAAGCGTAAGTGCCTCCACCGACAACGACGCCTGCAACTGCGCCACCGTCCGCGCGCCGACCAGCGTGCTCGCCACCCCGGGCCGGTCCCGGACCCACGCCAGCGCCACCGCCAGCGGGCTGCTGCCGAGCCCGTCGGCGGCGGTGGCGACGGCGTCCACGATCCGTCGGGACCGCTCCCCGAGGTACGGCTGCACGAACCCGGTGAGGTACGGCGAGGCGCCGCGCGAGTCCTGCGGGACGCCGTGCCGGTACTTCCCGGTGAGCACGCCGCGCCCGAGCGGGGAGGAGGCGAGCAGGCCGACCCCGCCGTCCTTCGCGGCGGGCACCGCCTCCCGCTCGATCCCGCGCTGGAGCAGCGAGTACTCCAGCTGCGCGCCGGCCAGCGGGACCCGGCCGTGGTGGGCGTTCTGCCAGGTGGCCGCCCTGGCGAGCTGCCAGCCGCTGTAGTCGCAGACCCCGACGTACCGGGCGCGCCCGGAGGCGACGGCGATGTCCAGGGCGCTGAGGGTCTCCTCGACCGGCGTGGCCGGGTCGAAGGCGTGCACCTGCCAGAGGTCGACGTAGTCGGTGCCGAGCCGGCGCAGCGAGGCGTCGAGGGCGGCGAGCAGGTGGCCGCGGGAGCCGTCGAAGCGGCGGCCGGAGGCGGGGACGCTGCCCGCCTTGGTGGCGATGACCAGGTCGGAGCGGGGGATCAGGCTGTCGGTGAGCCGGGAGAGCAGGAACTCGGCGTCGCCGTCGGCGTAGACGTCGGCGGTGTCGACCAGGTTGCCGCCGGCGTCCACGAACTCCTTGAGCTGCTCGGCGGCCGTCTGCTCGTCGGTGTCGCGGCCCCAGGTCATGGTGCCGAGGCCGAGCCGGGAGACCTGCAGCCCGGTGCGGCCGAGGTGACGCTTTTCCATCGGACGGGCCCTCTCACTGGCCGATATCGAGGGGACATCGGGCGGACGTCGGGGGGAGATCTGGGGGAGATCGGGGGGTAAACGCGCAGGTGGGGCATGGCGCCCCCACGTCGGCTGAGCGTAGCGGCCGGTGCCCGGGCAGGTGTGCAGACCCGCAGAACGATCACCGCCCGCCCGGTCGTCCGGGGCGCGGCCCGAATGTGACCCGGGTCACCACTACCGGCCAGTAGCATGGCCGCCGGACGCCCGGTTACCCTCACGGAACACCTGACTGGAAGGCAGTGCCATGCGACTCGGTATCAACCTCGGCTACTGGGGACTCGGCATGGACGCCGACAACGTCGCCGTCGCGCAGGAGGCCGACCGGCTCGGTTACTCGGTCTGCTGGGCGGCCGAGGCGTACGGGTCGGACGCGGCCACCGTGCTGTCGTTCGTCGCGGCCAGGACCGAGCGGATCGACGTCGGCTCGGCCATCTTCCAGATCCCGGCCCGCACCCCGGCGATGACCGCGATGACCGCGGCGACCCTGGACACCCTCTCCGGCGGCCGGTTCCGGCTGGGCCTCGGCGTCTCGGGCCCCCAGGTCTCCGAGGGCTGGTACGGCGTGAAGTTCGACAAGCCGCTGGCCCGCACGCGCGAGTACGTCGAGATCATCCGCAAGGCGATGTCCCGCGAGCGGCTGGTCCACGAGGGCGAGCACTGGACGCTGCCGTTGCCCGGCGGGCCCGGCAAGCCGATCAAGCTCACCGTGCACCCGGTGCGCGAGCACATCCCGCTGTACATCGCCGCGATCGGCCCGAAGAACCTCGAACAGACCGGCGAGATCGCCGACGGCTGGCTGGGCATCTTCTTCGCCCCCGAGCACGCCGCGCTCTCGCTCGACCCGCTGAAGGCCGGCCGGGCCAAGGCGGGCAGGGGGCTGGAGGGCTTCGACCTCTGCCCGACCGTCACCATCGCGGTCGGCGAGGACATCAAGGCGGGCGTCGACTCCCAGCGCTCCTACGCCGCGCTCTACATCGGCGGAATGGGCAGCAAGGAGAAGAACTTCTACAACCAGCTCACGCGCCGCATGGGCTACGAGCAGGCCGCCGACGAGATCCAGGAGCGCTACCTGGCCAAGGACTACGCCGGTGCGGCGGCGGCCGTCCCGCACGACCTGATCGACGCCACCTCGCTGGTCGGCGACACCGCGCGGATCGCCGACCGGATGCAGGCCTACGCGGACGCGGGCGTCACCACGCTGACCCTGGCGCCGTCCGGCTTCACCCTGGACGAGCGGCTCCGGGCGCTGCGCACCGGTGTCGAGGCGCTGGAGCGCGCCGGGCTGGCCTGACCCGCGGGCCCGGAACGGGACCGGAGCAGCGACCGGGGACCGGGGTGGAGGGGCCGGAGCCGGGGACGTGGCGCGAGGGCCCCGCTCCGGCCCGTCTCACAGCCAGCCGTGCCGCTTGAACACCCGGTGCAGCACCAGGCAGACCGTCACCATCACCCCGACCGCGGCCGGGTACCCCCAGGGCTGGCGGAGCTCGGGCATGTCGTCGAAGTTCATGCCGTACACGCCGGCGATCATCGTCGGCACGGCGGCCAGCGCCGCCCAGGCGGAGATCTTCCGCATGTCGTTGTTCTGCTGCACGCTCACCTGCGCCAGGTTGGCGGCGAGGATGTCGGAGAGCAGCCGGTCCATGCCCTCCACCTGGTCGTTGGCCCGGGCCAGGTGGTCGGCGACGTCCCGAAGGTAGGGCAGCGCCTCGGGGCGGACGAACGGGACGCCGCCGCGCTCCAGCCGCAGCATCGGGTCGAGCAGCGGCCCGGTGGCCCGGCGGACGGTCACCAGCTGCCGCTTGTAGCCGTAGATCCGGCTCGCGATGTCGCGGCCGACCCGGCCGGGGGCGAACACGTCGGCCTCCAGCTCGTCGAGGTCCGCCTGGAGCCCGACGGCCACGTCCACGTACCCGTCCACCACCCGGTCGCAGACCGAGTGCAGCACGGCGCTCGGGCCGTACCTGAGCAGCTCGGGCTGCTCCTCCAGCTCGTGGCGCAGCTCGCCGAGCGGGGTGTCCGCACCGTGGCGGACCGTCATCACGAAGTCCTCGCCGACGAAGAGCATCACCTCGCCACTGGTGACGGCGTGGCCGTCGGGGTGGTAGCCGAGCGTCTTGAGGGCCACGAAGAGCGATCCCTGGTAGACCTCCACCTTGGGGCGCTGGTGGGCGCTGACCGCGTCCTCGACCGACAGCGGGTGCAGACCGAACTCGGTGCTGACCTCGTCGAGTTCCTCGGTGGTGGGTTCGAACAGGCCTATCCAGACGAAGCCGCCCCGGCCTGCCGCCCGCGCGGCGGCGAGGGAGCCGGCGGGGTCCGCGGGCGTCGCGACCGGGCGGCCGTCCCGGTAGATGGCGCAGTGGACGATCATGCGGGTCATTGTCGCCCCTGGGGCGCCCCGGGGGGTACCTGCCGCGACCGGCGGCGCGGGCCGTCGGCCGGGCCCGGCGCGATCCTCACCCCGGTCCGGCAAGATCCTTTCGGCCCCGCGGGGAGCCGGGAAGCCGTAGGGTGGGCCCCATGCCGACCCTGCTGCTCGTCCGCCACGGCCGCTCCACCGCGAACACCGCCGGAATCCTGGCCGGTTGGACCCCGGGGGTGGACCTCGACGACACCGGGCGCGAGCAGGCGGCCGCGCTGGCCGGCCGACTCGCCGGGATCCCGCTGGTCCAGGCGGTCAGCAGCCCCCTGGAGCGGTGCCGGCAGACCCTGGAGCCGCTGCTCGCGGTCCGGCCCGAGCTGGCCGGTCCCGAGAGGGGCGGTTCCGCACCGGGTGAGCCCGCCCTCGACGAGCGGCTCGGCGAGTGCCACTACGGCGACTGGACCGGCAGGCCGCTCGCGGAGCTGGCGAAGGAGCCGCTCTGGCGCACCGTCCAGGACCACGCGGCGGCGGCGGCGTTCCCCGGCGGGGAGTCGCTGCGTGAACTGAGCCACCGGACGGTCGGCGCGGTCCGCGAGTGGAACGAGAAGGTCGCGGCCGAGCACGGCGAGGACGCGGTCTGGATCGCCTGCTCGCACGGCGACGTGATCAAGGCGGTGGTGGCCGACGCGCTCGGTCTGCACCTCGACCACTTCCAGCGGATCAACGTCGACCCCTGTTCGGTGACCGCGATCCGCTACACCGCGCGGCGCCCCTTCGTGCTGAGGATGGGTGACTCCGGCGACCTCACCTCGCTGGCCCCGAGGCCGGCCGGCCGGCCGGGGGGTCCGGGGGCGCCCGACGGCGACCCGGCGTCGAGCGGGGACGCCGTGGTCGGCGGCTCCACCGGGACGGCCTGAGCACCACCGCACGGCCCGGGGCCGCGCCGGACAGCCCGTCGCGGCGAACCTCCGCCCGCGGTGCCCTGTTCGCGGGCCTCCCCGCCCGGGGCTCGGCTCCCCGGCGCGGCCCGGGAGGTCGTAGGGTGACCATGAGTCCCCCGGACCCCGGCCGACCCCCATATCCCCGAACGATCCCTACGACGATCGAGACGATCCGGAGCGAGAGCGTGCCCCGTCAGGTCTACTTCTACGACCAGCCCGAACGGTTCGTGGCCGGCACCGTCGGCCAGCCCGGCGCCCGGGCGTTCTACCTCCAGGCGAGCGCCCGGGGGCGGATCACCAGCGTGCTGCTGGAGAAGACCCAGGTGACCGCGCTCGCCGAGCGGATCGAGGAGGTCCTCGACGAGGCGCTGCGCCGCAGCGGCGGATCGGCGTCCATCCCGCCGACCGCCCCGCAGGACCTGCTCGACACCGCGCCGCTGGACCTGCCGCTGGAGCAGGAGTTCCGGGTCGGCACGATGGCGCTGGCGTGGGACACCGTGGACAGCTGTCTGGTGGTCGAGGCGCAGGCCCTGGTCGAGGACGAGGAGGAGGAGGGCGCCGCCGTCTTCGAGGACGACGAGAACGGCCCGGACATGCTCCGGGTGCGGCTCTCCGGCGCGATGGCCCGGGTGTTCGCCAAGCGGGCGCTGGACCTGGTGGCGGCCGGTCGCAAGCCCTGCCCGTTCTGCAACCTGCCGCTCGACCCGGAGGGCCACCTGTGCCCGCGCGCGAACGGCTACCGGCGCTGAACACCGGGACCCCGCCCCGGGCCGAGGGCCCCGACGCCGCCGGGCCCGCGACCGCCGCGCCGGACGCCCCCGGGCCCGGAACGGCCACCGACGGCGACACGGCCACCGGCAGTGGCACGGCCACCGACGGCGACACGGGCGCCGACACCGTCGAGGCGCCCCGGGCCGACCCGGCCGCCGCCGCCGCGCTCGCCGCCGACCCGTCCACCGCGCTGCGCCTGCTCCGCGAGGGCACGCTGACCGTCCACGGGCGGCTCACCGACGCCTCCAACGCCGCGCTCTACTGCACCGTCGCGCTGGACGACCGCACCGCCCAGGCGGTCTACAAACCGGTGGCCGGCGAACGTCCGCTGTGGGACTTCCCGGACGGCACCCTGGCCGGCCGCGAGATCGCCGCGTACGAGGTGTCGGCCGCCACCGGTTGGGCGCTGATCCCGCCGACCGTGCTGCGCGAGGGCCCGCACGGGCCGGGCATGGTGCAGCTCTGGGTGGAGCCGGACCCGGACGCCGAGCCGCTGCTCGCACTCCAGGACCCGCGCGGCGCGGAGGCGGGCTGGTTGCCGATCGTCCGGGCCGAGGTGGGCGGCGGGCGCACCGCCCTGCTGGTGCACCCCGACGACGAGCGGCTGCGGCGGCTCGCGGTGCTGGACGCCGTGCTCAACAACGCGGACCGCAAGGGCGGCCACCTGATCCCGGCCGCCGACGGCCGGATCTACGGCATCGACCACGGCGTCACCTTCAACACCGAGGGCAAGCTGCGCACCCTGCTCTGGGGCTGGGCCGGGCAGCCGCTGCCCGCCGAGTCCGCGGAGGTGCTGGCCGGACTGGCCGAGGAGTTGGACGGCGCGCTGGGGGCGCGGCTGGCGCCGCACCTGACCGTCGCCGAACTGGACGCCACCCGGGCGCGGGTGGCGGCGCTGCGCGTCACCGGGGCCCACCCGCTGCCGTCCGACGACTGGCCGTCCATCCCGTGGCCGCCGATCTGACCCGGGCCCACCCGGGCGGGGAGCACTCCGTCCGGCCGTGCAGCCCGGCCCGCAGCGCCCTGCCGTAGGACCCGGCCGTAGAACCCTGCGGTGGGGCCCGGCCGCAGGATCCGGCCCGTAGCGCCCGGCCCGTCGCGACACCACCGTGTCCGAACCACCCGGCCGTGGCCGTGCCTGCGCGTCCGGCGGGCCTCCGCAGCCGGAAGTGGTCTGGACCGGTATGCCGGACCGGCCGCACACTGCGACGATGGACGAGCGACGGACCACCCCCCACCTGGACCTGCCGCTGCACCGCTTACAGGTCCCGTTGCCGCATCTGCTCCCCTTCGCGATCGGCAGTTTCGACACCATCGGCCCGCTCTCCCGCGCGGGCTTCCCCCACCGGCACTCCTTCTACGAGATCGTGTACGTCACCGGCGGACGCGGCGCCCACGTCCTCGACCTGGCCCACCGATCGCTGCAACCACCGCAGTTGTGCGTGATCGCGCCCGGCCAGGTGCACTACTGGGCGGACGCGGACGACCTCACCGGGCAGGTGGTCCTCTTCAACGAGGACTTCCTGCTCGCCCACCCCCAGGACCTCGCCGCGCTGCGCACCCTGGCGGCCCGTCCGGCCGTGCGGCTGGGCGAACAGGCCGGCCCGATCGCCGCGCTGCTGGCCGACATGGAGGAGGAGTTCCGGGCCCGGCCGACCGGCTACCCGGGTGTCCTGCGGGCCAGTCTGCACATTCTCATCGTCCGTGCGCTGCGGGCCTGTTCGCCGGCCGGGCCGGGGGCGTCCCCCGGTCGCACCGGCGATCTGGCCACCGCCTTCACCCGGCTGGTCGCGACCTCGGGCGGGGTGCAGCGTTCGGTCGCCTCCTGCGCCCACGAGCTGGGCGTCTCGGTGAGCCACCTGCAGGCCATGGTCAAACAGGCGACCGGCCGGACGCCGGGCCGGCTGATCCGCCAGCAGCAGACCCTGGAGGCGAAACGCCTGCTGGCCTGTACGGAACTGACGGTCCGCCAGGTCTCCAGGGAGGCCGGGTTCGGTGATCCGGCGTACTTCTGCCGGTTCTTCCGCCGGGAGACCGGGATGACGCCGGGGGAGTTCCGTACCCGGGTCGGAGGAAATCACCACGATCCCCGGATCAGGTCCATCGCGGCGGCTCCGGACGGCCCGTAGTTTGACTGCTGGCCACCGGCGGCCCGCCCGGCGCGAGCGGGTCGGTCGCCGGCCGGGTCCTTGTCATGCCCCCACCATGGCAAGGGCCGCCCCCAGACCGCCCCCCACGGGCTCCGGTGCGGGTCCCCGCACCGTCCCCTACCCCTGGTACGAACGATCCCCCACACTCACACCGAAGGAGTCGGCGCATGCCCGCGTCCGAAGAGCCCACCACCGGGACGGACGGTCCGATCGACCGCCGGATCAGCCGCAAGACCGTCCTGAGGGCCGCCGCCGTGCTCGGCACCGCACCGCTGCTGGTCGGCGGTGGCGTCGCACTGGCCCGTGACCGGGTCGGCACCGGCGAGACCCCCGATTTCACCCCGGCCTGCCACGACGGCGACGCTCCCACCATCGAGCAGACCGAAGGCCCGTACTTCAAGCCCAACTCCCCGCTGCGCAGCTCGCTGATCACCAGCAGCACGCCGGGCACCCGGCTCACCGTCAGCGGCTTCGTCTTCGGCCGCGCGTGCCTGCCGATCTCCGGTGTACTGCTGGACTTCTGGCAGGCCGACGTCAACGGCGCCTACGACAACGTCGGCTTCAACTTCCGCGGCCACCAGTTCACCGACGCCAAGGGCGCGTTCAGCCTGACCACGATCGTGCCCGGCCTCTACCCGGGCCGCACCCGGCACATCCACGTCAAGCTCCAGGCGCCCGGCCGGCCGGTGCTCACCACCCAGCTCTACTTCCCGAACGAGCCGCGCAACAGCACCGACACCATCTACGACGCGCGGTTGCTGATGAACGTCCGCCAGGTCGGGTCGGCGAAGGAGGGCACGTACGACTTCGTCCTCAACGTGCCGCAGACGCCCAACCCGACCCAGACCCCCACCCAGACGCCCACCCAGACCCCGACCTCGACCCCGACGTCGACCCCCACGGGCGGGACCACGACGTGGACCGTGGGCACCTCCTACAACGCGGGCGACCGCGTCACCTATGCCGGCGTCTCCTACCGCTGCCTCCAGGGGCACACAGCCTTCCCGGGCTGGGAGCCGCCGAACGTTCCGGCCCTCTGGCAGCGGCTGTAGCGGCTCCGGCCGTATCACCGGTGGGTCGCGAGCGCCCGGTCGGCGGCAGGGCCGGCCGGGCGCCTCGATCGGACCCCTCCCACCAACGGGCAGGGGTCGTCAAGTCATGCGCACTATCAGTCCAGAACCGCTCAGGCAACGAAAGCAGGCGAATCCAGTCGATCTTCCCGACTGGTTAGGCTTTCAAATGTTCGCGCGGTTAAAGTCATTCCCATGCATGCCTGGCCCGCTTCCGAGGTTCCCGCCCTGCCTGGTCAGGGGCTCCCCCTTCGTATCCACGACACCGCTACGGGTGTCGTCCGGGAGGTCGTGCCGCAGGACGGCGCCGCCCGGATCTACGTCTGCGGCATCACCCCCTACGACGCGACCCACATGGGCCACGCCGCCACCTACAACGCCTTCGACCTGGTGCAGCGCGTGTGGAAGGACGCCGGCCACGACGTCCTGTACGTCCAGAACGTCACCGACGTGGACGACCCGCTGCTGGAGCGCGCCGTCGCCACCGGACAGGACTGGACGGTGCTGGCCGAGCGCGAGACCGCGCTCTTCCGCGAGGACATGACCGCCCTGAGGCTGCTCCCGCCGGCCCACTACATCGGCGCCGTGGAGTCGATCCCGTGGATCGTCCCGCTGGTCCAGAAGCTGCTGGCGAGCGGGGCCGCCTACGAGCTGGACGGCGACATCTACTTCTCCGTCGAGTCCGACCCGCACTTCGGCGAGGTCTCCGGGCTCGCCCGCGAGGCCATGCACCCGGTCTTCGCCGAGCGTGGCGGCGACCCGGACCGCCCCGGCAAGCGCCACCCGCTGGACGCGCTGCTCTGGCTCGCCGCCCGTCCGGGCGAGCCCGCCTGGGACACCGAGCTCGGCCACGGCCGCCCCGGCTGGCACATCGAGTGCGTCGCGATCGCCCTGCAGTACCTGGGGATGTCCTTCGACATCCAGGGCGGCGGCAGCGACCTGTCCTTCCCGCACCACGAGATGGGCGCCGCGCACGCCCAGGTCGCCACCGGCGCCCACCCGTACGCCAAGACGTACGTGCACGCCGGCATGGTCGGCCTGGACGGGCACAAGATGTCGAAGTCCCGCGGCAACCTGGTCTTCGTCTCGGCCCTGCGCCGGGAGGGCGTCGACCCGGCCGCGATCCGCCTCGCCCTGCTCTCGCACCACTACCGCGAGGACTGGGAGTGGACCAAGGCCACCCTGGACGAGGCCGTCGAGCGCCTCGCCCGCTGGCGCGCCGCGGTCAGCCGCCCGGACGGACCGGACGCCGAGCAGCTGCTCACCGAGGTCCGCGCGGCGCTCGCCGAGGACCTGGACGCGCCCGCCGCGCTCGCCGCGGTGGACCGCTGGGCGGAGCGCCAGCAGACCGGGGGCGGGTCCGACATCGGCGCGCCCGGCCTGGTCACCCGCACCGTGGACGCGCTGCTCGGCATCGCGCTGTAGCCGTCGGCCGCTCCGCGGCGCGGGCGTCCGGCCGAGGACGCCACCGCCGCGCGGGCGCGGACTCGTCGAGGGGGTGACGGGACCACGGTCCCGTCACCCCCTCGACGCAGGCGGTGGAGTGCGGTGCGCGGCTGCGCCGACGACCGCGCGGGGAGGTGTCAGTCCTCCTCGGCGCCGTCCTGACTCTCCCGGGAGCCGGGTGACTCCGGCTCGCTCGGGCGCTCCGCCGTGGCGTGCCCGGCGACCGGCTTCTCACCGGTCGGTCCGACGTTCTCCCGCCGCCGCAGGTACCGCTCGAACTCGCGGGCGATCGCGTCGCCCGAGGCCTCCGGCAGGTCGGCGGTGTCCTGGGCCTCCTCCAGCTGCTGGACGTACTCGGCGACCTCGCTGTCCTCGGCGGCCAGCTGGTCCACCCCCAGCTGCCAGGCCCGGGCGTCCTCGCCGAGCTCGCCCGGCGGGATGCGCAGGTCCAGCAGGTCCTCCAGCTTGTTCACCAGCGCGAGGGTCGCCTTCGGGTTGGGGGGCTGCGCGACGTAGTGCGGCACCGCGGCCCAGAGCGTCACCGCCGGCACCCCGGCGTGCGTGCACGCCTCCTGGAGCACCCCGACGATCCCGGTCGGACCCTCGTACCGGCTCTCCTCCAGTTCCAGGCGGCGGGCCAGGTCGGGGTCGGAGGTGACCCCGCTGACCGGTACCGGGCGGCTGTGCGGGGTGTCGCCGAGCAGGGCGCCCAGGATCACGACCAGCTCGACCCCGAGCTCGTGCGCGAAGTTGAGCAGCTCGTTGCAGAACGAGCGCCAGCGCATGCTGGGCTCGATGCCGCGCACCAGCACGACGTCCCGGGTGGTCGGCTCGGTCACCCGGATCACCGAGAGCCGGGTGGTGGGCCAGGTGATCCGGCGGACGCCGCCGTCCAGCCAGACCGTGGGCCGGTTGACCTGGAAGTCGTAGTAGTCCTCCGCGTCGAGGGCGGCGAAGACCTTGCCGCCCCAGGTCTCGTCCAGATGCGCCAGTGCCGCGGAGGCGGCGTCGCCCGCATCGTTCCACCCCTCGAAGGCGCAGACCATCACCGGGTCGATCAACTCGGGAACATCTTCCAGCTCGATCACCCAGCGTCTCCCTCCGGTCGGCTGCCGCCGCCCCATCCGGCCGTGCCCGGATGCCGGCGGGCCGGATGCCGACGGTCGAACCTCTCGTCACCCATGGAACGCCTCGCTCCATGGTCCCTACCTGCCCAGCCTACGGGCTTTGAAGCCCCGTTCCGGCGGGCACCGGGACAGTCTGGGGGAGGCGGGCGCCACGATCCAGCGGTTATCCCGCCGCTCGCCCGTTCCCCGGCCGGCCCCTCCTCCCTCCGCTCGTCCGGGTGGTCGCCGCGCTGCCCGGCTGCCGCGGCGCGCCCGCCCGGCGGTGCGGCGCGATGATGGAGGCGGGGCCGGTCGCGGGGCGTGAGGAGCCGACGGATGAACGGACGGCTGTGGACCGGTGCCGGCGTGGTGCTGGCGACCGGTGCCGGTGCGGTACTGGCGACGCTGGCCGCCGGTCGGAGGCTGCCGGTGGAGCACGTCAGCGAGGGCGGTCTGGAGCTGACCCAGTCGCCCGGCGCGGTCTGGGAGGTGCTGACCGACCTCGGCCTCCACCCGGCCTGGCGCCGGGGCCTGGCCCACGTCGAGGTCCTGCCCGCGACCGCCGACGGCCTGGCCCGCTGGCGCGAGTACGGCCGGCACGGGCACACCACCTACGAGGTGCTGGAGAGCGAGGCCCCGCACCGCCTGGTGACCGGGATCGCGGACCGCGACCTCCCGTACGGCGGCACCTGGACGTACCGGCTGACGCCGGTCGGCGGGGGCTGCACGCTGACCGTCACCGAACACGGCGAGGTCTACGGACCGTTCTACCGGGCCGTCCTGCACTACGTGACGGGCGAGGACGCCACCGTCCGCCGCTTCCTGGGCGACCTGGCCCACCGGATGGCCGCCCCGCTCCCCGCCTCGCCGGCCTGAGGCCGGGGGCCCGTACGGGCCCCCGGCCCCGCTCAGCGGACCCAGTGGCGCCGGTAGTCCGTCCAGTTCTGCTCGGTCGCGGCGAAGTCCACGTACAGCCCGACACCGAAGTTCTGCCGGTCGAGGTCGTACCGGCCCAGGCCCAGCCGGATGCCCCGGATGCCGGCGGTCACCGTCTCGGCGCGACCCCAGTGGCCCCACTTGTCCTCCCAGTAGAACGGCAGGCCCATCAGCAGGTCCACGTCCTCCGGGGTGGCCTCCAGCGCGAGCTCGGTCTGGTAGGCGTTGTAGCCGCCGTACAGCGACTCGGTCGGCATGCTGGAGTCGTACGTCATCACGGCGACCTGGTCGACCCGGCGGGCGGTCTCGGCGAAATAGGCCTGATCCCACCACTTGCCGTGGTCGGTGAACGCGATGGCCACGTTGTGCTGGTAAGGCAGCGGATCGATCTGCGGGACGGCCACCGAGAGCCTGGTGCCGCGTTCGGCCGTGACCGGGCGGACCTGGTCGAGCAGGGCGAGCCAGCCCTTCGAACCGGGCCGGATCGGCTCCATGTCGAAGTGCACGCCGTCGAAGCCGAGATCGAGCACCTGGCGGGCGGAGGCGGTGACCCGGTCCCGGGTGGGGGCGTCCTCCAGGTCCAGCGCGTCCTTCTCGGGCTTGACCTCGTCGCCCAGCCAGCTCTGCACCCGGATTCCGGGCAGTGCCCGGTGCGCCTCCTCGGTGAACCAGCGGGCCCGGGGGTGCACGGAGGTCGGCAGGGAGCCGTCGTGCTCCAGCGGGCCGGTGTGCACGTACAGGTCCCGGATGCCGGTTCCGGCCAGCCGCCGGGCGAGCGCGGCGATGTCCGCGTCACCCTTCCGGCCGTCGACCCAGGCGTGGCCGAGCCAGACCGCGTCGCGACCGCGGGTACGTGCCTCGGGCGACGGGTCGCCGACGTACTGGAGGCGCAGCGCGAGGGCCGCCGATCCGATCGGCACCACCACGACGGCCAGCGCCACCAGCGCCGTTGCCAGCGACTTCCGCCATCGGGACCAGCTCCGCCAGCGGACGCGCAGCGCCCGGGCCCAGGCGGCGGGAACCGCCCCGATCCGACCTGCACGTGTCCGGAATCCACCCATAGCGTCGCTCTCCCCTCGCGGACGAGGGCTCAGGATACGAAATGGGTGCTCTGCTCCCAGCGGGGGCCGGATACCCTGGCCACGTGCGTCCCCGACTCAGCGGGTGCGCAAAGCCGACAGCCGTCGCACCCAGGGAGAAGCCCCATGGCCACTGCAGCCGACCCGTCCGTCACCCAGCAGAGCCGCGCGAACGCGCTGCGTGAGGCACTGGCCACCCGTGTGGTGGTCGCCGACGGGGCGATGGGCACCATGCTCCAGGCCCAGGACCCGACGCTGGAGGACTTCCAGGACCTGGAGGGCTGCAACGAGGTCCTCAACCTGACCCGGCCCGACATCGTCCGCTCCGTCCACGACGCGTACTTCGCGGTGGGCGTGGACTGCGTGGAGACCAACACCTTCGGCGCCAACCACTCGGCGCTCGGCGAGTACGACATCCCGGAGCGGGTCTTCGAGCTCTCCGAGGCCGGGGCCCGCATCGCCCGCGAGGCCGCCGACCAGCACACCGGGACCGACGGCCGGACCCGCTGGGTGCTCGGCTCGATCGGCCCCGGCACCAAGCTGCCGACCCTCGGCCACGCCCCGTACGCGACGCTCCGCGAGGGCTTCCGGCAGAACGCGGCGGGCCTGATCGCCGGCGGTGCGGACGCCCTGCTGGTGGAGACCAGCCAGGACCTGCTGCAGACCAAGGCCGCGATCCTGGGTTCCAAGGCCGCCCTCGCAGACGCGGGCCTCGACCTCCCGGTGCTGGTCCAGGTGACCGTGGAGACCACCGGCACCATGCTGCTGGGCTCCGAGATCGGAGCCGCGCTGACCGCGCTGGAGCCGCTCGGCGTCGACTACATCGGTCTGAACTGCGCCACCGGCCCGGCCGAGATGAGCGAGCACCTGCGGTACCTGGCCAAGAACGCGCGGATCGGCCTCTCCTGCATGCCGAACGCCGGTCTGCCGGTGCTGGGCAAGGACGGCGCGCACTACCCGCTGAGCCCGGCCGAGCTGGCCGACGCGCACGACGTCTTCACCCGCGAGTACGGGCTGTCGCTGGTCGGCGGCTGCTGCGGCACCACCCCCGAGCACCTGCGCCAGGTGGTCGAGCGGGTTCAGGGCCGGCCGGTCACCGTGCGCGACCCGCGTCCCGAGCCCTCGGCGGCCTCGCTCTACCAGGCGGTGCCCTTCCGCCAGGACACCTCGTACCTGGCGATCGGCGAGCGCACCAACGCCAACGGTTCGAAGAAGTTCCGCGAGTCGATGCTGGCCGGCGACTGGCAGGCCTGCGTGGAGATCGCCCGGGACCAGATCCGGGACGGCTCGCACCTGCTGGACCTCTGCGTGGACTACGTCGGCCGCGACGGCGTCGCCGACATGAAGGAGATCGCCGGCCGGCTGGCGACGGCCTCCACCCTGCCGATCGTGCTGGACTCCACCGAGCCGGAGGTGCTGCGCGCCGGTCTGGAGTCGCTCGGCGGGCGCGCCCTGCTGAACTCGGTGAACTACGAGGACGGCGACGGCCCGGACACCCGCTTCGGGCGGATCGCCTCGCTGGCCCGCGAGCACGGCGCCGGCCTGATCGCGCTGACCATCGACGAGGAGGGCCAGGCCCGCACCGCCGACAAGAAGGTCGAGATCGCCGAGCGGCTGATCGCCCAGCTCACCACCGAGTACGGCATCGACGAGGGCTCGATCCTGGTCGACTGCCTGGCGTTCACCCTGGGCACCGGGCAGGAGGAGTCCCGCCGCGACGGCATCGAGACCATCGAGGCGATCCGCGAGCTCAAGCGCCGCCACCCGGACGTGCAGACCACCCTCGGCCTGTCCAACATCTCCTTCGGCCTCAGTCCGGCCGCCCGTATGGTGATCAACTCGGTCTTCCTGAACGAGTGCGTCGAGGCGGGCCTGGACTCGGCGATCGTGCACGCCTCCAAGATCGTGCCGATGGCCCGGATCCCCGAGGACCAGCGCGAGGTCGCCCTCGACCTGGTCTACGACCGCCGCAGCGAGGGCTACGACCCGCTGCAGAAGCTGCTCCGGCTCTTCGAGGGCGTCTCCTCGGCCTCCGTCCGGGCGTCCAAGGCGGAGGAGCTGGCCGCGCTTCCGCTGGAGGAGCGCCTGCAGCGGCGGATCATCGACGGCGAGCGGAACGGCCTGGAGGCCGACCTCGACGAGGCGCTGACGGAGCGCCCGGCGCTGGAGATCGTCAACAGCACGCTGCTGGCCGGCATGAAGGTGGTCGGCGAGCTGTTCGGCTCCGGCCAGATGCAGCTGCCGTTCGTGCTCCAGTCCGCCGAGGTGATGAAGACCGCGGTGGCGCACCTGGAGCCGCACATGGAGAAGTCCGACGACGAGGGCAAGGGCACCATCGTGCTGGCCACCGTCAAGGGCGACGTCCACGACATCGGCAAGAACCTGGTCGACATCATCCTGTCCAACAACGGCTACAACGTGGTCAACCTGGGCATCAAGCAGCCGGTCTCGGCGATCCTGGACGCCGCGCAGGAGCACCGGGCCGACGTCATCGGGATGTCCGGCCTGCTGGTGAAGTCCACCGTGATCATGAAGGAGAACCTGGAGGAGCTGAACCAGCGCAAGCTGGCGGCCGACTACCCGGTGATCCTCGGCGGTGCCGCGCTCACCCGCGCCTACGTCGAGCAGGACCTGCACGAGATCTACGAGGGCGAGGTCCGCTACGCCCGGGACGCCTTCGAGGGCCTGCGGCTGATGGACGCGCTGATCGCGGTCAAGCGCGGTGTGCCGGGTGCCACCCTGCCGGAGCTGAAGCAGCGCCGGCACGCACGGGTGGAGGTCGAGGAGCCCGAGGAGGTCAACCTCGGCCAGATCCGCTCGGACGTCGCCGTCGACAACCGGGTGCCCGAGCCGCCGTTCTGGGGCGACCGGATCGTCAAGGGCGTGCCGTTCGCCGACTACGCGAGCTGGCTGGACGAGGACGCCCTGTTCAAGGGCCAGTGGGGCCTGAAGGCCGCCCGGAGCGGGGACGGCCCCTCGTACGAGGAGCTGGTGGAGACCGAGGGCCGGCCGCGGCTGCGGATGTGGCTGGACCGGCTGCAGACCGAGGGCTGGCTGGAGGCGGCCGTCATCTACGGCTTCTACCCGGCCAACTCCAAGGGCGACGACCTGATCGTCTTCCACGAGGACGGCACCGAGCGGACCCGCTTCACCTTCCCGCGCCAGCGGCGCGGGCGCCGGCTCTGCCTGGCCGACTTCTTCCGCCCGGAGGAGTCCGGGGTCCGCGACGTGCTCGGCCTCCAGGTGGTCACCATGGGCAACCGGATCTCCGAGGCGGCCAACGAGCTGTTCGCCGACAACTCCTACCGCGACTACCTGGAACTGCACGGCCTCTCCGTCCAGCTGGCCGAGGCGCTGGCCGAGTTCTGGCACGCCCGGGTCCGCTTCGAGCTGGGCTTCGGCGACGAGGACCCGCAGGACGTCCGGGACATGTTCGCGCTGAAGTACCGGGGCGCGCGGTTCTCCCTCGGCTACGGGGCGTGCCCGGAGCTGGAGGACCGCGCCAAGATCGCCGACCTGCTGAAGCCCGAGCGGATCGGCGTGGTCCTCTCCGAGGAGTTCCAGCTGCACCCGGAGCAGTCCACCGACGCGATCGTGATCCACCACCCGGAGGCCAAGTACTTCAACGCGCGGTAATCCGGATGCTGCGCAGCGTTCGCCCGATCCGGAGGGGCCGGGCGTATCCTTGATGATCCTGAACGGGCCGGTCCGCTCACCAGCGGGCCGGCCTGTGTCATCCCCGGAGCCGATCCGGGGGCACGGACGGAAGGATCCCGCCATGACCACCATCTCCACCGCCATCCAGACCCTCGATCCGGGCGACGGGCAGGGCCTGCAGGCGGTGCTGCTGGACATGGACGGAACGCTGGTGGACACCGAGGACTACTGGTGGCAGGCGGAGGCCTCGCTCTTCGCCGAGCTCGGTTACGCGCTCGACGAGAAGGACCGTGCGCAGGTGGTCGGCGGCCCGATGAGCCGGGTGATCGACTACCTGCTCGCCACCACGGGCGTGGACCTCGCACCGGCCGACCTGACCGTGCTGATCAACCAGCGGTTCGTGGACCTGCTGGCCGGCGGGGTGCCGCTGATGCCGGGTGCGGAGCGGCTGCTCAACACGCTCGCCGCGCACGGCGTCCCGGCCGCCCTGGTCTCCGCCTCCCACCGGCACATCATCGACATCGTGCTGCGCTCGCTGGGCGCCGAGCACTTCGCCTTCACGGTCGCTGGGGACGAGGTGCCGCGCACCAAGCCGCACCCGGACCCGTACCTGGAGGCGGCGCGCCGGCTGGGCGCCGATCCGGCCCGCTGCGTGGTGGTGGAGGACGCGCCGACCGGGGTGCGCGCGGCCGAGGCGGCCGGCTGTCCCGTGATCGCGGTGCCCTCGGTGGCGGCTATCGAGCCGGCGCCCGGCCGGCTGGTGCTGTCGTCGCTGGAGCAGGTCGACCTGGAGCTGCTCCGCTCCCTCGTCGCCTCGCGGGTGTGATTGTCGTCTCATTGCGGATGAGCACTACCGGCCGGTAGTCGGTCCGGACCGGCTCCGGCCCTCGACGGCCCGGGGAGAAAACGGGCATTGGCTGACAACTCGCAGGACGGCCCTGTCCGGTGCCGTCCCCCCGTGTCCCAACTGTCACCTGTGGGGGTATCGGGGGTGTGTGTTCGATATGGCACGCTACTCCAGTTCGTTCCCCACCCCCGAGCCCAGGCACCGCCGCTGACGGGCAACCCCGTCCTGCCCGCGGTCGCACGGGCGCCCGGCTCGCGCGCGCGCCCCTCCGCAACCCAGGAGGCAACCGGCTCGCGGGCCCCCGGCCCTCCGGCCGGACCGCACCCCGAAGGACGCGACCCGTGAAGACTTCAGCTGAACGACTGGCCGTGCTCGGCTGCGCCGGACTCGTGGCCGCCTCGGTGGCCGGCTGCGGCTCGGTGACCGACGCCGTCAAGGGGGACGGCGACAAGGCGATCACCATGGGCACCACCTCGGTGACCAACGCCCTGGACCCGGCCGGCGCGTACGACGCCGGCTCCTGGCTGCTGCTGCGCAACACCTTCCAGTCGCTGCTCAGCTACCCGGCCGCCTCCAGCGCGCCCGGCCCGGACGCCGCCCAGTCCTGCGAGTTCACCGCGGGCGAGGCCACCCAGTACCGCTGCACGCTGAAGTCCGGCCTGAAATTCTCCAACGGGCACGCGCTCACCGCCGCCGACGTGGTCTTCTCGATCCAGCGGACGCTGAAGATCAACGACCAGAGCGGCCCGGCCGGGCTGCTCTCCTCGATCAAGTCGGTCGAGGCCAAGGGTGACACCGAGGTGGTCTTCCACCTCGGCCAGCCCGACGCCACCCTCCCGGCCAAGCTGGCCGGTCCGGCCGGCGCCATCGTCGACCAGGAGGTCTTCCCGGCCGACAAGCTGCTCGGCAACGACAAGCTGGTCGGCTCCGGCCCGTACAAGATCGACTCGATCGAGCCGATGGCCGGCGGCACCGGCGGCCCGGGCAAGGTCGTGCTGTCGCCCAACGACAAGTACACCGGCGACGCCAAGCTGCGGAACAAGAAGTTCACCCTGCGGTACTTCGACAAGCCCGCCGACCTCAAGGCCTCGCTGGACAAGGGCGAGGTCGACCTCGCCGACAACAGCCTGGAGCCCAACACCGCCGCCCAGATCCTCTCCGACCAGCAGGGCGGCAAGACCGACCTGCGCGTCGTCGAGGGGGACAGCAGCGACACCCGCTACCTGGTCTTCAACACCAAGGACCCGGTCGGCGGCAACGTCGCCGTCCGGCAGGCCGCCGCCCAGCTGGTCGACCGCAAGGCCCTGGCCCGCGACGTCTTCGCCCGCACCGTCCAGCCGCTCTACTCGATGGTCCCGGCCGGCGTCAGCGGCCACAACACGGCCTTCTTCGACCGCTACGGCGACCAGGACGTCACCAAGGCGAAGGCGATCCTCACCACCGCCAAGGTCCAGACGCCGGTCAAGATCACCCTCACCTGGTCGCGCTCGCGCGCCGAGGGCGCCGAGTCCGAGACGCTGAAGAAGCAGCTGGAGGCCGGCGGCCTGTTCCAGGTGACCGTCCAGCACGAGCCCGACTGGGACGCCTTCAAGAAGGGCTGGGCCGAGGGCAAGTACCAGATGTACACGATCGGCTGGTTCGCCGACTACCCGGACCCGGACAACTACGTCGCCCCGCTGGTCGTCGAGGGCGGCGCCTACCACCACGGCTGGGACGACCCGCAGATCAGCCAGAAGCTCGTGCCGGACACCCTCAAGCAGGCCGACCGCGCCGCCGCGACGACGGCCTACGGCCAGATCCAGGGCATCGTGGCCACGAACGCCCCGCTGATCCCGCTGTTCCAGAACAAGTCGTTCTTCGCCTCCCGCTCCAACATCACCGGCGTGGAGTCGACCGTCGACACCACCGGCTTCTTCCGCTTCTGGGAGATCGGCCGGGTCGGCAAGTAGCCCCCGTACGGGGAGGCCCGGCCGCCCCCCCAGCGGGGGAGCGGCCGGGCCTCCGGCACGTCCGGGTCAGAGCGCGCCGGGACGGACCAGCCCGCTCTCGTACGCGTACACCGCCGCCTGCACCCGGTCGCGCAGCTGCAGCTTGGTCAGCACGTGGCCGACGTGCGTCTTCACCGTCGTCTCGCTGACGAACAGCTCCGCGGCGATCTCCGCGTTCGACAGCCCGCGCGCCACCAGCTTCAGCACCTCCAGCTCCCGCTCGGTCAGCGCGTTCAGCGCCTGCGGCGGGGCCTCCTCACCGGAGGGCAGCTTGGTGGCGTACATGTCCAGCAGCCGCCGGGTGATCGACGGCGCCAGCATCGCCGCACCGTCCGCCACCACCCGGATCGCCTGCACCAGCTCCTCGGCCGGCACGTCCTTCAGCAGGAAGCCGCTCGCACCCGCGCGCAGCGCCTCCACCACGTACTCGTCCAGGTCGAAGGTGGTCAGCACCAGCACCTTGGCCGGGCCGTCCCGCCCCGGACCGGCGATCCGGCGGGTCGCCTCCACGCCGTCCATCCGCGGCATCCGGATGTCCATCAGCACCACGTCGGGCTGCAGCGCCCGGACCTGGTCCAGGGCCTGCTGGCCGTCGCCGGCCTCGCCGACCACCACCAGGTCGGACTCGGCCTCCAGGATCATCCGGAAACCGGTGCGGAGCAGCGGCTGGTCGTCGACCAGCAGCACTCGGATCGTCACCTAGGACTCCTTGCTCATCGGATCCCCCGTGGGATCGTCCTCGTCAGACGTGCGCGCCAGCGGCAGCGGGTACGGCGGGGGCGTGCCGCCGAACTCCGGGCAGCTGGCCTGGTGGTCGCACCAGCCGCAGAGCCGGTTGCGGGTCGCCGGGAAGTCACCGGTCGCCACCGCGTGGCCGATCCGCTCCCACAGCGCCAGCAGCTTGCGCTCCACCGCGAGCAGGTCGGCCTCGTCCGGGTCGTAGCTGACCACGTCCCCGCCGCCGCCCAGGTAGACCAGCTGCAGCCGCCGGGGGATCACGCCCTTCCACCGCCAGACCACCAGCGCGTAGAACTTCATCTGGAACATCGCCTTGCCCTCGAAGTCGCGCGAGGGCGCCCGGCCGGTCTTGTAGTCGACCAGCCGCACCTCGCCGGTGGGGGCGACGTCCACCCGGTCGATGTAGCCGCGCAGCAGCAGCCCGGAGTCCAGCGCCGTCTCCACGTAGAGCTCGCGCTCCACCGGATGCAGCCGGGTCGGGTCCTCCAGTCGGAACCACTGGGCGAGCAGCTTCTCGGCGTCGGCCAGCCAGAGGGTCAGCGCCGCGCCGTCCGGGTCCTCCGGGAAGAGGCCGGACAGCTCCGGGCGCTCGCCCAGCAGCCGCTCCCACTGCGGGCGCAGCAGGCCCAGGGCCCGCTCCGGCGTCCGCTCGGCCGCCGGGCTGTCGAACAGCCGCTCCAGCACCGCGTGCACCAGGGTGCCCCTGGTCGCCGCCGAGCTCGGCGGCTCCGGGAGCCGGTCGATCACCCGCAGCCGGTACAGCAGCGGGCAGGTCAGGAAGTCCCCCGCGCGGGACGGGGACAGGCCGGTCGGGGGCGCCGCCGGGCGGGGCGCGACCACCTCGGCGCTGCTGGTGTCGGTCTGCTGCATACCCCGACCCTATTGCCCTGCGCCGTCATCCCGCTGCCACGGTGCTGCCGGAACCCGCCACGGGGTATGAGGCAGGGAGAAGCGAGGGGCGCGCGGCGCCCGGCCGTCCCGATCACGTAGCGTGGGCGCACCGGCGTGAGGCGCGGCGCGGGGGAGACGGACGAAGGGACACCGGTGAGCGACAGCAGGGGGCAGCAGACCTCCGACCAGCCACCGCACGGCGGCGGCAACCGTCCCGGAGCCCCGCCGTCCGAGGACCCGGAGCCCCGCGGCGGCATCCTGGTGGGCCGCCCCTTCGGCGTCCCGGTGTACGTCACCCCGTCCTGGTTCGTCATCGCCGCGCTGATCACCTGGGTCTTCGGCGGCCAGCTCGACCGAGTCCTGCCCGAGCTCGGCGGCGCCCGCTACCTCGTCGCGTTCTCCTTCGCGGTCGCGTTCTACGGCTCCGTCCTGGTGCACGAGCTGGCCCACACGCTGGTCGCGCTCCGCTACCGGCTCGGTGTCCGCCGCATCCAGCTCCAGTTCTTCGGCGGCGTCTCCGAGATCGAGAAGGAGGCCGAGAGCCCCGGGCGCGAGTTCTGGCTCGCCTTCGTCGGACCGCTGCTCTCGCTGGTCCTGGGCGGTCTCTTCTTCCTCGCGCTCCAGGCCGTCGAGTTGACCACCGTCCCCGGGGTGCTGCTCACCGGCCTGATGGTCTCCAACCTCGTCGTCGCCGCCTTCAACCTGCTGCCCGGCCTGCCGCTGGACGGCGGCCGGATGCTGCGCGCCGCAGTCTGGGCGGCCACCGGCCGCCCGATGGCCGGCACCGTCGCGGCCGCCTGGGCCGGCCGCGGCCTGGCCGTCGCCGTGCTGATCGGGCTGCCCCTGGTCAGCGCCGCCCGCGACCTCGAACGCAGCCGCACCGACACCATGATCGACGCCGTCCTGGCCGCCGTCCTGGCCGCCGTCATCTGGAACGGCGCCGGCGGCGCCCTGCGCAACGCCCGGCTCAAGGAGGTCCTGCCCGGGCTGCGGCTGCGCGACCTCGCCCGCCGGACCGTCGAGGTCACCGCCGACACCCCGCTCGGCGAGGCCATGCGCCGCGCCGGCGAGGCCGGGGCCGGTGCCGTCGTCGTGGTCGACGGGCGCGGCGACCCGATCGCCATCGTCCGGGAGTCCGCCGTCCGGGGCATCCCCGAGCACCGCCGTCCCTGGGTCGCCGTCGGCCCGCTCGCCCGCGACCTCGAACCCGGCCTGCGGCTCTCCGCCGACCTCGCCGGCGAGGACCTGCTGCGTGCCGTCCGGGCGACCCCGGCCGGCGAGTACCTGGTCGTCGAGGAGGACGGCCGGGTGTACGGGGTGGCCGCGCTCACCGACATCGAACAGCGTCTGACCGCGGCGGTCACCGGCCGGTCCTGACCGCGCCGCCGGGGCCGACGATCACCCCGGTCGGGCGGGGCCGTCCGCTTCCCTTAGGATTGTCCGCATGTCCGAACCGACCGGTGCCACCCGCCGACGCGGGCCCTTCCAGGTCGGGGACCAGGTCCAGCTGACCGACCCCAAGGGCCGCCACTACACGTTCACGCTCCAGGCCGGGAACCAGTTCCACACCCACAAGGGTGCGTTCCCCCACGACGAGCTGATCGGCGCCCCCGAGGGCACGGTCGTGCGCACCACGGGGAACGTCCCGTACCTCGCGCTGCGCCCCCTGCTCCCCGACTACGTCCTGTCCATGCCGCGCGGCGCCGCCGTGATCTACCCCAAGGACGCGGGGCAGATCCTGGCGATGGCCGACATCTTCGCGGGCGCCCGCGTGGTGGAGGCCGGCGTCGGATCCGGCGCGCTCTCCACCTACCTGCTGCGCGCCGTCGGAGACACCGGCATGCTCGCCTCCTACGAGCGCCGGCAGGACTTCGCCGACATCGCCAAGGGCAACGTCGAGCGCTACTTCGGCGGGCCCCACCCGGCGTGGAAGCTCACCGTCGGCGACCTCCAGGACAACCTGGTCGAGGCCGACGTCGACCGCGTCATCCTGGACATGCTCGCCCCCTGGGAGTGCCTGGACGTCGCCTCCAAGGCGCTCGTCCCCGGTGGCCTCATCTGCTGCTACGTGGCCACCACCACGCAGATGTCCAAGACCGTCGAGGCGCTGCGCGAGCACGGCACCTTCACCGAGCCGCAGGCGTGGGAGACCATGGTCCGCACCTGGCACCTGGAGGGCCTGGCGGTCCGCCCGGACCACCGGATGATCGGTCACACCGGCTTCCTGCTCACCTCCCGCCGGCTGGCCGACGGCGTCGAGCCGCCGCTGCGCCGCCGCCGCCCGGCCAAGGGCGCCTACGGCGAGGACTACGACAACGGGTCGCCCGAGCGCTCGTTGCAGGAGCGCGCCGCGGCCCGCGCCGCAGCCCGTACCGAGACCGACGGTCCGACCGACCTCGGCTAGCACTCCGTCGAAGGGGCGGTACGCGTCGTCGTACCGCCCCTTCGCGCTGCCCGGAGGGGCACCCCGGGCCCTCCGACGGCCGCCCCGGTGTGGGACGATGCTCGCTCACACAGACCACTGGAGGGGACGCCTGGTGGAGACCGCGGTCGGGACGACGGCTGGACAGCACACTTCCGGACGGCCGGGCCCCGGAGGCGGCACCGCGCCCGGCCGGGCCGGGACCGCCCCCTGGCACTGGGCCCTCACCGTCGCCGGCTGCGCCGCCGTGGTGGCGGCGGCACTCGCCGCCGCCCCCGCGACCGGGACCCCCGGCCCGGCCCGGCCGACCCCGAAGGCCCTTCCGGCCGCCGTCGCCCCCGACCCGGCCGCGGCCGAACTCCCCCTGGACTGCGGACCGTTCCCGGTCAAGATCGCCATCAGCTTCGCCGCCGACCTGGGTGACGGCCGGCCCGGCACCGTCGTCGCCGCGCACTGCGCGGCCGAGAACGGCACCCCGCCGGACGCCGTCTACCTGCTCGGCCCCGGCCCCGCCGGCGGCCGACCCGTCGTCCTGGCCACCCTGCTGTCGGAGCGTGAGAACCTCACGGTCGGCCGGCTGGCGCTGCGCAGCGACGGGGCCGTGACCGGCCACGCCCAGGGCTACTCCGGTGACGACGTGCCGCGCTTCGAACCGGACATCTCACTCGACCTCACCTGGACGCGCAAGGGCGGCGGCTGGGACCGTTCCCAGACCGCCGCCCCGCTCAGCCGGACCTGAACTCCGCCAGGACCGGGGGCGCCTACTCCGCGTCCGGGCCGTACACCTCGACCCGGTCGGCGGCCCGGCGGACGTGGATGCAGTCGCCCGGGCAGTCCTTCACCGAGTCCACCACGTCCTGAAGGAGCGTCAGCGGCACCGGCACCGTCTCGCCGGGCTGCTGGCGCAACTCGTCGTCGGCGCCCTTCACATAGGCCAGGCCGTCGATGTCCAGTTCGAAGACCTCGGGCGCGTACTGCGCGCAGATGCCGTCGCCGGTGCACAGATCCTGGTCGATCCAGACCTCCAGTGGTCCGGTCTCCGTCTCCGACTCGCTCACCGACATGCTTTTCCGCCGTTTCTGTCCCGGGACGTCCCCGCGCGGGGCATTCCCGCCATTCGTACAACGATCGGACCTCAGGCAGCGGTCGCGATCGGATATCGACTCGATCGACGATACATCTGGTCCGCTTTGGCCGGTGCGCGGTGGGTATCCCCCTAGCAGAGGGGAAGCACGCGAGGGCGAAGATCGGACACGCCCGTTCCATCTTTCTTGATCTAGGGGTTTACGGACCCCTGGTCCCAGGTAGGGTCTGGAAGCGTCCAGCTCCCCGGAGGAGGTGAGGACCGTGGCAGCCCACGATGACGACTACAACCGCAGCACCGGCAGGCCCGCTCGTGGTTCCGACGAGACCGCTCAGGTCTCGTACCTTGAGCAGGAAATCGCCGTCCTGCGCCGCAAGCTCGCCGACTCGCCGCGCAATTCGAGAGTCCTCGAAGAGCGGATCGTCGAGCTCCAGACCAACCTGGCCGGCGTGACCGCCCAGAACGAACGGCTCGCCTCCACCCTGCGAGAGGCCCGCGACCAGATCGTGGCCCTCAAGGAGGAAGTGGACCGGCTGGCACAGCCCCCGGCCGGATTCGGTGTCTTCCTCAGCCAGAACGAGGACGGCACCGCCGACATCTTCACCGGTGGCCGCAAGCTCC